>CACYOC010000033.1 GCA_902775975.1 uncultured Bacteroidales bacterium | reverse complement strand
CGATGATCATGTCAATGTACTTTTGGTCTATCATAACTCTTCGGTCTTACTTGCGGTTGCAAATATAGTGATTGTCAGGCAGGATGTAAAATACACGGTTTATTCGTTCAAATCCTTACTACCTCCCTTATCTGAATATCCACATACACGTTGATGTTCTGGAACGTTCTGCGCGTCCAGTCTCTCAACTCCACAGCCTTCAGACGGCTGCAGGGCAGACTGATGGCCTCTCGCTTTCTGCCGTGCCACAGTCCGGTTACTACGTATAACGGGGGGGGTATTTTCATTTTACTTCTTCATATTCGTCAAACTCAATATCTTTCATATCGTGGATACTTGTATCCACTCTCACAGGAGCTACGTGATGTTCGAAGAAATCATTAATTTCCCCTTCTGTAAACCCAAACAACCTAAGCAATTCAGGTGTTAACTTATCTCTGGGAATATAGACTTTTATGGGCATATTAATCAAAACTAATAATGCAGCTCATGTATGCATCTAATACTGCTGTCATTCCACAATTAACCCTCAGATCATCATTCGCCCTCACCTCATAGATAGGCCCGTGAATCTGACGGTCGAAGCTTTGCACAAAAGGTTCACCCAGCATAAAGTCTGCACTCATCACCATGGGAGTGTCTGGTGTGAATTCCATAAGCTTTTCAATTACCTCTCCGACAGTCATGGCCTTATTAGGATCCTGGTATTCAATAACCTTTCTGACGTCGAACTTAACCGGGAATAGGCGACCGTTTGGAGCCTCCTGGTAAATTGGCATTTGAAGAGCCATTGCAAGCATCAGCTCAGGCTTGCTTCCTGGCGAATTATGCCAATCCTCCAACACGAGCACGGCATCGCATTGTGCCAATTGCGCAAGATCAAGTAGCATGATTTCCTGATAGAAGGAAGTATCATAGTCAGCTGCTTGCGCCAGGCTTTCGGCATGGCGACCTAGGCCGCTGGTTGTAGGATTAAACACTTCGTGACCTTTGCTTCTTAGCATGTCCTCGGCTTTCTTGAACTTGGCAAGTGTCTCCGGACTTGGATTGTTCTTGCCGATTTTTCCACAAACGTAAAATTTCATACTATTCTAGGATGTCAATGTTTGTTCTTATATATCCTCTTTGCTTCAACAGTAACTACCCAAGGGCGATTCTTTAGAGTGTATTTCACCTTAACGCTTCCGGCATTTACTTTCTCTCCGGATTCAATCAGATAGGTTCCAGTGTTTCCGTTAGCTATAGCCTCCCGAAATTTTTTTATGGCTGGAAGGCTCAAATTTTTTCTTTGTCTTTTCATACTATGGCCTCCTTTTCGTTATATACCATGCTCCCCTCAGGGTCCAACCGACATAGTTTGACAATATCACCTCCGATGACACGTTGAGTCAGCGCCTTTTCTACGATAATATAGTCAATTCTGGCAGCATAGTCCATGCCATGCTTGACTTCAATCTGAATCTGTCCACTTGTTCTTAATAATTGGATGTCATTCTTCTCGAATCGCCCGCCGGTTGTTTCTCTCAGCCTTCTTCGTAGCTCTATCACCCAGCCGTCGAAGTCGCCGTGACGGAAGAAACAGCAATTATTCACGTCGCGCATCATCTGGACAGCCTCGTTCAAATACTTCGGATGCGCCTTATAAAAGAAACTATGACATACAATCATGATTCCACCTCCTTTCTTACCTTTAAGTGTTCCATACCATAGCGCTGCATCCACTCATTATAATGAGCGATGGCAGCATCACCAGTGAGGCCTTTGCGTTGGCGGTCGGCCAGTTCCTGACGCGCCACAGCAGCCTCATTCTTAATTTGCTTACCCATAGCAATGGCTTCCACCTCTAATGCCATAAGCTTTGCTAAACTTTCACTTTTACTCATATTCTTTTGTCTTTGGTTAGTTTCCATACTTCTCCGAGTTTTTCTATATCAATGTTATTGATGGCTATCTTGGCAACTTTGGGTGTCTTTTCATAGAAGAAAAAATCCCGGTGATCCTTTCTGACGCGGAGCATACGTTTGGCTGTCTTCGTCATGTTGGTAATGGGTTTGCCGTCAAAGAGCATTGTATAGATGAGTGCTGCTGCCTGTTTTGTGTAGTTAAGGCTATTCTCCATACCAAGACAAAGGGTGTGGCAGCAATAGTAAACCATGTGAGGAAGAAGTCTTTCTTGCATGTACTTGTTGATAGGCTGAATATCTCTGTTCTCAGCGAAGTTCATCACCAGCACAGCTTCCTCTGCCGCACTTACTATCGTTTCGTAGTTTCTAAGTTCCATGTTTTTTCGTTGTTCCATCAGCATCCAGTCAGCACCCTTTTGGGTTGGCTTGATGTGGCCAGAACGCACGGCTTTCAGCCAGTCCTCCACTTTTTTCCTGTCCATGGAACGATGGCGGAACCTTTCTCCTGCGACAACTATCTCAGCTACATAGCGGATATACCTGGTGCTCCTTGAGTACCCGTTGTGTTTACCTTTGTTGTAGTATTCTTCATAGATGCAGCCGGCATTGCCACCAACATCTAACCTACTTAATTCATTGATTTGGGCCTTTCTCATCTTTACACGGTTTTTTATTTATTATGTCTATATAGCAACCACACTTCATGCATCTAGCTCCATTGATGCAGTTGCGTTTATCTTTGCACGTTTGACAATCCGGATGCATTGTTTTATGTTTAAAGATGGCGCCCCGCCTGAAAAGATTGTTGGCTTAGAGTATTAATTTATGGCATGGCGAGGCGCCGTGTGGTAGGAGCTATATATTATGAATTCTCAAGACTCTGATGATTTCCCTACAGTTCTTGGCACCAAGTTTCTTTTTAAGTTTCCAAAGCTGCTGCTTCACTGTCGATGGTGACTTCCCCAACTCTCTTGCAATCATGTCGAAAGTGTCACCCCTCAAGTACAGTTTAGCGACTTCCTTCTCTGCAGGCGTCAACCTGTATAGACTCTGGGGTTTACAGATGATGTTTTCATCAGGGCATATTCCCCTAAGTGGACAGCGGACTTCTTCAAAATGCAGGATGTCTCTTTCAATGTCAGGAGTAAGTAAATCGTGCTCACCGAAGTTGCAGCGGATAAAGCGCTCTATGAGGGAGAATGCTGCCACGTCTTTAGCGGCAGACGAATTATTTTTAGGTTTGTATATCAAATTAAGCCTTGCCCAGGCACCTGGGAATCTTTCGTGGATAATTCCCAGAACCTCCAAGCATATTCCTGTGCAGAATCTGGTCAGCCGTTTCTCTTCGGCTTTTCCCTGCTTGTAATATACCTTTCCGTCGGGGGAAACTCTGAACTCTATTGCCTCCATACGCCAGTCCCAATGGTTTTGATGATATTCTCTTCCTCATCACGTCGCAATGGACTTAGTGGACTTCTCCCCAGTTTTCTGCTCATGGTTGAAGATGGGTAGTCGTACCTTTTATTGAGGTAGCGAAGCAACTTCCCTTTTTCCTTTTTGGATAGTTCTTGGTAATAAACCCGAACGTCAATCTTCTGATTTTCTCCCATAATAAATTTGGTTTTTTAAAAATAAATCGTTAAATTTGTGGCAAAAGTAACATTAAAAACGGAATATTCCAAATAAAGACGGATATTTAACCCCGTCTTTAAGAGGATTTAACATATACGAAGAATTATGAGATACGAATGTATTAATGTTGATTTGGACTTTTTGTCAAAAGCAATTCGTGCCAGAGGCATGAGCGAGAGGCAGTTCGCCATTCTGATGTGGGGAGAGGATACGCATAGGACAATAAAGGATTTCCTGAGGCGTCCGAATACCACCATTGAAACTGCCATGAAGGTTTGTAATATTTTGGATATTTCGTTGGATGATTTTTTTGGGGGGTCGGACAAAATCGGACAATCCCCTCATATTGTCGGAAATCAAAATATTGTAAATTCCTCTGTGGTAAATCAGGATTTGAAATCTCTTCAAGCTGAAAACAAGGCTCTCCGTATGGTTATTAAGGAAAAAGACGAGCGCATATCTGATTTAAAGAAAGTCAAAGATGAACTTGGTGCCAGGTTGGATATGGTCTTAAAACTCGGACAAAACTCGGACAGTGTAAAATAGAAAAGTATGACTCACCGGAAACACCTTTCACCATTAGGCTTTTCTGCAGGTAACCATGAAGAAAATGATACCAAAATCGCTGCTCCTGCCTCCGCAACTAAACGATGAGGAATCATTCCTTTCCAATAAAAAGTCTGATAGTCGTCAGGCTTTTTTTATTGAAATATTTTGGCTGTTCCATAAAAAATTTGTACTTTTGTCGCCAAATATACAAATATAACATCATAAAAGTGCAAATTATGAAACCAACATTATTTCTTTTAGCAGCAGGCATGGGCAGCCGTTATGGCGGTCTGAAGCAGCTTGACGGGCTGGGTCCCAACGGTGAAACCATCATGGATTATTCCATTTACGATGCTATACAGGCAGGCTTTGGCAAGATTGTCTGGGTGATTCGTAAAGACTTTGAGGAGCAGTTCCGTACGCAGATTCTTTCGAAATATCAGGGAAAGGTGCAGTGCGAGTTGTGCTTCCAGGCACTGGATGCACTACCCGAAGGCTTTAGTGTTCCCGAAGGTCGTCAGAAGCCTTGGGGTACCAATCATGCTGTGCTGATGGGTAAGGATATTATCAAGGAACCGTTTTGCGTCATCAACTGTGACGACTTCTACAACCGCGACGCTTTCATGGTAATGGGTAAGTTCCTGAGTAGCCTGCCTGAGGGGGCTAAGAACCAATATGCCATGGTAGGTTTCCGAGTAGGCAATACCCTTTCAGAGAATGGTACGGTGGCTCGTGGCATCTGTTCTACCGATGCTCAGGGCTGCCTGACCACTGTAGTGGAGCGTACTGAGATTGTTCGCTGTGCTGCCGATGGCAGTCAGGCTGGTGATGCCGCTCAGCCTGTGCGTTACAAAGACGAGCAAGGTCAGTGGGTTGCCGTGAAGGACGAGACTCCTGTGTCGATGAATGTATGGGGCTTTACTCCTGATTACTTCCACTATTCCGAGGAGTATTTCAAGGAGTTCCTGAGTGATCCCAAGAATATGGAGAATTTGAAGGCAGAGTTCTTCATCCCCTTGATGGTGAACAAGCTCATCCAGGATGGCACTGCCACTGTGAAGGTGCTCGATACCACCTCGAAGTGGTTTGGTGTGACTTATGCTGCCGACCGTCAGGCCACCGTGGATCGCATCCAGAAACTGGTGGATGAGGGCGTTTATCCAAACAAACTTTTCTAATTGACAATTGAGAATTGACAATTGAAAAAGAGAATTGATGCTGAATAATATCATGACTGATGGGGAGTGCAGCATGCTGCGCTCCCTTATTGATGAAGCAGAGACCGTCGTGCTCTGTTGTCATCAGAATCCTGATGGCGATGCCTTGGGTTCCATGTTAGGCATGGGCGAGGTGTTGCGCCAGTTGGGTAAGGATGTGGTGATGGTAGCTCCCGACCAGTACCCCGACTATCTGCAGTGGTTGCCGAACAGTGAGAAGATAGTCCGCTACGACAAGCGCAAGGATTTCATTGATACCGTATTGAAGATGTGCAGTCTTGTGATTTGTCTGGACTTCAATACCGCCTCGCGTACTGACGAGATGGCTGATGTCCTGTTGGCATCGCCCGCCAAGAAAGTGCTCATCGACCATCATCCAGGCCCCGACATTCCTACTGTTGTCTGCGTGTCACGTCCGGAACTCTCCAGTACCAGTGAACTAGTGTTCCGTATGGTGTGGCAGTTAGGGCTCTATGAGCAGCAGGGCAAGCATTTCGCAGTACCGATTTATACAGGAATGATGACCGATACTGGCGGTTTCACGTATAACTCGTCCGATGCCGATATCTACTATATCATCAGCCAACTGTTGACCAAGCGCATTGACAAGGACAAAATCTATCGCAATGTCTATCACAACTATTCCGAGCATCGTCTGCGACTGGTGGGACATGTACTCTGCAACAAGCTGGTGGTCGATGAGGAGCGCCATGCTGCCTACTTTACGCTGACGCGCGAGGACCTGAAGGCCTATCACTTCATCAAAGGTGATGCTGAGGGGTTGGTCAACATGCCGCTGCAAATCAAGGGCTTGAAGCTGAGTATCTCGCTGCGTGAAGACACCGACAAGAACAATCTTGTATGGGTGTCGCTACGTTCCGTCGATCAGTTCCCTTGCAACGAGGTGGCGGCGCGTTTCTTCAATGGTGGCGGTCATCTGAATGCCTCAGGAGGGCGGTTGAACTGTTCCATAGAGGAAGCCGTAGAGGTGGTGCGTCAGGCCTTGCAAGCCTTTGAAAGCATGTTAAAGTAGTATAATATCCCTTGATAAATGACCGTCAGGCATGGGCTTTTGGTGGAAAAATCGTACCTTTGCGCCCAAATTAGACATGAAATATTGACAATGAAAAGAATCTTTTATCCGCTGATGCTGTTGTCTGTCCTGTTGATGACGGCATGCGACAAGGTAGAAACCTATGCCGACATGAAGGAGAAGGAGCAAGACGCCATCAGTCGCTTCATTTCCTCACAGGGCATTACCGTTATCGACGAGGCTACCTTCAATGCTCAGGGACAGACCACCAACGTGAATGCCAACCAATATGTGCGTTTCTCGCGCAATGGTGTCTATATGCAGATTGTCCGCAAGGGTAGTGGCGAGAAGTTGGAAGAGAAGAAGAACGTGGTACTGCTGAGCCGTTTCCTTGAGAAAAACCTGCTGACCGACCAAATCGTTATCCGTAACGACATCCATTCCTACATCTCTTTGACGGGAGTGGGAACGGTAGATGTGTCGCAGTATCTCGACAAGATGAACGTGATGCGTACTGGTACTAACTTTACTGCTTCCTTCATTTCGGGCATGATGTACCAGTATCATGGTTCTGCCACCGTACCCAGCGGTTGGCTGGTGCCCCTGAACTACATCAACGTCGGCTATACGGAAGGTGAAAACGACGAAGTCTCCAAGGTACGTCTGATAGTACCCCATTCGCAGGGTACTGCCGACGCTTCTTCCAGTGTGACACCGTATTATTATGAAATCACCTATCAGCGGTCGTTGTAGGAGGAGACCCACCCCGGCCCTATCTGAAAGGAGGGTGAGAAGTAAGAAATTAGTAATTAGAAGTAAGAAATATATCCATGACACTTATTAAATCTATATCGGGTATTCGCGGAACCATTGGCGGTCGCACGGGCGATACGCTGAATCCGCTGGACATCGTGAAGTTTACAACGGCTTACGCCATGTTTATCAAACACTCCGCATCGGCAGACCACAAGCTGAAGATTGTCGTCGGTCGTGACGGACGTATCTCCGGTCCTATGGTTCGCGACGTTGTCTGTGGTACTTTGGTGGGTATGGGCTGCGATGTGTTGGACATCGGCTATGCTTCGACACCTACTACCGAGTTGGCCGTGCGTATGAGTGGTGCCGATGGTGGTATCATCATTACCGCTTCCCACAATCCACGTCAGTGGAACGCCTTGAAGTTACTCAACCGTGAGGGCGAGTTCCTGACGGCTGCCGACGGTCAGCAGGTGCTGGACATGGCAGAGAAGGAAGACTTTCAGTATGCCGAGGTCGATGAATTGGGACATGTTACCGTTGACAACAGCTTTGACGACCGTCATGTACAGTCTGTACTTGATCTTCGTCTGGTAGATGCCGACCTGATAGCCAAGAAGAAGTTCCGTGTCTGCGTCGATGCTATCAATAGTGTCGGTGGACTGGTTCTCCCGAAACTACTCGACCGTTTAGGCGTCACTTATAAATTCCTGAACCAAGAGGTCAGCGGCGACTTTGCCCATAATCCTGAACCTTTGGAGAAGAACCTGCAGGGTATCATGCAGGAGCTGAAGAACAACCACTATGACCTGGGTATCGTTGTTGATCCTGATGTGGACCGTCTGGCTTTCATCGATGAGAAGGGTCAGATGTTTGGCGAGGAATATACGCTGGTTAGCGTTGCCGACTACGTGCTGGAGCATGCCGAAGGCACCCCTGTCACCGTCTCTAACCTCAGTTCTACCCGTGCATTGCGCGATGTTACCGAGCGTCATGGAGGCAAATATGCTGCTGCCGCCGTTGGCGAGGTTAACGTCACCACCAAGATGAAGGAGGTGGGAGCTGTCATCGGTGGTGAGGGCAATGGCGGTGTTATCTATCCTGAGAGCCACTACGGCCGCGATGCTTTGGTGGGTATCGCTCTCTTTCTGACCTCACTGGCCAAGAAGGGCTGCACCGTCAGCGAACTCAGAAAGACCTTCCCCGACTACCAGATTGCCAAGAACCGCATTGACCTGACACCGGAGACCGATGTCGATGCCATCTTGGTGAAGGTCAAGGAGATGTTTGCCCAGGATCCTACGGCACAGGTGAACGACATTGATGGTGTGAAGATAGACTTCCCCGAGCGATGGGTACACCTACGTAAGTCGAATACCGAGCCTATCATCCGCGTCTATAGTGAGGCTGCCACTATGGAGTCTGCCGACGAGATTGGCAAGAAACTGATGCAGGTGGTCTATGACATGCAGTAAGCAGACACTACTATAATGAAAAAGAGACTTCGTTGTGAAGTCTCTTTTTTTATGTTCGATAAGCAATGGTCAGAAGTTCACACCTACATTGAAGAAAAGTGCCTGATTGCGGACAGACTGGAAGTCGTCCTTGCTGATGTTGACGATGCCGAAGTCGAAGCCAGCCTCGGCATACACCATCATATACTCGATGCCACAGCCTATGCGTAATCCTGCATCCGGCCGGTTGACGTTATGATAGGAACTGTAGGAACTGCGGGTGCGGTACTCCTTGATTTTACCGGCAATGCCCAGCGAACCATACATGCCGACAAAGGGTTGAATGTAGAGGTCGTCAGCCACATCGAAGGAATACTTCGCAACGATGGGAATCTCCAGATACACCAGTCGGCACTTTACTTGTCCGTCTTGTGCGTCACGCGTCTTGCCGCCCTTCTCGCTGTATAGGAGTCCTGCCTCCAACCAGATGGGATTGGAGTTAGCCAGTTGCAGTCCGAAGACGCCGCCGACCGATATTCCTGTACGCGCCGTCATGTCCATATCTACCATGTCGCTGTTCAGCGAGGCAGAGTTGATACCCAGTCGCAACCCATAGTAGTGCTCTGTGTCGCTACGGTTGTAACGGCTACGCTGCGATGCTGTCTGGTATTGTGCAAACAAGGGGGTAGCCATCAGGGCTGCCAACAGGAAAGTGCATATCTTTTTCATATTTCTTGGGTCTCGTTGGTATAATTTGCCTGCAAAAGTACGAAAAGCAACGCAAACTACCAAATTTATTTGCCAAGAAATTTCGTATTGAGATACTGTTGGAAAGCATCCTTATACATCTCGCCCACGGGCAGGTAGGTGTCAGCATCCATGATGACACGGTTTTTATTCACCTCCTGAATGTCGTTCAGGTTGATGATGTATGAGCGGTGAATGCGCATGAAGTTCTGTGGCAGCCGCTCTTCCATCTTCTTCATGCTGAGTAGCGTGATGATGGGTTTCTTTTCGTTGCGCAGCCAAACCTTCAGATATTCGCTCATGGCCTCGATATAGCGGATGTCGCTGATGTTGACCTTGGTAATGCGGTATTCGGTTTTGAGGAAGATGACGTCATTGTCATTTTTAGGGGTAAGAGGTGAGGGGTGAGAGGTAAGAGGCTTCTCATCGACCAGCATTCTTTCCTTCAGCCTATTGGCGGCACGTAGGAAGTCCTGCATGCTGAAGGGTTTGAGCAGGTAATCCACGGCAGCCACCTTAAAACCTTCTACGGCATATTCAGCATAAGCCGTGGTGAAGACGATGAGGGGTGGGGCAGTGGGCGACTTCACAAAGTCCATGCCGTTCAGGTCGGGCATGTTGATGTCGCAGAAAATGACATCCACGGTGTCGTTCTCCAAGAACTGACGTGCTTCCACGGCACTCTGGCACTGTGCTGCCAGTTCCAGGAACGGAACCTTGCCTATGTAGGCTACTATTTGCTGAAGAGCCAGCGGCTCATCGTCTATGGCCATGCATCGTATCATAGTGGTATCGTTAGTTCAACGTGATAAGTATCAGGGTTGTCTTGTATGTTCAGGGTAAAGTTGTTGTCGTATAGCAGTTGCAGTCTTTGTCTGACGTTGGCCAGTCCTACACCGCCTTTCTCCTGGTTAGGTTTGTCGGCCTTCGAGTTGTGACATAGGAATCGCAGCCGTTGTTGTTCTACGCTGACGTGGATGTCGATGAAGGAGTCTCGCTGATAGCTAATACCGTGTTTGAAGGCGTTCTCTATGAAGCTGATAAGCATCAGTGGCGGTACCGTTTTGTCAGGCACTTCAGTAGGTAGCTCCACCGTAATCTTTACCTTGTCGGTATAGCGCAGTCGCATCAGCGAGAGATAGGTGCGAATGAACTCAAATTCGCGTGTCAGTGGCACTCCGTGTTTGTCGCCTTCATAGAGGATGAAGCGCATCATCTTCGATAGTTCCACGATGGTGCTCTTGGCTTTCTCGGGATCGATATCCACTAAGGCGTGGATGTTGTTCAGCGTGTTCATGAAGAAGTGCGGATTGATCTGATACTTAAGATATTCCAGCTGCTGCTCCAGGTTCTGGTGTTCCAGCCGTTTCATCTTCTTCTGGTCGCCACGGTGCTTGAAATATCCCTTGATACCCACGTTCATGCCGAACATCAGTACGAGGATGAATACGGCGATGACGTCGTGCTGCCCGATGAATACGGGTGGGTGTTTATGAGGATGATGAGGTCCTTCATGGCGCATCTCCTGTTTTGGGAAGTCTGGGCGGAAGTCGCGGGGTTTCGTAGTACACTGATAGACGCTGAAGAGCACCACGATGACGGTTACTATCGAGAAGTAGAGCGAACGTCGTTGCTGATAGATCAGCAGGGGAGCCAATAGAAAGTTGTGAATGAGGAACAACACCAGGAAAACGAGGAACGTAGGCCAGACGATCCACAGGTCACTCCATTCAAAAACGAAGTTCTGATCGCTGACGGAGTGAACATACATGCTGAGTAGTGGAGCCACGAAGAGCATGGCCCACAGCACTAAGTATATCAGGTTTTCCTGTCGTGACTGTTTTTCCATCCACTTATGAAACGGGAATGTGTGCATTTTATTTTGTACTTCTTGTTGTTTTATGTTTTGCTTTTTAATTGACAATGCAAAAGTAGTCATAAAACTGCACAATACATAAAACTTTCAATGAATCTGTTGTTTCGTTCAGCGAACGTAAGCCCCTGTCGGATGCGATGCTGCTTCATCGAAAAAGCACGCTTAACATGATGGCGTTAAGCGTGCTTTGGTATGTTTGCCAAGAGCCCGGAAAAATCCCTTCTTCTCATTTCTCGGCGGATGGCTGTTTACCAGCCAAAACCGCCTCCTGATGAGTAGTTCGAGAGTGTCAGACTGCTTCCACCGCTAACTGTTCCGTCGATGTTCACCTTTCCGTTCAGTATTTCCGTACCGCCACTGACGGTGACGCCCGACTTGAGGGTTGGTGTCGATGAGGTATAGACGATGAGCTTCTGCGAACCGCCCATGCCACCGCCGCCACCGGGTGCGAAGAAACCGCCACCACTACTCTTAGTAGGCGTATAGAAGGCTGCAGCCAGTGTGCCGTTGTTATAGAGTGCGCACCATGTATTGCCAGTCCATGAGGTAGTGTATTTGCACGTGCCGTTGCTGATGCTGACACCGTTTTCTAAGTCGCCGACCGTTACCAGGGTGCCGCCCGTGATATAGAGCTTCTTGCCACCCTCTGTGTTGGCGTCGAGCGATTTCTCTGCACCGCCGGCACCGATAGCATAGATAAAGCCGCCCTTGACATAGAAGTTACCGTTGGAGTCCATAGCGTCGTTGCCTGTAGAGTAGCAGTAGATGTAGCCGCCATTGACCGTCATGTCGCCAGTGCCGTTGGTGTCTGTATTGTACGATGCGTTGATGCCGTCGTCAGAAGAACTGACGTAGGTCTGTCCACCATTGAAGGTGATGCTCGTCTTTGACTCAATGCCCTCGCCACCGGCACCGCTCGTGGTGACGCTGATGATACCGTCGTTGACGACGATGGCACCATCGACCTTGATACCCTTGGGCGATGACTTGTAGTCGGAGTCATAACGGTCAAGTGTGCTTGAGTTGGTGACAACGGACAGCGTACCTGTCGAGCTGGCGACTACAGCGTTGCCGCTGGTCGTGATGGTCGTCGTACCACCGCCGATGGTCAGTGCACCGTCGGCATTGATACCCTTTCCGCCAGCACCAGTGCTGGTCAGTGTCAGTGTGCCGCCATTGATGTTCATGTTGCCGTCAGCGCTGAGACACGATGCCGACTTGGTCTTCACCTTGTCAGCGTCCCATGCGCCACCGCCGCTGGTGGTGATGTTGATGGTGCCGTCGGTGATGTTCATATCGCCTTCCGACTTCATACCCTTGCAGGCATCGGCAGTGATGTTGGCATTGATAGTACCGCCGAGAATGTAGATGCTGCCCGTGTCCTCGTCCTCGTGACCGCCTTCTGCCGCATCAGTGGCAGCGATGGGCGTACCCTCATCGTTGTCAATGTCACACTGGATGCCGTCGTCGCCCACACTGCTGATGTTCAGCGTACCGCTTTCCATCAGGAAGTACTCGTTACACGAGACACCGTCCTTGGTAGCTGCGAGGATGTTCACCGTACAGTTTTTCATCTCCATGTAGTCGCCGCTCTTAATACAGTGCGCCTTGCTGCCGTAGGCATAGACGTTTAGCACACCCTTGCCCTTCATCTCCAGATGTCCCTGACAGTAGAGACAACCCTTGGCGGTGCTGGCCGTTCCGTCCTTCAGCGTATTTTCCGTTCCCTTCTTTACGCTCAGGTCAATGCGCTTGCCGTTGGTGATGTTCATAGGAGCGCCATTAGGATTGGTCAGCTCCAGTCCGTTCAGTGTTACCGTACATTTGGCAGAACCGCCTAATGTCAGGGAACCGTCCGTAGAGGCACCGCTGAGGTTATAGGTAATCTCCTCCATGGTGCCCTCGTTGATGAGGTCGTTGGTGACGGCGTCGCTCTGGGTGATGGTGACGTGTGCTCCGCTGACGGCGACATCAATATACTGTGCGATGTTGCCGGCAACATATACCAAGGCTCCCGTGCCGTCATAGACCACGTTCACCTCGTTGTCGCTCACCGCACTCTCGTCCGTAAACATCGAGGCGATGTCGCTCAGCGTGAAGGTCTTGTTGAGAATGGTCATCGTAGAGCCACCCGTGAAAGTCATTTGTCCTGCCTGGGCTGCGGGAAACTGATACGTGGCGCCACCGGTGGTGACGTTCAGTGTCTGTGCCGTCGCTGCTGCTATCGTCAGCGCTGCGGCTATGGTGCAAAGAGTCTTCTTCATCTGATGTTTACTTTAAGCGTTCTGTTGTTGTTCTTTACGATATACACGCCTTTCGGCAGTGCTGCACCTTGCGGCATCTGGCGTCCCTGCATGTCGTAGATGACGGTCTCTTCGTCCGTTACGAGCTGATTGGCACTGATCTGGCTGATGCCCGTGCTGCCATCCACAGAGAACTCCATGCTGGTCAGTGTAGCGAGGGGTAGGGTAGCCACTGTCGTTCCACCGCTGGTAGCAATGAGGTTGTCACTTGTAAACGCAATGGTCAGGTCAGTAGCCGTCACAGCTTGTGTAGTACCATTGCTCAGTGTGAATACCAGGTACTGGTAGTCACCGGCTCGCATGCCTATCGACAGGATGCAGAGCAGAATCATTAGCATAGTCTTCTTCATATCGCTTAAATAAATTAATATTGATATCTGCTGCAAAGATACGGAAAAAATGTGTGTTGCCAAAAAAAATTCAGCAAACGCCCTCTTTTATTCAACGAAAATGATTACCTTTGCAGTCTAAATATCATGATTACTAACCTTATTATATTTTATGGCAAGACAAAAACAACTGGTAGAGTGCGTCCCCAATTTCAGTGAGGGACGTGACAAGCATATTATCCAGCAGATTGCTGCTGCGGTAGAGAGTGTAGAAGGCGTACTGTTGCTCAATGTCGATCCGGGCGAGGCCACCAACCGTACGGTGGTGACGTTCGTCGGTGAACCCGAGGCTGTCTGCGAAGCAGCTTTCCGTGCCGTGCGGACTGCCGGTGAACTCATCGACATGCGCAAGCACCATGGAGCCCATCCGCGCATCGGCGCTACCGACGTGTTGCCCCTCATTCCTGTCAGTGGCATCACCCTTGAGGAGTGTGCCCAACTGGCTCATGGGCTGGCAGAACGTATTGCCCAGGAGTTGCGTATTCCCTGCTATGCCTACGAGGCTGCCGCCTTCCGTCCTGAGCGTAAGAACTTGGCCGTCTGTCGTCGTGGTGAATACGAGGGTATTCCTCAGCGTATCAGCGACCCCAATGAGGCTCCCGACTATGGTGCCCGTCCTTATGATGAGGGCGTGGCTCGTACTGGTTGTACGGTAGTTGGTGCGCGCGACTTCCTCATCGCCGTCAACTACAACCTCAATACCACATCGACGCGCCGTGCTAACGCCATTGCCTTTGATGTCCGAGAGAAAGGTCGTCCCGTCCGTGAGGGCAATCCCATCACAGGTACACCGAAGCGCGATGCCCAGGGCAACATCATCATGCAGCCCGGAACGCTGAAGGGTACCAAGGCCATCGGGTGGTATATTGACGAATACGGCATCGCTCAGGTGTCGATGAATATCACGGATATCAACATCGCCCCATTGCACAAGTGCTTCGACGAGGTGTGCCGCTGTGCCCAGAACCGTGGCATCCGAGTCACGGGTACCGAGATTGTCGGTCTCGTGCCCAAGCGGGTGTTGATAGAGGCTGGCCGCTATTTCCTGGAGAAGCAGCACCGCTCGACGGGCATCCCCGAGGAGGATATCATCCAGATGGCTGTCAAGTCGTTGGGATTGGACGACCTGTGTCCCTTCGAGCCTCGCAAAAAAGTCATCGAATATCTGTTGGAAGATGCTGCTGCAAACGGTGCCGCACGGAAACTGGTTGGTCTCACTGTGAAGGACTTTGCCCAGGAGACCAGCCGCGAGAGTCCTGCCCCTGGTGGCGGTACTATCTCTGCCTATATGGGTGCCTTAGGTGCAGCCTTGGGTTCGATGGTTGCCAACCTTTCCAGTCACAAGGCAGGTTGGGACGATCGTTGGCATGAGTTCTCCGTCTGGGCCGACAAGGGTCAGGAGTTGATGACTACCCTGTTGCACTTGGTCGATGAGGATACACAAGCTTTCAACCGCATCATGGCAGCCTTTGGCTTGCCCAAGGGCAGTGATGAGGAAAAGGCAGCCCGCCAACAGGCCATTCAGGAGGCTACGCTCTATGCTACCGAGGTTCCCTTGCGCACGATGAAAACCTCCTTTGAAGTCTTCGACCTCTGCCGTGCCATGGCTGCCGAGGGCAATCCCAATAGTGTCAGCGATGCCGGTGTTGGTGTCTTGGCAGCCCGTGCCGCCGTACTGGGTGCCGGCCTGAACGTGAAGATCAACGCTGCCTCGCTCAAGGACCGTCAGCGAGCCTCTGAGTTTTGTTCCGAGGCTGACGCACTGATAGCAAAGGCCAACGAGGCAGAACAGGAAATCATGACCATTGTTACGTCTAAAATTCAGTAAGCATACAGTATATCCCTATGACAATATCAGAATTTCAACAAGAGATACGTCAGGGCATCCCCGCCACTCTGCCCGAGATGCCGCAGTATGATCCCGACATCAATCATGCGCCGCGCCGCAAGGACATCCTGACGGTTGAGCAGAAGCGTCTGGCCTTGCGCAATGCCCTGCGCTACTTCCCCCGTGAGTTGCATGCCGCCCTGGCACCCGAGTTTGCCGACGAGCTGCAGAAGTACGGACGCATCTACATGTATCGCTACCGTCCGCAGTACGAGATGAAGGCCCGTCCCATCGACGAGTATCCACATCGTTCCCGTCAGGCGGCAGCTATCATGCTGATGATACAGAACAACCTCGACCCGCGTGTGGCCCAGCATCCTCACGAGCTGATTATCTACGGTGGCAATGGTGCCATCTTCCAGAACTGGGCACAGTATCGGCTGGTGATGAAGTACCTGTCAGAGATGACCGACGAGCAGACACTGGTCATGTATAGCGGTCATCCCCTCGGACTCTTTCCTTCTCATCCTAATGCCCCGCGTGTGGTGGTGACCAACGGTATGGTCATTCCCAACTACTCCAAGCCCGACGACTGGGAGCGCGGCAATGCACTGGGTGTGACGCAGTATGGACAGATGACGGCAGGCTCTTATATGTATATCGGTCCGCAGGGCATCGTGCATGGCACCACTATCACCGTGCTCAATGCAGCCCGCAAGGTGGGCGGCGACAATATGAAACTGTTTGTCACTGCCGGTTTGGGTGGTATGTCGGGTGCGCAGCCTAAGGCCGGCAACATTGCTGGTGTGGTCAGCGTGACGGCAGAAATTAATCCCAAGGCAGCCCGTAAGCGCTATGAGCAGGGGTGGGTCGATGAACTGCACGATGACCTTGACGAGCTGATTCCCGCTATCCGCAAGGCTGTGGCAGAGAGAAAGGTGGTTTCTATGGCCTACGTTGGCAATGTCGTTAACCTTTGGGAGCGTCTGGCCGACGAACACATACATGTCGATCTGGGTAGCGACCAGACATCGCTGCACAACCCCTGGGCTGGCGGTTACTATCCTGTAGGACTGACGCTGGAGGAGAGCAAGAAGATGATGGCCGACGACCCTGCTAAGTTCAAGGAGTGCGTGCAGGCTTCGCTGCGCCGACAGGTTGCTGCCATCAACCGTCTGGCCGACCAGGGCATGTACTTCTTCGACTATGGCAATGCCTTCCTTCTGGAGTCCAGCCGTGCCGGAGCCGACATCTGGACAACTGCTGATGGAGAGAAGCGGTTCCGCTATCCCTCTTACGTACAGGACATCATGGGTCCCATGTTCTTCGACTATGGCTTCGGTCCCTTCCGTTGGGTATGCACGTCGTGCGACCCGCAGGACCTGGCTACGACCGACCGTCTGGCTGCTGAGGTGCTGGAACAAATCATGAAGGAGGCTCCAAAGGAGATACAAGGTCAGATGGCTGATAACATCCATTGGATTCGTGAGGCAGGTCGTAACCATCTGGTGGTCGGTTCACAGGCTCGTATTCTGTATGCCGACGCCGAGGGGCGTACCAAGATAGCACTGGCATTCAACGATGCCATCCGCCGTGGTGAGTTGAAGGCTCCTGTCGTGTTAGGTCGCGACCACCACGATGTCAGTGGCACAGACTCGCCGTTCCGTGAGACTTCGAATATCTATGACGGCTCACAGTTCTGTGCTGACATGGCAGTACAGAATGTCATCGGCGACGCCTTCCGTGGTGCCACGTGGGTCAGCATTCACAATGGCGGTGGTGTAGGATGGGGCGAAGTCATCAATGGTGGCTTCGGCATGGTCATCGACGGCAGTGCCGACAGCGACCGCCACATCCGTGAGATGTTGCTGTGGGATGTCAACAATGGCATCGCCCGTCGCTCGTGGGCCCGCAACGAAGGTTCCATACAAGCCATCAAACGCGAGATGCAGCGTACCCCCGGACTGGTGGTTACCCTACCCAACTTTGTCGAAGACGGAATCATCGACACACAGTATTCCCATTAATTTCCTTCATTCCCTTATGAATATCCATCAAATCTCTGCGGGTCATCTGACCCTTGACAAGATCGAACAGATTATAACAGACAACTACCAGTTGGAACTCAGTGCCGACACCCGTCAGCGCATCGTCAGCTGTCGCGAATACCTCGACCGGAAGGTTGCCGAGAGCAAAGAGCCCATCTATGGTGTGACTACCGGTTTTGGTTCGCTCTGCAAGATTAGCATCGGAGCCGACCAGCTGGCACAGTTGCAGATAAACCTGATGATGTCGCATGCCTGCGGCTGTGGCGACCGCGTTCCCAACGACATTGTGAAGATTATGATTCTGCTGAAGATTCAGTCGCTCAGCTACGGCTATTCGGGTTGTAAGCTCGACACCGTCGAACGACTCATCGACTTCTTTAACAACGACGTCTATCCTGTGGTCTATATGCAGGGCTCGGTGGGTGCCAGTGGCGACCTAGTACCCCTGGCACATCTCTGTCTGCCGCTGGTCGGACTGGGCGAGGTGGAGTACCAGGGCAAACTGATGTCGGGCGCCGAACTGAACCAGCGCATGGGCTGGCAGCCTATACGTCTGGCTTCCAAGGAAGGACTGGCTCTGTTGAACGGTACGCAGAACATGGCAGCGTTCGCTTCGTGGGCCTGCATCAAGGCCAAGCGTCTCAGCGAGTGGGCTGACGTCATTGCCGCCATGTCGCTGGAGGCCTACGACGGCCGTATCGATGCCTTCAACCTTGCCGTCCACATGGTACGTCCTCATCTTGGACAGTTGGCTACGGCGCGCCATCTGAATGCCCTGCTCAGGGGCAGTGAACTGATAGCCCAGCCCAAGGTGAACGTGCAGGATCCTTACTCCTTCCGTTGCATTCCTCAGGTGCATGGGGCTGTCAAGGATACCGTTTCGTATGTCAAGTCGGTCATTGACGTGGAGATCAATGCCACGACCGATAACCCGACGGTATGTCCTGACGAGGATTTGATCATCTCGGCAGGCAACTTCCATGGCGAGCCTATCGCACTGCCTATCGACTTCCTGGCACTGGCATTGTCGGAGTTGAGCAGCATCTCCGAGCGCCGCATCTATAAGCTGGTGTCCGGCACACGCGGCCTGCCCAGTTTCCTGGTGGCCAAGCCCGGACTGAACAGTGGATTTATGATTCCGCAATATACGGCAGCCTCTATCGTCAGCCAGAACAAGACGCTGTGCATGCCGTCGTCTGCCGACAGCATTCCTACGTCGCAAGGTCAGGAAGACCACGTCAGCATGGGAGCCAATGGCGGCACCAAGCTGCATCGCATCGTGCTTAATACGGAGCGTGTGCTTGCCATCGAATTGCTCAATGCTGCCCAAGCCCTGGAGTTCCGTCGCCCTCTGAAGTCATCGCCCGTCATCGAGCGCATCTTTGCTGACTACCGTCAGGTAGTGCCGTTTATCGAGGAGGACGAGGTGATGTATCCGCATATTGCCAAGAGTGTGGAGTTCCTGCGCAGCGAACGCATAGAATAACCCAGACAGACGAACGCCTATGAACCTGCTGATTAAGAATATTGGTCTGCTGCTGGTGGATCGTCACGGCAAGGAACGTCTGCAGGGTGTTGAGATGGCACGGCAGGACGTCTTGCACGATGCATGGCTGCTCATCGAGGACGGCCGCTTTGCCGCTTTCGGCGAGGGGGCTGTGCCTGGTCCCGATGGGAAAACCATCGGGCACACGGTGGTCGATGCCGCAGGTGGTGCCGTGCTGCCATCGTTCTGCGACAGCCATACGCACCTGGTCTATGCCGGTAGCCGTGAACAGGAGTTTACAGACAAAATTAACGGACTATCTTACGAGGAGATAGCCCGTCGGGGTGGTGGCATCCTGAACAGTGCCGACCGTCTGCACGACATGTCTGAAAATGACTTGTACCATGCCTCGATGCAGCGCGTCAATGAAATCATCCGCAAGGGTACTGGTGCCGTGGAAATCAAGAGCGGCTATGGTCTCAATACCGCTGACGAGTTGAAGATGCTGCGCGTCATCCGACGCATCAAGGAGTCGTCGCCCGTCACGGTCGTCAGCACTTTTCTTGGTGCCCATGCCGTAGCGCGAGGCCATTGTCAGAGTGACTATGTAGATATGGTTGTCAACGAGATGCTGCCTGCAGTGGCTGCCGAGGGACTGGCCGACTATGTCGATGTGTTCTGCGACCGTGGCTTCTTCACACCCGAAGAGACTATACGCATCCTGGAGACAGGTATGAAGTATGGCTTGCGTGGCAAGATTCATGGTCAGGAGCTGGCCCCGTCGGGTGGGGTGGAGGTCGCTGTCCGGTGTGGCGCCCTAAGTGTTGACCACTTGGAGAGCATGACCGATGATGATATCACGATGCTGAAAGGCTCCGATGTCATGCCGACGGCACTGCCTGGCACATCGTTCTTCCTCAATATGCCGTTTGCTCCTGCCCGTAAGATGATACAGCAGGGACTCGGTGTTGCCGTTGCCAGCGACTACAATCCCGGCTCTACCCCCTCGGGCGACATGAAGTTTGTGGTGTCTTTGGCGTGCATCAAGATGCGTCTCCAACCTGCTGAGGCACTGAATGCCGCCACGCTGAACAGTGCGTATGCCATGGGACTGAGCCATACCCACGGCAGCATAGCCGTTGGCAAGGTCGCCAACTGCTTTGTTACTGAGCCCATTCCCTCGCTCGACTACATTCCCTATGCCTACACGCAGCCCGTCATACGCCGTGTGTTCCTCAACGGACGGGAGGTGTAGCTGCCGCGACGCAGGCTTACAGCGTCAGGTCCAGCTCCACCGGACAGTGGTCTGAACCAAGGATGTCGGTATGAATCTTGGCGTCCGCAATCTGTGGACGCAGGCGCTCTGACGTTACGAAGTAGTCGATGCGCCATCCTGCATTCTTCTGTCGTGCCTGAAAGCGGTACGACCACCACGAATATGTTACCTGTTCGGGATACAATGTGCGGAACGTGTCGATGAAGCCGCTGTTCAGTAGCGTGGTGAATTTCTCGCGCTCCTGATCAGTGAAGCCGGCATTCATGCGGTTCGTCTTCGGGTTCTTCAGGTCTATCTCTTCGTGGGCTACGTTCAGGTCGCCACACACGACGACGGGCTTCTTCTGGTCCAGTGCCATCAGATAAGCACGGAAGTCGTCCTCCCACGTCATGCGGTAGTCCAGACGCTTCAGTCCGTCCTGCGAGTTCGGCGTATAGCAGGTGACGAGGTAGAACTGCTCCATCTCCAGTGTGATGACGCGTCCTTCGTGGTCGTGTTCCTCCTTGCCGATGCCATAGCTCACCGCCAGCGGCTGATGCTTGGTGAAGATAGCTGTACCAGAGTATCCCTTCTTCTCGGCATAGTTCCAGTACGACTCATATTCGTCAAACTTCAGGTCCAGCTGTCCCTCCTGCATCTTCGTCTCCTGCAGACAGAAGAAGTCAGCATTCAACTCCTTGAAGATATTGCTAAACCCCTTGCCCTCGCAGGCCCTCAGCCCATTCACATTCCAACTAATCAGTTTCATAATTTTGCTCCTTTATTTCTTTGTTATTTACAAGTGTCTGTCTCTTTTGTAGTCATTTATGAGTCTATTTCTAAAATCTGCCGCTTTCTTATTCTCTTGTTGGTCTTTATCGTACAATTTAGAAGTATGTATAAATTCAAATGTCCAAAGATTGCTGTAAAGGTCAGAAACTGATATGCCCTGATTCCTTATATTGTCTTTGATGTTTCTTTCTGATTCATCGTCGTATGTTATTATTGTGAGATGCCGCATAGGATTAGGGGAAGTACTTGCAACCTTGAAGAACTCCTTAAAATAGCAAAAGTCCATTTCATTGACAGAGTGTCCGAAGAAAACAATCTCTTTTGCTTCAAGAATGCTCCTTGCAATATGATTCGCTTTCTTGAGCTGATTGTATTTGTACATGAATGACAATTGTCTATTCACCTGTTCACCTTCTTGTAAATCACAACCAAGTACGATATCATTATCCAGCAAACTTCCATGTACAAAGGTAACCCAATGTTGACCGCCATTAAATATTTCTGGCTGTAATGGAAGCTTTATATATTGTCGTGGATAAGTATAGTTGAAATATATCTCTGTTGCAGTTAATGGGCACTCACTCAGACGATAATATAAATTAGTGCTTAATTTACTATTGTCTGCAGTAAAATTTGTCGTTATGCGTTTAAGATAATTTGCTAATGTTTTCTTAAGTTCTTCGAACTCAGCACGCACCAGCCTAACCATTTCTTCTTCAAGGTGGTCGTGTTCTATCACATATTTGTGTATTTCCTCTTCAATATCGAACCAGTTTGACTTTAAAGCAGCTTTCTGTATTTGCAAGACAAGCGAATTGACACGTTCCTCTTGGCGATACATATCATTCATCCTTCTCGTCAAATCGTGAAATTCAGGACTATCAGCAAAATCTGAATACTTTGACGGTATTCCCATGTCAATATCGAATCCATTTCCAATGATAAGAGCCAATTCTGCCATGACGTTATGCTTTTAGTTTTTCTATTTCTTTGAATAATTCTTCTATCTTCGCCACAATGCGCTTCTGCTCAGCAAGAGGGGGGAGAGGGAATAACAACTTGGAAAAATTATTTTTGTTCATTATGGGAAGAGTCGTTTGACCAGCATCTTTCCTTATTATCGATTGTAATAATGGAGAACAAATTGTATAATAAATGTATTGAGGGAACAATACATTATATGGAAGAATAGCGTTAATCTGCTGATTACATGCCCCCGTTTTTGTAATGAGACCAACCTTGCCAATAGTTGCACCAATACAGGTAACCAATATGGAATAGGCTTTCAATTTCCTTGAAGCATCATACCCTTTTTGGGATAATCCATCAACTGAGCTACAAATATCAATTCCCTTATCTAAATCTCCTGGCTTATAAAATGGATATTCTGCTCCATAATATTCTTGATTCAGCTTAGAAGGAGTCCCTCCTGTAACAATCTCACCTAAATCGCTTATCCTGCACCACTCCCAACTCTCAGGAATGTCGAAAGGCTTTTCATCCTCGGAGATTGGTGTTTCTTCGAGGTCTTTCTTTTTGAGTTTGCCTTCTTTTACGAGTCGCTTCTTTTCCTCACGAATGTGCTCCAGCAATACGCTTGCAGGCTCGTCATTAGGGTCTTGGGGAACAAGGCGACCTTCAATGGCTTCTTGGAGGACACTCTTCTTAAGTTTCTCTGGCAGTTCCTCATTCAGTTTGTTGAGTGCATCTTGTGCCTTTCCGTATTCCTCCACCTTTGGAAGCAACTCTTCTATCTTCGCCACAATGCGTTTCTGCTCTGCAAGAGGGGGGAGAGGAAAGAGGAATGAAATAATCTTTTCTCTTGAAATATTAGGTTGTGCTCCTCCTTCACCCATCTCGATGAATGTTTTTTTGCTTGCCATGAGATAATACAACAAATACTTATTGTATATTTCATATGGAGTACAAGCACAACAAGCTTGGTTTGTCGTTAATTTAATACCAGCGATTGCGACCTTGCCAATTGTCGCTCCATACATAGCAATGAGAACATCTCCAACATTACACATGCGCAACGAACATTTCTCCAAAGCCTTTGGGGTTACTTTTATTTCAGAATCATAAACATAAGCATTATTTAATTCTCCCGTTCTAAGCCAAGGTATGGTTCCATTATCGTAATATTCTGGATTGCCTTTGGCAGGTGTTGCACCAGCCCCCCAATTACCAATCCAGCCAAGTTTACACCACTCCCAACTATCTGGAATCTCAAACGGTTTTTCATCCTCGGAGATGGGTTTTTCTTCGAGGTCTTTCTTTTTGAGCTTTCCTTCCTTGACAAGTCGCTTCTTTTCCTCACGAATGCGCTCCAGCAATGCGCTTGCTGGCTCATCGTTGGGGTCTTGGGGTACAAGGCGACCTTCTATGGCTTCTTGAAGTATGGAGTTGCGTAACTGTTGTGCGTTCATTTTGCTTTTTTCAACTTTTCTATTTCTTCTTTCTGTTCTTGGTAGGCCTTGAGGGCGCGCTGCTTCAAGTCCTCGTATTTGACTTTCCATTCAGCCACCTCCGCCTGAGCCTGCGCCAACTGCCGTTGCAAGGCAGGGACAGCCTGCTCCAATTCAGCAAGGCGCTTGTCCTGCTGCTGGCGATAGCCTGTGCGAGCAGCGTGCATGCGTTCCTTGATGCCTCCTTCAGTGACAAAGGTGCGCTCCAGGCTCTCCATGTATTTGTTCATCATCGTGTCCACCTGGAAACAAAGCGTCAACCCTATATTCGCCATCTCCTCAGCCGACCATTTCTCAAAGTACGGCTCGTAGTCGCTGAGCACGTTGTGACTCTTGGTAAAGTTCTGCATAGGCTGAAAGCGCTCGTCGTCGGGCGTCCATTGGTGCAACTGACGTGATTTCAGATAGTCTTCGTAGTCCTGCCGCAACTCCCCAATACTCGACCTGGCAACATTGAGCAGCTGGAGCTCCATCTGCGTAGATGTCTTGCCATCCTCAGTACCCTCCACGATGTTCTGCTTGCCAGCACGAGCAGCCTGCACCATTTGGTCGACCGTGCGGTCGCCCCATTTTGGCAGAAAGCGCTCGCAAAAGACGTAGGTCATCTGGTAGAGCACCTGTGTCTTCTGGTAGAACCAGAGGTCCTGCCATTTCGGCACCTGCCGGAAGATACTCTTGAAGGGTTTGTCGCTATCTTTTGCCATGGTTTCTTTTCTTTTTAGGTTTCACTTCTTTCTATAGTTGCTATAGTTGCTATAGATTCTATAGTTGCTATAGTTGCTATAGGGTTATTCCTAATATCTGCTGTATCTCCGAAAGCGTCTGGTCTGTCTTGGCATCAAGGGCTGTGCGCTTCTCGTGATATTGCTGCAGGAGTTCTTCAGGGCGAAGTACTTCTTCTTCGTCCTTGGGAAACTTGCACTGGTCGAGGTTGCAGCCAAGATTGATGAGCTCCTGTGCCGTGAAGCAACGGGACTTCTCGTCACCAGTTTCCTGGTCGATAATCTCCTGGCGATTGTTCCACCAATCACGTATGGGCTGACAATGTTCCGACTTCATCGGCTTGGTCTTTGAGAAGTGCTTGTAGCCCTCAGGCATATCCAGGCGATAGAACCATGTTTTGTCGGTGCTGAAACCTGTCTTGGCTCCCTCAGCCTTGTTGTTGTCGAAGAAGAGGATGTTGGTAGCAATACTTGTGTATGGCGCAAAGATGCTGCCTGGCAGGCGGATGATGGTGTGGAGGTTGAACTCTCGCAGGAGTTTCTCCTTGATGGCTCGCTTAGGGCCGTCGGTACCAAAGAGGAATCCGTCAGGCAGGATGACGGCGGCGCGACCATTCTTTGCCAAGCGATACATGATGACTACCATGAAGAGGTCGGCAGTCTCGCTTGCAGCAAGGTCGGAAGGGAAATGGCGCTTCACGTCATTCTTCTCATTACCACCGTAGGGAGGATTCATCAGAATGACATCAAACCTGTCATCATCTGTATAGTTGAGTACATCTTTGGTAAGGGAATTGCCATGATTCACCTCTGGCGACTCTATATTGTGGAGTAGCATATTGGTGACGCAAAGCATATAAGGGAACTGCTTCTTCTCGATGCCATAGATGGACTGAGAATACTTTTCGCGGTCTTCTGCTGTATTAACCTTTGTATCGAGAACTTTCAGCCATGAGGTAAGGAAACCACCTGTACCACAAGCGAAGTCTGCCATCTTCTCCCCTATCTGAGGTTGTATTATCTCAGCCATGAAGTCAGTAAGGGCACGAGGAGTATAGAACTCACCTGCTGTACCTGCTGACTGCATTTCCTTAAGGATGGTTTCATATATTTCGCCAAAGGCATGACTCTCCTCATAGCTGCTGAGGTCGAGTTCATCAATTACGTTGATAACCTGACGAAGCAACACGCCATCCTTCATATACTGATTGGCATCTTCGAAGGTAGCCCTGACAATGGCGCTACGCATAGGAGTGGTTGGAGAAACCTCAAGTGCCTTGAGGGTTGGGAAGAGAATGTTGTTCACAAAGTCTAACAACGCTTCTGCCGTTAGGGCTTCACCATCTCCTTCATCGTGCGCCCAGTTGCGCCAACGACAATTTTCAGGAATGAAGGATTTGTAGTCATCTTCATTAAACTCCCAGTCGTTTTCTTTTTCGTCATATATTTTTAGAAACAACATCCATGCTATCTGCTCTATTCGCTGGGCATCACCATTGATGCCGGCATCATTGCGCATGATATTTCTGATGCTTTTTACAAAGTTTGTTAGGGCCATTCGTATTTACAATTTGACGATTTACAATTTACAATTTAATAATTATCCTACACCGTATATTTCTTGCTCCAATTCTTTGACGGCTTCAAGATATTGCTTGTTGCCTCCAAAGAGTTTTGCTATGCTGGCTGGAGAGCCGATTTGACGGAATGGGTCAAGGCTGAGTACCTTGCGGTTTTCGAGCTGGCTGATGCCATCGTTGGCATACTTGTCGAGAAGAGCTTCCAAAACCTGTCGAGCCTTGTCGCCATACTTGCCAAAGATGTTGCGCTTTCTGACGTTATCGGCACGTTCCTTGCGAGTGAGCGGCTTCTGGTTGTAGGCAATGTGGCAGATGAAGTCGAAGTCGTCAACATCTGCCATCTTTTGCTCTTCTTTCAATGCCTGGAGGTCTATACCGCTTTCGCGCAAGAGGTCGGAAATCTCTGCCTTGCGTTCTGCTGCATTCCAATGATTGATGAAATCGGAAAGGTTGGCATAGGTGTTGTTGATATTCTTGCGAGTGTAGTCGGTTATGTTTTCTGTACGCAATAGTTTGCCGTCAGTGTCATAGACAGATACAACCTTGTTGATGATTCTGACTTGGCAGCCATCCCTTGATACGATGGGACGCGGCTCGGCAGCTTGCGGCAATTCGGGGCCTGTAGGCGTGACGCGAGGAGTCTTGGGCGTGTCCTTGATATATCCCTTGTCCACCTCCAACGGACCGTCCCAGTCGGGGTCGGCAAAGAGGCGTGTGATGTTGCGGAAGTCCATGATGGTGAAATGGGTCTTACCTTCTTTTTCGCGAATACGTGTTCCACGACCAACGATCTGTTTGAACTCGGTCATGGAGTTGATGCGCTGGTCGAGGGCAATGAGTTTCACCATCTTGCAATCGACGCCCGTTGAGAGCAGTTTGCTGGTGGTAGCTATGACAGGTGTCTTGGAAGATACGGAAATGAAATAGTCGAGCTTGGACTGTCCGTAAGCATCGCTGCCCGTGATGCGCACCACGTAGTCAGGATATTTCTGACACATCTCGCTGTTTTCGTTGACCAGAGCCACGCGCATACGCTCTGCATGGTCTTCGTCAGCACAGAAGACAATGGTCTTTGCCATCGGGTCGGTGGACTTCAGGTAGCTGCTGATTTCGTGAGCCACCTCGCGGATGCGGTCTTCTATAACAATATTGTAGTCGTAGTCCTGATTGTTATAGATGCGGTCTTCAATTACGTTGCCGAAAATGTCGCATTGGCCTTTGGTAGGGCGCCACTCGTCACCAATGTTCGTGGTGATGTTGATGACCTTGAAGGGTGCCAGGAAACCATCGTCAATGCCTTCCTTCAGACTATAGGTATAAAGGGGCTCGTTAAAGTAGCTGATGTTCGACTGATAGCGCGTCTCCTTAGGTGTAGCAGTCATACCCAGCTGTACCGCATCGCTGAAATACTCCAGGATCTCACGCCAGTTGCTGTCATCCTTCGCACTGCCTCGATGGCACTCATCGACAATCACCATGTCGAAGAACTCAGGTTTGAACAACTCTTTGTATTGTTGTTTTCCATTTTCACCAATGAGCTGCTGATAGAGTGAGAAATATACTTGATGGGCTGTTGACTTAGTGCCTTTGTCCTTCTGATAGTTCACTTTATGAATGCTATTGGCAAGGGGCTTGAAGTCTTGCTCTATAGACTGGTCAACCAACACATTTCTATCTGCAAGATAGAGCACTTTCTTGATGAGCCCGGCTTTCAACAGTCGATAGACAATCTGGAAGGCGGTATAGGTCTTTCCTGTACCTGTTGCCATCACCAACAGCATGCGCTTCTCACCTCGTGCTACGGCATCGACCGTACGGTTTACGGCTTTGCGCTGATAGTAGCGGGGAGGATAGATGTCCTGACCAGTGCAATAAGGCTGATTGATAACCTTCAGCTCGTTATCGCTCAGACCAGCACCGCCATTGCTTTCTTCGAGATATCGCTGATAGAGTTGAACCTTGGTAGGAAAGTCGTCCATGGAAATGGTGCGCTCCTTGCCCGTCAGGAAATCGTACTCGTGGAACCCCATGCCGTTGGAGCTGAAGGCAAAAGGTACGTCCATCATCTCTGAATACTCCTTGGCCTGTTGCATGCCGTGACTGACGCTGTGGTTGGCATCCTTGGCTTCGATGATGGCGATGGGAGTGGCTCTGTTGTAGTAAAGTATGTAGTCTGCATACTTCGCTTTGCCACGAGCTACCAGATTACCTCGCAGATTAATCTTACCATCAGTGAACATCACCTTGGTTTCCATCGTAATATCGGTGAGTGACCACCCCTTGTCTGTAATGGCTGGGGTGATATATCTCAGTTTGATATCTTCTTCAGATAAGTTCTTGTCAGCAGAGGTTGCTGTGAATCGACTTGTTGCCATAGGTATCGGTTAGAGTCCATATTTCCTGCAAAAGTAATAAATCTTTGGCAAATAGCCAAAGGAAAAAGGGAAATTTTGTGGGTATAACGAAAAAGAGGATGTGCCTCCGTGGGGTGGGGCACATCCTCTTGGTAGGAGGGGTGATTCTAAATGTCCTTGTACTCCTCCTGGGCATCGAAGCAGGGGCAGCTTTTACTTACGTTCGGGAGGTCGCGGTGACCGAGGATGACGGCCTCGGGGTAGTCGATGCGGAGCGACTTGAGCAGGGCGTGGAGGGCGGCCTTCTGCGCTGTGGTGCGCGTGTCCTTGGGACGGCCTTGGGCGTCGAGACCGCCTTCGTAGCAGATGCCGATGCTGTGCTGGTTGTAGTGGCGGGCGTGGGCGCCGGGGAGGTTCTCGTGACGGGTCTGATATACTTGGCCGTCGCGCTCAATGTAGTAGTGGTAGCCGGTGAAGCCGAAACGGCTGTCGTGGCAGGCGATGAGCGAGGTCACGGGGAACGGCCGGTTCTCGCGGGTCGCCGAACAGTGAATAACGATTAAGTCTATTTTGCGCATAGTTTTTAAATTTTGAACACAAAGACACAGAGACACAAAGATTAAATGAGAAATGAGGAATGAGAAATGAGAAATTCAAATGAGAAATGAGAAATTATGATTACCTTTAAAATAAAAACTTTGTATCTTTGTGTCTTTGTGTTTTAATTAATTTCTAATTTCTAATTCCTAATTTCTAATTCATGCAGCTCTGGATGGCTGATGTGCCGAGGATGGTTGACAGCACGGTGACGATGATCTGAATGACGGTTTTCCAGGTTTCTTTTTTCATGGTTGTTGGGTGTTAGGTGTTGGGTGTTAGGTGGTGGTTAATAGATTTGCTGGTGTAATAGCCAACACCTATCAC
>CACYOC010000032.1 GCA_902775975.1 uncultured Bacteroidales bacterium | reverse complement strand
CGGTGGTCGCAACCTGTTCAACTCGCAGCAGCACATCAACATCCGCTACGGCCTTCGCTCTCTCTATCAGGAAACCCACAAAGACTCCCGCAAGTTTGAGTTATCCGTCCGCTACAATTTCAACGCCACCAACTCGAAGTACAAGGGCACGGGTGCCGGAAACGACGAGAAAAACCGCTTCTGATATGGAACCTATTTATCATTACATAAATCTCTCTTGGGCCGTGGTGGGCATTTGTGAAAATGCTCGCCAGCCCCTCTTGTCCTGCATCCCCGGCATCGACAATGACGAGGCTGCAGCCGTGGAGCACTACGTCATCGGCTACATGGCCTTCTGGCATATCGCCTTTGTCGATGAAAGCCGTCTCGTGCCCTGCAACGACGATGCCCTGCGCAACGATGCCCGCCGCAAGATAGACCGCTACATCGCCGACCATCCACCCGTCGAGACCTTTCCCCGCTTCTATCTTGTCCTGCTTCGCCAACCCATCGCCCCGATGGAAGCCGACGGCATGAGCCGCGTGTATCAGATGTAACCCCTGCTCTAGTTCCTTAAAAGTTTGTTTTTATCCTACACATCCTACACATCTATCACAAACCCTGTGGGAATGGGGGTTTGCGTAGTGATAGATGGGTGAGAGATGTGTAGGATAATCCCTTTTTTAACAGTATTTTAACTAAAAATCAAAGCGAATGTTGAGTTTTGATTGTTGAATTTTGAATGGTCGCCTTTGGCGATTTTGCAATGACGACTGTTGAATGAGTTTAATTTCAGCTCAGCGAAACAGACTGAAAGGCGTTACAGTACACCTCGCCAGTTGTTCCATGGGGTGGAACAACGCCCCACCCCCAACGCCTCTAACCAAGTGCCGCTTTGTCGCTGGTAAAGTGCCGCTTCGACGATGACGAAAGTACGTTTCGTCGCCTGCGAAAGTACGGCTCGTTCGATGCGAGAACTACGCTCACTCCATCACAGCTATAATTTTTAATCTTTAATTTTTAATTTTTATTCTTTCATGTAAATCATCCTCCCATCGTACCATAGGAGGCTGAAACCCCGATGTTCAAAGGGCTGAACCGTGGGAGGATGCGCGTCGTCATCCTCCCATCATCCTCCCATTTTCGTTTTTCATCCCCCAACATCGGCACACCTTCAACTTTTGGGGTACAGTTCAGGTGTTCATGGGAGGTTGACGGGAGGATGATCGCCTTCATCCTCCTATGCTCAATAACCCTGTATATAGGCATTCTAGCCCTCTATGGTACGATGGGAGGATGATTTTGATATTTATTTGGAAATTAAAATATTTGGTAGTTTGGCGTTTTCTTTGTACCTTTGACGCCGATATGTGAAACGCCACGTAGGTGTGATCATGAAATGATTAATGATATAAGACAAATGAAACAAATGAAGCAATGGGTGATTGCCGCCACTCTGTTATTCTGCGGTATGAGTGTGATGACTTCTTGCAAGGATTGCAAGGAATGCAAGGGTTGTAAGGAATGCAAAGAATGCAAGGTAAGCAATGATTGTAAGGACAGCAAGGAATGCAAGGCCGACAGCTGTGTGGCTACGAAGGTGGAAAGCACGGAGCTGATTCGTACCAGTCAGAGCTGGGACGGTGTGGAGTTGCCCGACTATCTGAAGGGACGCCCCGAGCTGGTGGCTGTGAAATATGTGTTCCCCGCCGGTCAAAAGTTAGGTTGGCACCACCATCCTGTGATGAACTATGGTGTGCTGGTTCAGGGCGAGCTGACCATCATCGGTCTTGACGGTAAGGAGAAGGTGGTACACGAGGGTGAACCCGTGGTAGAGATGGTAGGTACGATCCATCACGGCGAGAACCGTGGCAAGAAGGATGTTATTCTCTACATGTTCTATCTCTCGCAGAAGGATATGCCTTTAGCTGTTCAGCATCCTGAGATCAAGCAATAGTTTTGCTTATACTTTAAAACGGATATAGGTGCGGTCGTCGAAGGAGTTGAAGTCGGGATGGAAGGCCTTGGTGGCCTGGAAGTCACCGATGTTCAGCGGGTCTTCCCGACGTTGCCGTGCCAATGCTTCCTCGCTTGCTGCCAAGGTAGAATACAAGAAGGGATAGCCGTCGGAGGCAAAGACGATTTCCCAAGGGCGGAAGTCGAGCGGAATGATGCGGACATGTTTGCGGTCGATGGGGAAACCGTCGATGACGCTATAAGTGATGTTCTGCTGGCGCATGGTTTCAATCATGTGCGGCAGGATGGTTGGCCGTGCCAAGTCGTTACGGCAGAGTTCCTCGACGGTATGGCCTTCTGTCAACAGCCTACGCACCTCGACAGCCCGCTCACTTGCCAATATCGCCTCGCTGGGCTTGGGATTCTCCAGCAGTTGAGACTGTTGTGGGTTAGTATCAGTAGCGGTCGGCGAGGATAGGGGAGTGATGAGTCCCTGACAGTCGCCCACCATCCATATCTCACGATTCAGTCGGCTGAAGATGATGGCAGAACAGGTCAGTCTGTCTTCGGGGTGTTCCGACAGTCGCGGCAGCATGTTGTTGTCATACTGTTTGCGGAAATAAGCGGTAACGCCACGCAGGAACTGGTCGCAGGTCGTTGTCTTAGCCATCTGGCGGATGTAGCGGGCAGTCAGCAGCATGGCATAGCGGCCATTGGAACAACGGAAGGCATGGGCCATCAGCGCACGAAAGGGGTGCTGGCGACTCAGCTGATAGCGGCTTTTAGAGGTGCTGCCGTCGATGACGGCTATAAAATCAGGGGTGACGACGACGCCGTCTTCGCTGGCCTTTTTCGGGTTCTTGGCGACGAGGTTCTGTTCGAGGATTTGCATGAGAGTTGTGAGAGCTATGGGCTTGATGGGTATTATGGGTGTTGTTCTGGGGACAGAGCTCACTGATGAGGTCGGCACGACCGATGCGGCGCAGGCTTTGCTCGATGTTGCGGCGCTCCTCGGGCTTATACCAGAAGAAATACTGTCGTTGCGCCAGTTTCTCGTGCTGGCTCTTGGCACTCTGTACCGGCTCTAATGTATAGGGATTGTAGCCTGAATACCATGTCTCGGTAGATACCGTCATGGGAGTAGGCGTGAAGTCCTGTACCTGTTCCAGTTGGAAGTCGAGACGTTTGGTGATGATGGCAAGTTCTGCCATGTCAGCCTCGGTACATCCGGGATGGCTGGAAATGAAGTAGGGGATAATCTGCTGTCGCAGCCCTTCCTCACGGCAGATACGGTCGAACTGTCGCTTGAAATCATAGAACTGCTGGAAGGAAGGTTTGCGCATGAGGTTCAGCACGTGGTCGCTGGTGTGTTCAGGAGCCACCTTCAAACGTCCGCTGACATGGCGGGTGATGAGTTCACGAGTATATTCCTGAGCGGCACGGTTAGCATGCTCGTCCTTGCTGTGATAAAGGAGCAGGTCGTAGCGTACGCCGCTGCCGATGAAACTCTTCTTTACTTCTGGCAGGGCATCGACAGCATGGTAGATATCCAGCAGTTTCGAATGGTCGGTGTCCAGGTTAGGACATATCTGCGGGTGGATACAACTGGGGCGTTTGCACTTCTCACAAATATTGATGTTGCGGCCATGCATGCCGTACATGTTGGCTGAAGGACCACCGAGGTCGCTGATGTAACCTTTGAAGTCGTCCATCTGCACCACTTGGCGTACCTCACGTAGGATGCTCTCCTTGGAGCGACAGGTGATGAACTTGCCCTGATGGGCTGAGATGGTGCAGAAGGCACAGCCGCCGAAGCAGCCTCGGTGGATGTTGATGCTGTGCTTGATCATCTCGTAGGCCGGGATTCGCTTGCCTTTATATTTAGGATGTGGCAGGCGGGTGTAGGGCAGGTCGAAGGAAGCGTCGATTTCGGCGGTGGTCATCGGGGGGTACGGCGGGTTGACGACGACGGAGGGCCCCAGCGTAGAAACGCTGGGCACTGCGGCTTCGCGAGGTGTTTTTGTTGCGGCAGGCGGGGCGACGGGCACTGCGGCTTCGCCAGGTGTTTTTGTTGCGGCAGGAGCGAAGGGCTGGATGAGACGGTGGGCATGCATCATGTTCGACTGTTCCTCGATGTGGCGGAAGTTCTCTGCCTGCGACCGTTTACTCTTCAGACATTCCTCGTGAGAGTGCAGGACGATGTCGTCGGTTGTCGGAGTGATGGCATTGGTGAGATATACCGTCTGAGGAATATCGTGGATGGTTCCGATGGGTGAACCATCGGACGCATGGGGGGTAGATAGGGCGTCGGACAATCTGCGGGCCAGTTCCACGATGGGCTTTTCGCCCATGCCATAGATGAGCAGGTCGGCAGGAGCATCGCAGAGGATGCAGGGACGCAGCCGGTCCTGCCAGTAGTCGTAATGAGTCAGTCGGCGTAGTGATGCCTCGATGCCTCCGAGCACAATGGGAACATCGGGATACAGCTGACGGAGAATCTTGGAATAGACGATGGTGGGATATTCCGGTCGTAAGTCGTGGCGCCCGTCAGGACTGTAGGCATCTTCAGAGCGCAGTCGGCGGTTGGCCGTGTATTTGTTGACCATCGAGTCCATGCACCCTGGCGAGATGCCGAAGAAGAGACGGGGCCGTCCTAACTTCTTGAAGTCGCGGAAGTCGCCATGCCAGTCGGGTTGTGGAACTATAGCTACGCGAAACCCTGCCGCCTCAAGGGTGCGTCCGATGACGGCAGCACCGAACGACGGGTGATCAACGTAGGCATCGGCAGAGAAGAGTATGACATCCACCTCGTCCCAGCCTCGTAGCTCCAACTCCTTCTTGGTTGTTGGCAAGAAATCAGTCAGCCTGTATTCCATAAAAAGTTCAGCTGTTGTCTGCCGGTTGCTCGCTATTGCGGTTCTTCCAATTGATGAATAGCAGGACGAGTTGCTGCAGACCGAAAGCCTTCATGTTAGCATGATAGATGACGTCTAAGCATAAGTCAAGCAGTCGCTTGTCCTTTCCTGCGTCCGTCTCGAGCATGGAACGGAGATTGAGCTTCAGTTTGTCGAGTACTTGTTCATCGACATAGCCATTAGAGTCGATGAGGTCGCGGAAGAGCTGATAGTCCTCGATGGTCTGTAGGTGTTCGTCGGTGATGTCGATGCTGCGTGTGCCGCTGGCATTGGTTTGGATTTTATACATGATGATAAGTTTGTTATAAGATTATTTCGATAAGAAATTCAAGATGCCTCGCATGATAGAGCCCTGTTTCTGCTGGGTCTGTATGCACTCAAAGGGAATAGCCATAGCGAAGAGGCGATAGTCGTTGCCCTGGTATGCCACGGCTGCCGTGTTGCCGTCAATGTACTGCATGGCGGCGAACGCCGGAGCAATAGGTTGCAGGATGTCCGTTGCCGTAGCGGCATAGTGGTATTCGTTGAGCTGCTTCCAGTACAACAGACTGGTACCCAGACCGCGCACCTCGTTGGTGGCAGCCTCCGAGCGTCCGGCGAACTGGCACTTAAGGACATCGGTCAGGAACTGCTGCTCACCGTCGTTCGTCATGTCGCTGGCCAGATAGGCACCACTGATGAGCAGTGAACCGCCTGCAGCGGTGTAGTTTTTCAGTACATACTGCATGGCATAGCTTATACCTTTATAATAATGTAGGCTGTGCCCGTCGTTGCGTTCCAGTCCCAAGATGAGATCCATGATGTCGTAGTCGTTGGCAGATATCTTAGCCGTCTCGAGGGCTTCGCTGCAACAGCTGATGATGTTATACTGCTGTGCGGTAGCGATGGCTTCAGCATGCGTCTTGACATAGTTGAAGTCGTTGCCGGCAATGAGCAGTCCCGTCATCTCTTCCGTGCAATAGCCCAGTCCGCCGTCCTCGATGCCCATCTGCGAACGGTCGAAGTTCTGCTGACAGCCAGACCAACCGTACGTAGGACCATAGGTGATACCTGGGTCGTCGTTCATGTCGAAACCCTGTTCCGTCGTCGTATTACGGATGGCGGGTGATGACAAGCGGTGGAAACCGTTGACGATGAGTACCGTCTTTTTGGCTTGCGATGCGTGGCATGCCGACAATACTTCCGTTGGGAAGCTCTGACCGCCACGGTTGACGGCAGTGACCTTGAAATGATAAAGCTGGTCGGGTTCCAGAGACACGTCGAATTTCTCATCTTCCACGAAGATGCCGTTGTCAAAGTCGGCATCGCCGATGGCGGTATAGACGATATATCCGGTAGGTTTGGAGGTGGGCTCCTGCGGATCGTCAACGGCATTCCACTCCAGGCGTACCACATCCTTGTCCTTGTTCTTGAAAGACAGGCGGAAGTTGTCGGGAGCTAGCGGAGCCACGATGAAGGGACGTCCGTGCTGGTCGTTGACATAGCGAAGGATGGTCTTGTAGATAGAACGAGCCAGCGTGAAGCGGAAGTTCGGGTCTTGACCGTAAACCATGTCCGGAAAGTTTTGGTGCGACATGATTTCGAGGATGGCACTGGGCACCTCCGGCAGTCGAGTCTCCGAGTAGTTGCGATCGAAAATCTCGCGGCGAGTCCACTTACCATATTTATACTTGATGTCCAACATCTCGTTGTACAGCAAAGCATCGGCGAAGTCGCGCGATGCCAAGCGAGAGATACCGGCATTGAGCTTGCCGCCATTGTAATTGGTGGTACAGATGGACAGCGGACCAATCAGTCCTTCACCGTCCTTGGCATATCCGGCATCGCTATGTATAGCCAGCGACAATTCGAAAGGCACCTTGCGCCCGGTGATGGTCGGCATGTAGCAGGAACCGCCTCCTAAGAAGTTGGTCATTAACGAGCGAACATTGATATCGTCGGCATAGTCGTTAGCACCTTCCTTGCTGCTATAGACCCCGTAAGGCATACCTGCCCATTGTGCCGAATAGCGTGCTCCTTCCAAAGCCCTGGGCAGGTTGCTGATTTGTCCGAAGCGCTCAATGTTTCCCATGCCGCCACCGAAGCGCACGGCATCGGTTGTCACGATGCCATGATGAGCACTCTTGTTGGAAACGGTGACGCGGTTGAAAGCGCTATAGCCAGCATCGAAGTCGAACGTTCCCAGATAGACCCATGTGGAGCCTCCCATCTGCTGGTTGACACGGAACTGAGTCTGCTCGCCACGATGCCAGACCGTATAGAGCACATCATCCACGCTGTTGTCGAGCGTCTGATAACTGATATAGACCGCATAGCGTCCTGCTTTGGGGAAGTTTGGCTGGTAGTTTGCCAAGGTCTCATGGGATGCACTGCGTGTGGTCTTCACCATTCGTGCCGTTCCTGCCTCAAAGGGGTTTTCTCTGTCATGATAGACGCCAGAGTGTTTTGCAAATCCCTGCAGGGGAGCCTGTTCCCACTTATGGCTTCCGTTGAACTCGTTGTAGAACCCTTTGTTCGCATCGTTATCAACGATGACTTCTGCTTTCTGCCAGTCGCGTTCACGTGGCGAAAAGACATAAGCTCCCGATAGTTCCAACATGGGAATGAGGTAGGGAATAACTACCGTCTGTGTGAACAGATCCTCCGTTGTGCAGAACAACTTGGGACGCTGAAAGCGCCAGTAGCCTTTCTGCTGGTCGTAGAAACTGCCATGGCTTGCCCATAGAGAAATGTGCCGGTTCTGCAACCCGTGGGTGTATTTCACCGGTATAGAAATGTTCTTGACCCAGGGCTCCCCCTGATAGTCGATGTCTCCCCATAGGCGTGACTTGTCGGCATTCTTGGAAAGACGGTTGGGGATAAGGTCGTCAATGCTCATACCGTTAGTCATCACCGTCAGCTGATAGGCCCGATAGACTTTCGGCAACTCGCCCTTGATTTTACGATAGATCCACTCCGTGATTTCCGGTGTGAACTCCTGAGCGGCAAAATAGGAATCGGCGGTAATCGCCATTGTACGATCCGTCTTACTCGTCTGCACACTGACCAGCCGCGGCGACTTGCGCATCTTGTTGTGCTTGGGCTTGTAGTTTTCAAAGTACTCCCTCAGCCGTTTCTTCAACTGAGCCTCGTCCTTGGCAGTCTGCGCATGAGCTGGAATGAAAAGAGACAAGAAGATGATGAAAGCCATCACCTTGACAAATTTGATGATGCCGCTCATACCTCTCCTGTCGTAAAGTTTTCGGGGTGCTTACCCTTGAACGGTTTGAAATAAAGCTTGATTTCGCGCATCTGCTCATCGACGTTTCCGTTGGGGATAATCGTCTTGGTACACTGAATCAGTTTGCGCTCGTAATCTACTCCATATAATAATATAGGTATGTTAGCTTTTTGTGCGATAAAATAGAATCCCTTTTTCCATTCCGGATTGAGCGAGCGTGTTCCCTCCGGCGTGATGCACAGTTTGAAGGCAGGCAACTTTTTGGCGGTCTCCGCCAGGTTGTCTGTCATGCTGGTATGCTTGGAGCGCCAAACGGGGATGCCTCCCATTCTGCGGAAAATAGGACCCAAAGGCCAGAAGAACCATTCCTTCTTCATCAGGAAATTACTCTTCAAACCCTGACTCTTGTTGTAAAGCTGTCCTATCAGAAAATCCCAGTTGCTGGTGTGTGGTGCCAGACAGATGATGAACTTGTCGGGATGTGGCTCAGTGACGTTGACGGTCCATCCCATGTGTTTATATAGTAGCCAAGCGCAAAAAGATTTCAGCATGAGTGTTATAAGTTATTAAGTTGATCAACAATATCGCTGGCATGAGCGGCAAAGTCTTCCCTTAAAGTCTTGAAATACTTCTTGGCAGGCATGCCAGGTTCGGGATGAGAGATGCGACGGATAAAGTCGTTCCTGACTTTAATGGCACTGTAAATCAGCGCTTCTGCACTATCGCGGTTGTTGCTATACAAAGAGCAGGCGATGCAGTCAGCAAAAATCTCATCACAAATGTAGTTAATAGTACGTTTCAATACTCTTTTGTTTGCCATAAATGAGTCCTCCTTGATTTTTAATGTTTGATTTTTCAGGTCAAAGATAGGCATTTTTTTTGAGATAACATAGCATTTAGTACAAAAAAAATATTAAAATGCACAATTTCTTTCCGTTTCTCGCAAAAAAGGATTATTTTTGCATACCGAAAACAGAATTCTATTCATTATAAACAAAGTACGAATATGGAAAAAAGTGCATTGCAGATTGCAAGAGCCGCTTATCAGCCGAAGTTGCCCAAGGCACTTCAGGGAGCGGTAAAGGTGAAGGAGGGCAAACCTACTCAGAGTGTTGGCGACCAGGAAGAAATCAAGAAGCTCTTCCCCAATACCTATGGAATGCCGGTTGTAGAGTTTGAGCCCGCCACAGAGGCTAACAACAAGAAGATGAACGTGGGTGTCATCCTCTCTGGAGGTCAGGCTCCTGGCGGTCACAACGTCATTACCGGTCTCTTTGACATGGTAAAAAAGCTGAACCCTGAAAACCGTCTCTATGGTTTCATCCTTGGTCCTGGCGGTTTGGTTGACCATAACTACATGGAGTTGACCAGTGATATTATTGACGAGTATCGTAATACCGGCGGTTTCGACATGATTGGTTCCGGTCGTACCAAGTTGGAGAAGGTAGAGCAGTTTGAGAAGGGCTTGGAGATTATCCGTAAGCTCGACATCAAGGCCATCGTGATTATCGGTGGTGATGACTCGAACACCAACGCCTGTGTGCTGGCTGAATACTATGCTGCCAAGAACTACGGTGTACAGGTTATCGGTTGTCCGAAGACCATTGACGGTGACCTGAAGAACGAGCAGATTGAAACCTCCTTCGGTTTCGACACAGCCTGCAAGACCTACTCTGAGTTGATTGGTAACATTGAGCGCGACTGTAACTCTGCCCGCAAATACTGGCACTTCATTAAGGTGATGGGCCGTTCGGCTTCTCACATTGCCTTGGAGTGCGCCCTGCAGACCCAGCCCAACATCTGTCTCATCAGCGAAGAGGTGGAAGCCAAGAAGCAGAGCCTCGATGACATTGTGACCTACATTGCTGACGTGGTATGCAAGCGTGCTGCCGACGGAAACAACTTCGGCACTGTTATCATTCCCGAGGGCCTGATTGAGTTCATCCCTGCCATCAAGAAACTCATTGCCCAGCTGAACGATGTGCTGGCACAGCCCGAGGTGAAGGATTTGGGCCGTAGCGAACTGATAGACTTTGCAAAGAGTCATCTGTCAGATTCTAATCTGGAAGTGTTCAACTCACTGCCCACCAATGTGGCTCGTCAGTTGGCATTGGACCGCGACCCCCACGGAAACGTTCAGGTATCGCTCATCGAGACCGAGAAGTTGCTCTCTACCATGGTAGCTCAGAAGTTGGAGCGCCGCAAGAGGGTAGGCAAGTACAACGGTAAGTTTGCTGCCCAGCACCACTTCTTCGGCTACGAGGGACGTTGCGCTGCTCCTTCTAACTACGATGCTGACTACTGCTATGCTCTGGGTACCAGTGCTGCTCAGCTCATTGCCAATGGCAAGACGGGTTACATGGCCATCGTGAAGAATACTACCGCTCCTGCTGAGCAGTGGATTGCCGGTGGCGTGCCCATCACCATGATGATGAACATGGAGAAGCGTAGTGGTGAGATGAAGCCCGTGATTCGCAAGGCACTCGTCGAGCTGGACGGTGCTCCCTTCAAGTGCTTCGCTGCCCAGCGTGAGAAGTGGGCTCGCGAGACGGCTTACGTATATCCTGGTCCTATCCAGTATTGGGGACCCACGGAGGTTTGCGACCAGCCCACCAAGACCCTTGCCTTGGAGCAGGGTAAGTAATCCATGCCGCAAAAGCGAACGAACCATAACCAGAGAACATCCGGACGCCGAAAGAGCATCGTTGCCCATAAGCGTCCGAATGTTCTCATTCGTTTGCTACAACACCTGCCAGGGTGGACATGGTGGATAGGAGGAGGTGTTATCATTGCTGTCTATGTCTTTTTCTTCTACTACCTTTTCGTCAGTCCTTTCGGTTTCCGTTGGCGTGCCTTGTATGGTGAGGTAAGCTATCCTGAAGGCTACGAGATACACGGTATTGACATCAGTCACCATCAGGGTACTATCGACTGGGCAACACTGAAAGACGAAGCCGTCATCGACGAACGCCCCATTCGTTTTATTATGATTAAGGCGACGGAAGGAGCCAACAAGATTGACGAGAACTTTAAGGACAATTTCTATAATGCCCGCGAATACGGCTTCACTCGTGGCGCCTATCATTTCTACGGTACTCGCTCTACTGCAAAGGCTCAGGCACAGTTCTTCATCAGCCAGGTGAAGCTGGAGAAGGGCGACCTTCCTCCTGTGCTCGACGTTGAACATAAACCCTCCAACCAGACTGATGAAGAGTTCAAGGAGAGCGTTCTCGAGTGGCTCCGCATCGTAGAAAATCATTACGGCGTACCGCCCATCGTCTATACCTATTATAAATTTAAGCTGCGCTACCTGAGCGATTCTGCCTTTGATGCCTATCCCTACTGGATAGCCCATTACTATGTAGATAAGGTGGAATATGAGGGTGCCTGGAAGTTCTGGCAACACACCGATGCCGGTCGGTTGCCTGGTATCAAAGGCGATGTTGACTTTAACATTTATAACGGCTCTTTCTATGACTTGCGCCAGATGACCATTGGTTCCCGCGAACAGATAGGTGAAGAGGCGTATAGGGATAGTTGATAGTTGATAGTTGGCGATGAAAGATACGTTTCGTTTCAAACAGTTTGCCATTGAGCAGCAACGCTGTGCCATGAAAGTAGGCACAGACGGTGTACTTCTCGGTGCATGGGCACAGGGAGGCCAGCACATGCTGGATGTTGGAACCGGAACTGGCGTCATTGCCTTGATGTTGGCACAGCGTTATCCCGAGGCATCAATGACGGCAATAGACCTGGATGCTGATGCTGTGGAGCAGGCTCGTCAGAACATTTCTGCATCGCCGTTTACGGACCGAATAGAGGTACAGCACGACGCCGTGCAACATTTTGCCGAGCACGCTCATGAGCAAGGCCGCTATGATGCCATTGTGAGCAATCCACCCTTTTTCATCGATGCACTGAAGGCCCCAAACCGTCAGCGTACCATGGCTCGCCATGCCGTCACCCTGACCTACGAGCAACTGACTGAGGCTGCCGCCCGTCTGCTGTCCGATGCCGGCGAGTTGAGCGTCATCGTTCCTTCTGACTATCGTCGCCGCATGGACGACGCAGCCCTCTTTTCACGCCTTTTTCCTTATAGGGTGTGTGCCGTCTCTACCAAAGAAGACAAACCGCCTCGACGCTATCTTCTGAGTTACACCAAGCATCCTCGTCCTTTGGAGGTAACATCTCTAACCATCGGCTCTGAACCCTATCGGGCATTGACCGATGACTTTTATCTTTGAAAACCAATATATTAACCAACTTAAAGTAATAACAAGATGAGTAAGATTAAGACTATCGGTATTTTGACGTCAGGTGGCGATGCTCCTGGCATGAATGCTGCCATCCGTGCTTTGACACGTTCTGGTATCTGCAATGGTTTTACTATCAAGGGTATCTATCGTGGCTATGAGGGACTGATACACGATGAGATGAAAACCTTCACCACGGAGGATGTTTCGGGTATTATCAATCGTGGCGGTACTATTCTGAAGACAGCCCGTAGCAAGGATTTTATGACGCCCGAGGGTAGGCAGAAGGCTTACGAGACCTGCAAGAAAGAGGGCATCGACGCACTGGTGGTTATCGGCGGCAACGGCTCGCTGACAGGAGCGTGGCACTTCGGTGTGGAGTTTGACTTCCCTGTCGTGGGACTGCCTGGCACTATCGACAATGACCTGTACGGCACAGACTCTACCATTGGCTATGACACGACGATGAACACCATCGTGGAGTGTGTCGATCGCATTCGCGATACGGCGAACAGTCACGAACGTATTTTCTTTGTCGAGGTGATGGGACGTGAGTCCGGATTCCTGGCTCAGTACTGTGCTATTGCCTGTGGTGCTGAGGCTGCCATTGTTCCCGAGGAACTGACGGACGAAGACCAGCTGAAGGAGTTTATGTCGCGTGGTATCCGCAAGTCGAAGAAGTCGTGTATCGTCATCGTTTCGGAGAGTCCCAAGTGTGGTGCCATGTACTATGCTGAACGTGTGAAGAATGAGTTTCCTGAGTTCGACGTTCGCGTTTCAATTCTTGGACATTTGCAGCGTGGTGGTAGTCCTTCTGCCCTCGACCGCGTCTTTGCCAGTTGCATGGGTGTTGCCGCTATTCAGGCCATTAAGGAAGGACAGCGCAACGTGATGATTGGCTATCGTAATGACGATACCGTGCTGGTGCCCTTCTCTGAGTGTATCCGTACCGACAAGCGCTTTGACAAGCGTCTCATCACGGTGCTGAATGAACTGAGTATTTAATACCTATAAGATTTATAACAGTGCAGGCTGCTCTATGATAGGGCAGCCTGTTTTTGTGATATGGTTTCTTTATGTTTCTTGATTCTCCTCTAACCATGCATCGATGAGTTGACGTGCGATAGACATCTTCTCGGGTATGTGTGGAAGGTGGTCACGGTCGAACCAAGCACCTTTCGTCAACTCAGCACGTTGCAGATGTATCTTTCCGGAGTCATAGTCAGCCGTAAAGCCAACCATCAGTCCGCAAGGGTAGGGCCACGGCTGTGAACCGAAGTAGCGCAGGTTGTTGATGTGCAGTCCCGTCTCCTCCATAACTTCCCGATAGACGGCCTCTTCCAGTGTCTCGCCAGTCTCCACGAATCCTGCCACGAGTCCGTAGTGGTCGCCGTGGAAATTGCGGGCATGCACCAGCAGCACTTCGTTTCCTTTCCTGATGAGTACGATGACGGCAGTGGCCAGTTGAGGCCATATCTCTTTGCCGCATTGGGTACACTTCTTCGAGATGTCGGTATCGAAACGCATGGGTGCTCCACAGACACCGCAGAACTTGGTGTTCGAGTCCCAGTAGAGCAGCTCGTGACACTTGCCGGCTTTCAGATAGTCCTCGCGGCTTAGTTTAAAGAAACTCTGTCGCAGGGGACACATCTCGTAGCGTTCTGACGGTGCGATAGGTTGGTCGATGCGGTAAGCCTTATTTCCATCGACATTCATCACGGTTGTCCAGGGCTTGACGTCTGTTGGCGCTTCGGAAGGTATCTGGTAGTTGTCGCCTACTTTCTCGATGACGAGATCCGACTGGCAGAAGACGAAATATTTCATGAGTTAGAAAAATGCTTGTGGCTTATTCGTTAAACAGTTGTTTGCGGTCGCGTTTTAAAGCAGGCTCTGCCCAGCTCTCTGGCACAAAGCGCCAGTTGTTCAGCGGCTGTGCATTGACCGTGCCTTCTCTGCGTATCTTTTCGGTGAGGTAGTAACGCTGGTCGCGTTCACTCATATAGACGATGCGGCGGGGGATAGAGTCCATCGGTATCAGTGCACCGCGGGTCAGCAGTTCGCCACCACCATTGCCACGATAGCTGTTCATGGCTACGCGATAGTAGGCAGTCTCTTCAAAGGGGCGACCGTCAGAGAATTGCAAGATGTGAACTTTCTCACCATTGGGCTTGGTGACATCCACCTCGTAGTCAATGCCTGCTGCCGAGTCGAAGTTGAAGGTGAGGTTCTTGAAACCCATGCGCTGCTTGTCGTTCCATGTGCGGTCGGCCAACAACAGGATATGGTCGTCGGGACTTTGCATCGTGTTCACCCACTGGTCGTAGCTCAGTTCAAGCATCAGTCTGATTTCCTGACCACTCATGCGTAGCATGTAGATGCCGTTCTCGTAGCGGTAGAGCTTGAACATGTCACTCATATAGACAGGACCAGCCTCAATTTTTGAGTCAAAGACCAGAGGTGCGTTGAACGAGACATCGGCTCCAGTCTCCTCTAACTGCATCTGGTGAATGTAGTCGATGAATGCCGAAGGACCGAAGAAGGCATCGCGCGAATAAATAGTGTTCTGGAAAGTACCAATCTTTTCTTCCACGTACGCACGTACCTTATTTATTTGTGGCTGGAAATGCTGCATGTATTCTTCGTCAATCTCCTCACCGGTGATATCAACGATTTCACCGTATTTGCGCTTGACAGTCCACTTGCCGTTGACCTGTTTCAAGTCGATGGTCAGTTGAGCAACCTTCAGGGCGTTGTTCGACGGGTCGAGACAAGTGACGCCATTGACCGTCTGGTTGCGTTCCGTATGGTCGTGGCCGAAGAAGATGGCATCGAAACCTTCCACCACTTCGGCAATGTCCTTAGTGGCGTCTTCATCGTAATCGACAGTGACAATACCGCCTTGCCATCCGCTGTGGAAGAGTCCTATGACGACATCCGCCTGTTCTTTTTCCTTAAGAATCTTGATCCACTTGCGGGCGCAGCTGACCATCTCCTCAAAGTACATGCCCGACCACAGCGACTGGTGCAGCCAGTTGGGAATTGCCGGCGTTACCATGCCCAGGACTGCCACGCGGACACCGTCGCGCTCCAGCATCAGATAAGGCTCGACGTAGGGCTTTCCGCTTTTCAGGTCAATGATGTTCGCACCCAGCATGGGACAGTTCAGGTCGCGAATCCATTTGTCATAGACTGCATGTCCCGTCTCTATGTCGTGGTTGCCGAAGGTCTGTGCATCGTAATGCAGGTAGTTGATAATGTTTGCGGCAATGTTCGATGTCTCCGTCTCTATGTAGTTGGTATAGTAGCAAGTGGGCTGTCCTTGAAGGATGTCGCCGTTGTCCAGCAGTACGAGGTTCTTTCCGTAGTGCTTGCGTTGCTTCTTGACATAGGTGCTGACACGAGCCATGGTGCCACGCATGGGGCGTCGCTCAATGTAGTCGTAAGGGAAGAAAGCACCGTGGACATCTGACGTTTCGATGAATCGCAGGGTAACGGTTTTTGCGGGTTTTGCCGTCATGGTTGTTGTCATACACAGAAATGCTAATGTTGTTAATAGTTTTTTCATAGTCGTTATATGGTATTAGTGTTTGGTGCGGACTATGCGGACACGTTGTCCGGACTATGCGGACACGTCGTGCGGACTATGCGGACTCCTTGTCCGGACTATCCGGACTGTCGGGCAAGAAAGTCCTCGGCGCGACGAAGGTCGTCTGGCGTGTCGATGCCGACGGTTTCTACATCGGTCAGTCCCACGCGGATGCGATAGCCGTTCTCCAACCAGCGAAGCTGTTCGAGGCTTTCTGCCAGTTCTAAGGGAGACTGTGGCAACTTGGTGATAGCTCGCAGCACTTCGCGACGATAGGCATAGATGCCCAGGTGTTTCAGGTAGGGATAGTGCTCCAGCCAGGTAGGGTATTCCTTGCCGCGTATGAAAGGTATGACGTTGCGGCTGAAGTATAGGGCAAAGCCCCGCAGGTCGCAGACTATCTTCGGCGAGTTGGGGTTCATCACAGCCTCCATGTCTTCGAAGCGCTTGCCTAAAGTTCCTATCTGTGTCTCGGGAGAGTCGAACAGGCGCTGTAAGGTCAGTATCTGCGAGTTCTGTACAAAGGGTTCGTCACCCTGTATGTTGATAATCACGTCGGCATCGGTGCCAATCTTCTCGGCAGCTTCCTCGATGCGGTCTGTGCCGCTCTTGTGGTCGGCGCGTGTCATGATGGCACGTCCGCCAAACTGCTCCACAGCCTGAAAGATGCGCTCGTCGTCAGTAGCAACGTATGCCTCGGGCAATACGCTGACAGCTTGTTCGTAAACACGTTGAATGACAGTCTTGCCGCCAAGGACTGCCAAAGGTTTTCCGGGGAAACGCGTAGAGGCGTAGCGGGCTGGTATGATTGCTATAAACTTCATAAATAATGTATTTTCGATGCAAAGATAGTGCAAATTGAGCGAAAAGCCAAATTTTATTCGAGGTTTTCCGAAATGCAGCCTATTTTCGCTATTTTATAGCAAAGATAGTGAATATTTTTTAAAACACTTTGCTGTATCGGTTTTTTTTTCTACCTTTGTCAAATCTAAACGAAATGGATAAAGAAACACATGAAGATACGATATACATTATTAATATTTATAATATCACTGGTTCTGCCAGTATCAGCCCAGAAAATAACCTTGGGTTCGTGCCGTACTCGCGACGGCGGCGACTACAAGGGAGAAATGCAGTCAGGTAAGCCGCACGGCAAGGGAAAGACAACGTGGAAGAATGGGAACGTCTATGAAGGCAAGTACGAGAAAGGAAAGCGTCAGGGCTACGGTGTCTTCACATTCTTTGATGGCGAGAAATACGAAGGCGAATGGTTGCAGGATCATCAGCACGGAAAGGGCACTTTCTATTACAGCAACAATAACAAGTACGAAGGACTTTGGTATCGTGACGATCAAGAAGGTCACGGTGTGATGTACTATTACAACGGTGACCGGTACGATGGCACCTGGCGCATGGGAAAACGTCACGGCAAGGGTGTCTATACCCATAAAGGCGGTGCCCGCTATGAAGGTGAATGGGCTAACGACAAGAAGAACGGCAACGGTAAATACCTGTGGACGGACGGCTCATCGTACGAAGGCCAGTGGAAGGACAATCAGAAACACGGTAAAGGCACGTTCCGCTATGCCAACGGTGATGCCTATGTCGGACAGTTTGCCAACGATGTACAGAACGGTAAAGGCATCTATAAGTTCAACAACGGCGACTTTTACGACGGCGACTATGTTGGCGGTGAGCGTACTGGACAGGGCATCTTCCGCTATGCCAATGGAGACCGCTATACAGGACAGCTTTATAAAGGTGCCAAGCAAGGGCAGGGGACACTGGTCTGGAAGAACGGCAACAGTTACAATGGCGAGTGGAAGAACGACCTCCCCAATGGCCGAGGCAAGTTAACCATGAAGAACGGTGATGTCTTTGAAGGACAGTTCCTCAACGGAAAGATACACGGCGAGGGCGTTGCCCACTATGCCGACGGTTCCAAGTTTCGCGGACACTTCCGCAACGGCAAGCGTCATGGACCCGCCATCGAGCAGGATAAGAACGGCAATCGTTTCGAGGGCTCTTATGTTGATGATCGTCGTGACGGTCGTTTCGTAGAGAAAGACCGCAACGGCAACATCACTGCACAAGGCACTTACACCCGAGGACGTCGCCAGACTGACTGATAATAATTATTGTTCATTATAAAATCAAAAGCATTATGATTATTGACACACTTGAAAATCTGAAGAATTACGCATCGGTGAACCCCTTGTTCCCGAAGGTGGTGGAATGGCTTGAGAACAACGATTTGGAAAGCATCGAGCCCGGTAAGTATGAGATTGAAGGCAAGGACCTCTTCGTCAACATCCAGATGGCAAAGGGCAAGACTCCCGATGAGGCTGTCATTGAGACCCACGACAAGATGATTGACATCCAGATTCCTATCACCGACGCAGAGACCTATGGCTATACAGCCCGTCGCGAACTGCCTCCTGGAGAGTACAATGCTGAGAAGGACATTACCAAACTGCCTGGTCTTGCTGCCGACTGTTACGTAACTTGTCGTCCGGGCATGTTTGCCGTCTTCTTCCCACAGGACGGTCATGCTCCCTGCATCGCCGGATGTCCCGAACTCAAGAAGGCTATCTTCAAGGTGAAGGCATAAAGAGAATCACAAAAACCTCAAAACTATAAACGAATAGACAATCGAGAATTATGGCAACAGCAAAGAAAACGGCCACAACAAAAAAGGCCACAGCCAAGAAGGCTCCTGCCAAGCGCGTGAAGAAACAGGAGGAACCAAAACACATTGGACTCGTACGTAACGACTCCTGGTTGGAACCCTTTGAAGATGCTATCCGAGGTCGTCATGACCATGCCCTATGGAAGATTGGTCAGTTGACGCGAAACGGCAAGAAGACGTTGTCGGATTTTGCCACGGGACATCTCTACTTCGGACTCCACAAGCTTGCCAAAGGCTGGGTGTTCCGCGAGTGGGCTCCTAACGCTACGGAGATTTATCTGATTGGCGACTTCAACAACTGGCAGGAGAACGAAAAATACAGGTGCAAGCGCATTGAAGGTACAGGCAACTGGGAACTGAAACTTTCGGAAAAAGCCCTGAAGCACGGCCAGTTGTACAAGATGAAGGTACACTGGAACGGTGGCGAGGGCGAGCGTATCCCCGCTTGGTGCCAGCGTGTCGTTCAGGACGATCAGACCAAGATATTCTCTGCTCAGGTATGGAATCCTGAGAAACCATACGTTTGGAAGAAAAAGACCTTCAAGCCCAATAAGTCTCCTCTGTTGATTTACGAGTGCCATGTTGGTATGGCACAGGATGCCGAGAAGGTGGGTACCTATAAGGAGTTTACCGAGAATGTGCTGCCGCGCGTCAAGAAAGACGGCTATAATGCCATTCAGGTGATGGCTATCCAGGAGCATCCTTATTACGGTTCTTTTGGCTATCACGTCAGCAGCTTCTTTGCTCCCTCCAGCCGCTTCGGTACGCCCGAAGAGTTGAAGGAAATGATTGATACCGCCCACAAGATGGGAATTGCCGTGATTATGGATATCGTCCACTCGCACGCCGTGAAGAACGAGGTAGAAGGTCTTGGCAATCTGGCCGGCGACCCCAACCAGTTCTTCTATCCCGGCGACCGTCATGAGCATCCGGCATGGGATTCGCTCTGCTTCGACTATGGCAAAGATGACGTGCTCCACTTCCTGCTTTCTAACTGTAAGTACTGGCTCGAGGAATTCCACTTCGACGGTTTCCGCTTCGATGGTGTTACCTCGATGCTCTACTATTCGCACGGTCTGGGTGAGGCCTTCGGAGGCTACGGCGACTACTTCAACGGTCATGAGGACGACAATGCCATCTGCTACCTGACGCTTGCCAACTGCCTGATACACGAGGTCAATCCCAATGCTATCACTATAGCAGAGGAAGTTTCTGGTATGCCAGGCTTGGCAGCCAAGTTCGAGGACGGAGGCTACGGTTTCGACTACCGAATGGCTATGAATATTCCAGACTACTGGATTAAGACCATTAAAGAGGTACGCGACGAGGATATCAACGTCTGCTCCATTTTCTGGGAGGTCAAGAACCGTCGTCCCGACGAGAAGACCATCTCTTACTGCGAGTCACACGACCAAGCACTGGTGGGCGACAAAACTATCATCTTCCGCCTCATCGATGCCGACATGTACTGGCACTTTGCCAAGAAGGATGTCAACGATATTGCCCAGCGCGGCATTGCCCTGCACAAGATGATTCGCCTCGTCACCGCAGGAGCCATCAATGGTGGTTATCTGAACTTCATGGGTAATGAGTTTGGACATCCCGAATGGATTGACTTCCCACGCGAAGGTAACGGCTGGTCGTACAAGTATGCTCGTCGTCAGTGGAACTTAGTTGACAACAAAGACCTGTGCTATCATTGGCTGGGCGACTTCGACCGAAAGATGCTCGAGGTCATCAAGTCGCAGAAGAACTTCCAGGCAACGCCCGTTACTGAGATTTGGCATAACGACGGCGACCAGGTACTGTGTTACATGCGTGGCGACCTCGTCTTCGTGTTCAACTTCTCACCGACGCGCAGCTATACCGACTACGGCTTCCTCGTTCCTACCGGCTCTTACGAGGTGGTGCTCAATACCGATGCCAAGGAGTTTGGCGGCAATGGCTTTGCCGACGACAGCATTACGCACCTCACCAACTATGACCCTGAATATGTGAAGGATCACAAGGAGTGGCTCAAGCTCTACATTCCTGCACGTTCTGCCGTTGTCTTGAGAAAAGTGTAAGACCTGCTCGTTGAGCAACGAATAAAATAGGGAGTCCACAATCAAATGGTTGTGGACTCCTTTGTTTTCGGCTCTCTGTGAGCCTGTCGGTTATTACGTTGAGTGAACCTTTACTTCTGGACAGCCATCTTGTCGATGCGCTTCTGGTGACGACCACCTTCGAAGGTTGTCTTGAAGAATTCGTCCATAATCTGACCAGCGGTATTGTTGTCAATGAAACGACCGGGCATTACCAGTACGTTGGCATCGTTGTGCTGACGAATCATGTGAGCAATCTCGGCACACCAAGCCAGTCCGGCGCGGATAGCCTGGTGCTTGTTCAGTGTCATAGCCATACCTTCGCCGCTGCCGCAGATAGCAATACCAGGATATACCTCGCCGCTCTCGATACCCTTTGCCAACTCATGGGCAAAGTCGGGATAGTCAACAGAGGCATCGCTCCACGTGCCGTAGTCTTTATATTCAATACCGTGCTCCTCAAGATACATGAGCACATACTTCTTCAGAGGATAACCTGCGTGATCGCATGCTACGCCAACTTTCTTAATTTCCATAATCGAATAAATTTAATTGATTAGTGATTATTTTTAGTGATTAATTCTTCAATAGCTTCTTCACCTGGTCATAGACGTTCTGACCTGTGTAACCCAGCTTCTCGTCGAGCACCTTGTAAGGAGCAGAGAAACCAAAGCTCTCCAGACCCCATACCACACCGTCAGCACCTACAAGACCTTCGAGGGTTACAGGAAGCCCGGCGGTAAGACCGAATTTCTTCTTGCCTGCAGGCAGTACGCTTTGCTGGTACTCCTTAGACTGACTGCGGAACAAACCCTCAGAGGGAACGCTGACCACGCGAACCTTCACGCCGTCCTCGCGGAGCAGTTTGGCACCAGCCTCCAGAGTAGAAACCTCAGAACCGCTTGCCAACAGGATAACATCGTAGTTCTCATCAGAGCCAGCTACTACGTAAGCACCCTTCGTTGCCTGATTGTAGTCATTGCCTTCGGGCAGCATGTCGATATTCTGGCGAGAGAAGATGAGTGCAGTAGGTGTCTCCGTGTTCTCCATTGCCATGCGCCAGCAAACAGTTGTCTCCTCAGCATCGGCAGGACGAACCACCAAGACGCTGTTCTTTCCGTGATGGTTCTTCAGCTTCTCCATCAGACGAATCTGTGCTTCCTGCTCTACGGGCTCATGGGTAGGACCGTCCTCACCAACGCGGAAAGCGTCATGCGTCCAGATGAACTTCACGGGCAGTTCCATGAGGGCTGCCATACGTACTGCAGGTTTCATGTAGTCGGAGAATACGAAGAAAGTACCGCATGCGGGAATGACACCGCCGTGCAGCGCCATACCGATGCAGCAGCAAGCCATGGTCAACTCAGCCACACCAGCCTGGAAGAATGCACCCGAGAAGTCGCCGCGCTCCAAGTCGTGTGTCTTCTTCAGGAATCCGTCGGTCTTATCAGAGTTGGAGAGGTCGGCAGAAGCACAAATCATGTTGGGCACCTGCTCAGCCAGTACGCTCAGGACAGTCGCAGAAGCGCCACGGGTAGCAGCACCGGCCTTCTGCTCAACCTTCGACCAGTCAATCTTAGGAGCCTTGCCGCTGAACCATTCTTCCATCTGGCGAGCCTTCTCGGGATTAGCCTTTGCCCACTCAGCCTTCTGAGCCTTACGCTCAGCAACAATCTTCTTCAGTTCCTCGCGACGCTTAGCATACAGCTCCTGTACTTCGGGGAATATCTGGAAAGGCTTCTCGGGATCGCCGCCCAAGTTCTTGATGGTGTTGATATAGGCATCTCCACCGAGCGGAGCACCATGTGTGGCGCAGTTCTTCTCGTAGCTGGAACCATCAGCTTTGAGGGCACCTTTACCCATCACGCAGTGGCCGATGATGATAGACGGACGGTGCTGCTCCTTTTGGGCGTTCTTGATAGCTTCACGAATCTGGTCAACATCGTTACCATTAATCTTCTGCACGTACCATCCCCAAGCCTCGTACTTCTTGGCAGTATCCTCGCTGGTCACCGTCTCAGTGGTGGTAGACAGCTGGATGTCGTTAGCGTCGTAGAACATGATGAGGTTGTCGAGTCCCAGGTTACCGGCAATACGACCGGCACCTTGTGAAATCTCCTCCTGTACGCCACCGTCTGAGATATATGCGTAGATGGTTTGTCCCATGACGTCTCCCAGACGAGCTTTCAGGAATTTCGCTGCAATGGCAGCACCCACGGCGAACGTATGTCCTTGTCCTAAAGGACCGGAGGTATTCTCAATGCCACGCTCAATTTCACGTTCGGGGTGTCCTGGAGTTACCGATCCCCACTGGCGCAACTGCTGCAAGTCCTCCAACGTGAACTTGCCTATTAGGCAGAGCTGCGAATAGAGCATCGGAGCCATGTGGCCAGGATCGAGGAAGAAGCGGTCGCGAGCTTCCCAGGCAGGATTCTCAGGGTCGTAAATCAAAAATTCAGAATACAGTGTGTTGATGAAATCAGCGCCACCCATAGCTCCTCCGGGGTGGCCAGACTTGGCCTTTTCAACCATTGAGGCAGCCAGAATACGGATGTTGTCCGCTGCCTTGTTCATGATTTTGTTGTCGTTCATAATGATGATAGTGTTAGTATGATGTTTGTTGCTTTTCACAAATTCACTTGCAAATATAATCATTTATTTTCAAACAAACATCTTTTTAAAGATATTTTAGTTTTAAATTTGGCATTTCGCTTACTTCTTTGTAATTTTGCAGCGTGAAAACACCTATTTATATTATAGAAGAAGAAAAATTACGACGCAACCTGTCACTGATTCGTGAGGTAGCACGTCGTACAGATTCGGAGTGGATTTTGGCCTTCAAGGCATTTGCCTTGTGGAAGACCTTTCCCATTTTCCGCGAGTATATTCGTTCCACGACTGCCAGTTCTCTCAGTGAGGCGCGTCTGGCGTTTGAGGAGTTTGGAGCCAAGGCGCACACCTATTCACCTGCTTATAAGGATGACGAGTTCGATGATATAGTGAGTTGTTCCAGTCATCTGACGTTCAACTCGCTGTCGCAGTATGAACGTTTCCATGAGCGGGCAGGGGAGTGCTCGTTAGGATTGCGCATCAATCCGGAATATTCAGAGGTTGAGACGCTCTTGTATAATCCCTGTGCTCCGGGAACCCGTTTCGGTGTTTCTGCCGACCGGTTGCCAGCGCTGTTGCCTTCCGATGTGAAAGGCTTTCACTGCCACTGTCATTGCGAGAGTGGTTCCGATGTTTTTGAACGTTCCTTGCAGCACATAGAGGAGAAGTTCGCCAAGTGGTTCCCACAAATTGAGTGGATTAATTTCGGTGGTGGTCATTTGGTTACGCGCAAGGATTACGACATTGAGCGGCTGGTACGCATCGTACAAGGTTTCCATGAGCGTTATCCGCATCTGAAGGTTATCTTCGAGCCGGGTAGTGCCTTTGCGTGGCAGACGGGACCGCTGGTGGCGAGTGTCGTTGATGTCGTAGAGGATAAAGGCATCCGCACCGCTATCCTCGACGTCAGCTTTACCTGTCACATGCCTGACTGTCTGGAAATGCCCTATTATCCTGACGTTCGTGGTGCTGAGCACGTGGATGAGCACCTATCCCCCAACATCTACCGCCTGGGTGGCAACAGTTGTCTGTCTGGCGACTTTATGGGTTTCTGGCGTTTCGACCATGAGTTGCAAGTGGGTGAGCACATTGTCTTTGAAGACATGATACACTACACGACGGTGAAGACGAATATGTTCAATGGTATTACGCATCCTTCTATAGCCATGCTGCATAGCGATGGTCGCTTGGAATTGTTGCGGCAGTTTACCTATGAGGACTACCGTGATAGGATGGATTAAGAGTTTAGAGTTGAAGGTTGAAAATGCGATATTTTATTTGGTTTTCATACGATGGTACGGCTTATCACGGTTGGCAGACGCAGCCCAACGGTGTGACGGTGCAGAGTGAACTTGAACGTTGCCTGTCGCTGTTGTTGCGCCAGCAGGTGAGCGTTACTGGAGCGGGACGTACTGATACGGGTGTTCATGCCCGTCAGATGGCAGCGCATTTTGACATCGGGCAGTTGCCGATGTCAGTACAGGATTTGGCGCATAAGTTGAATGGTCTTTTGCCCCAAGACATTGCCGTTGACCGTATCGAACTGGTTGCCGACAACACTTCTTCGGATGTGACACAACTCCCTCATGCCCGTTTCTCAGCTATATCGCGTACCTATCATTATTATGTACATACTCATAAAGATCCTTTCTTGCGCCATTATTCCTTAGAGTTGCACTACCAGTTAGACTACGACTTAATGAACGAAGCCGGTCGTATTCTGATGGAGTATGACGACTTTGGTGCTTTTTGCAAAGCAGGTAGTGACGTGAAGACTACGCTTTGTCATGTTACCCATGCACAATGGCATCAGACATCTCCTACGTCATGGTATTTCGAGATTACTGCCAACCGTTTCCTTCGCAACATGGTTCGTGCTGTCGTGGGAACGCTGATAGAAGTAGGTCGTGGTCGCATGACGCTTGCCGAATTTCGCGAAGTCATCGAGGGTGGTCGTCGCACACAAGCTGGCGAGTCCATGCCTGCCAAAGCGCTCTTCCTTGAACGCGTTGAATATCCTCTTAACTCTCAACTCTTAACTCTTAACTCTTAACTCTTAACTCTCAACTCTTAACTCTCAATATGTGGCTCCTATTAGCATTCATGTCAGCAGCGTTGTTAGGCTGCTACGATTCCTTTAAGAAACAAGCTTTGAAAGAGAATGCAGTCATTCCCGTTCTGTTTCTCAACACCCTGTTTTCGTCGCTCATCTTCCTGCCGTTCATCTTGATGAGCGGTTCGTCCGATGTGCTCGACGGCAGCATCTTCCATGTGGCGTCAGGCGGTTGGGAGGTTCATCGATATGTGGTGCTGAAAGCACTCATTGTCTTGTCCAGCTGGATATTAGGCTATTTTGGAATGAAGCATCTGCCGCTGACCATCGTTGGCCCTATCAATGCTACCCGTCCTGTCATGGTACTGGTAGGTGCCTTGCTGGTGTTTGGCGAACGACTGAACGGCTGGCAGTGGATGGGTGTGCTGCTGGCTGTGGCCTCGTTTCTCCTGCTGAGTCGTAGTGGCAAGAAAGAAGGTATCGACTTCAAGCACGATCACTGGATATGGATGATTGTCGGTTCTGCCGCCTTAGGCGCTTTTAGCGGTTTGTACGACAAATACCTCATGGCTCCTGTTGAGAGTGGTGGAGTAGGGTTGGACCGCATGCTGGTGCAGTCGTGGTATAACATTTACCAGTGCTTCATGATGTTGGCCGTGCTGATTATTCTCTGGTGGCCTAAGCATCACGAGACGACGCCGTTCCATTGGCATTGGTCTATCATTGGCGTCAGCATTTTCCTTTCTACTGCCGACTTCGTCTATTTCTATTCGCTGTCTTTACCCGAGGCGATGATTAGCATCGTTTCCATGGTACGCCGAGGCAGTGTGGTGGTCAGTTTCCTCTTTGGCGCAGCTTTCTTTCATGAGCGAAACCTCAAGGCCAAGGCCTTCGACCTTGCCCTTGTGCTGTTAGGCATGCTCTTCCTGTATATCGGTTCGGAGTAAGGTACGAAAATTTAAATTATTATTGTTACCTTTGCGCCAGATTTTAACGAAATAATGGTATGGACATCAAGGAATTGCTGAATAAGTCAGACCGTTTTGCGGCTGCAAATGGTTGCTGCATTACTGAAGCCGACGGTCAACATGCCGTGGCTGTAATGACAGTCACTTCATCACACCTCAACGGTGGTAATGTGTGTCAGGGCGGTGCTCTGTTCACGTTGGCCGACCTCGCTATTGCCGCTCTTATGAACTCCAGCGGACAGCTCACCTTCGGCATCAGTAATTCCATCGTGTTTGTAGCCAGTGCACATGAAGGCGACAGACTCCGAGCAGAAGCTGTCTTCGTATCTGACCATCACAAGATTCCTTCTGTAGAGGTGCGCGTGACAAATCAAGACGATGCTCTCATCTGTCACGTTACCGGCATGGGATACCGAAAGAATGTATCTCTTCCAAGGACCAATCCCTAACCCTCAAACTATTCCGTGAATTCTATAATTGTGCTGACATCGTTACCAACAGATAGGGAAATAATGTATCCTCCTTCTATTTCATAGATGGTGGGAATTAGAACGTCTCCTAACTTTGCGGCAACACGATATTCTACTCTAAGACCATGAACCATGAAGCCTTCGGGAAGTAGCTCCATGGCCATCCGGACATAATTGGCATTGTTCACGTGCTTGTTGTAGTCAATGTCGGCACGGAGTACTCTGATAGGCTCCAACACCTCACCATCGCTTTTGACCTTCGGTCGAGCCACCTCACGCTCGGAAGAGCAGATGCAAGCATCGCTCTTCTCTTGCTCAATCGGTGCCTTGGGCAGGATGATACGTCGGTCCTTATAGTTCATCTCCAACTGGGGTTCCAGTGTCATGGACTGAATGGTTGCATCATCCACACGTTTCAGTTTGCCCGCTGCTTTATCGACAAAAGCTCCCATGCTCCATGTCTTGTAGCAGGGATTACCCTCTGAATCATAAATAAACGTATTGCGGAAACCAAACATGGGCTTCATGCCATAGACTGAGGTCGTCACCGTTAGTATCTCCTTATAATCGGGTACTCGTATGACCTCTACTTGGCGGGTTGCCAAAAGCTGTGCCATGTTCTGCTCCGTGAAATACTGCTTGACGCCAGGTTCTGAGTCAATCCACATCTCCGAGCAGTCCTGCATCATCTGGAGGGCAGAGTAAAGCTTCAGCTTTCCCTCGCTGTCACAGGTACTGGTGGTTACTTGATAGTTTAAGCTGTACATTTTTTCATATTTGTTTTTATTGTCCGCTAAATTGGAATTTACTGTTCATACAATTCTATCGGCAAGCCGTCGGGGTCTTGGAAGAAGAGGAACCTTTTGCCTGTATATTCATCTGTTCTCATCGGCTCATGATGAATTCCAAGGGCATCAAGTTCACTGACAGACTCGTCAAAATGCTCAACCTCAAAAGCCAAGTGTCGCAGACCTGCCGCTTCCGGGTGCGTCAGCCGCGATGGTGGGGAGGGGAACGAGAATAGTTCAATTACATAGTCATTGCCCAAGGCGAGGTCAGTCTTGTACGACAGCCTTTCCTCACGATAATGTTCAGCAAGGACACGCATGCCGAGCACATGAGTATAGAAGTGGAGACTCCGCTGATAGTCGGAACAAATGATAGCGATGTGATGTACTTTGTTCAGGTGTAGCATGGCTTTATAAAGGGTCTTGTTCTATAAGTTCAAGTCGTCTCACAATGGTCTTGGGCATAAGTAGCGTTCCAGGCGAGAGCACGGCATTGGCACCTATGCGACAGCCATCACCGACGGGTTTGCCCGATGCCATGTAATCACGAAATTCTTGTATTGTCATTGTCTCTGATTCATCTGATGAAGTTCATGCCTTGCCACTCTTCGCGTTCAGGGTAGGAGGCACTGCCATTTAATAATAATGCTTTCATTCCTAATTATCATTGATATACGACTTCGTGGTCATATCGTAATACAAAGCCTCTAACTCAGCTAAAGTCAGTTTCTCCACTGAATGCTCGATGATACGGATAAGCTCATCGCGGCGATAGTCGTCTGACTGGTATTTGTTCATGTAGGCCATTGCAAATCTTTAAACTCTCTTAAACATTCTTCCTTACTTTCCTATACTTCGCCTTGACAATTTCGTAGGAGTTTCGTGTAAGCTCTTTCAGCAGTTCATCAGGAGCTGTAGCGGGATTGATGCCTATCCAGTGTTTGGGCGACTCGTTGTACGGATTGCCGATACAATCATACTGTGCCTTCAAATCCTCGATGCGTTCAGGTTGGCATTTGAGAGAGATGACGGAGAAATCGTTGCAGTCGAAGAATGAGAACATGTGGCCTGAGACGTAAAACACCAATACGCCCTCTCCGCTCTTAAACTTCTGGAACGGTAGCTTCTCTTCTATGTCATTGCCTAATGACAGGCAATAATCGCGATAATCTTCTATATTCATGTGAAATCAGGGTGTAAAGTTACGAAAAACGGAGATTATTTCGTAACTTTGCCCCCAATTATTAACAAAATATGGCTAAAAGAGAATATTACCATTTCAGTTCTTCCTGCAGGATGACACCATCAGTCATGGGACTGTCAGCCTCAGTGAAGGCATTGGCCTTGTACTGGATGCAGAGCATAGTCAGGTTCTCGCTGCCCGTGTTCTTCAGAGCACGCTTGCCATCGGGAGCAACGCGAACAATGGTGCCCTCGCTGACGGGGAATACCTCACCATCCACCTGATACTGACCTTCACCCTTCAGGATAATGTACAGTTCCTCGTGAGTCTTGTGGGTGTGCAGGAAACCGCTGTCCTGACCAGGAACGAGTGTCTGGAAACTCAGTTCGCTACCAGTTGCTCCTACTGCCTGACCTGCGAACACCTTACCCTGAATGGTTACGTTGGGTCCCATGGGGAGCACGTGCTCGATAATCTCACTCATTTTACCTACGCTTACTGCGCTGAAGTTCTTTCCACTCTTAATTGTCTCAATCTGTTTCATAATTCTTATAATTTTTTAATTCAAGTTTCGCACTCGCTCAACTTCTTTGTAGTTAAGAAGTTAAGTAGTTATCGCTTCGCTCGTCCCTTCGGACAGTAGTTAAGCCATCACTTCTACAGGCTGTTTTCCGCC
>CACYOC010000031.1 GCA_902775975.1 uncultured Bacteroidales bacterium | reverse complement strand
GCCCGACTCGACCGACCTGGACAACCTGACGTCGAAGACCTTCGGTCGCAAGGTCAGCTTCGGCAACGGCTACTACCAGACCGAGAAGGGCGACAAGGCGCACAAGATTCCTATCGCGGCCTACACGCCGAAGCCGTAAGGAGGCCCACCCCCGACCCCTCCCGGGGGGGAGGGGGGGTGGTTAGTTTAAAGGTTAAAGTTTAAAGTTGAGAGCCAAGTAAAAATGAGAAATGAGTAATGAGAAATGAGAAATTATGATTACCTTTAAAATAAAAACTTTGTGTCTTTGTGTCTTTGTGTTTTAATTAATAAATGCTACATGCAGCATCTGAATGATGGTTTTCCAGGTTTCTTTTTTCATGGTTGTGATGTTTTTAATTTTGAACACAAAGACACAAAGACACAAAGATTAAATGAGAAATGAGAAATGAGGAATAAATTGTAAAATTGTAAATAAATAGTAAATAGTAAATTGTAAAATAGTAAATTAAATTGATGAAAGAAAAGAAGAGTTTGTGGGAGGTCATTGTGCGCATCGCCATTGCAGCACTCTCGGCAGCACTGACCGCTATCACCACTACGAGCTGCATGGGCCACGGCCCGTTCTAAGGCCCACCCCCGACCCCTCCCGGGGGGGAGGGGGATTCTCCCTCAAGAGACTTTTTTTCTTCCGTTTTTCCAGATTTTATCCTCCACCCCATTTGATTTTTTGGAGGTGGAAGTGAAAGAAATTCGACAAATTGTTTTGCGTTATCAAAAATAATGATTACCTTTGCAACAAGAAAGAAAAATCAACTTAGAACCAAAACTGTTTAAGTAATCTTAAAATGAAGGACAAAAACCTCTTTGAACACATCGACAAAGCAGTAAGAAGCGAACGTCTCTATGCTGACGGAGAGTTGAAGCGTGAGGCTATTCACAAGCGCTTCCACATCAGCCGACACTTGCTGAACGACTTGCTCAGAGAGCGCGTCGGCATGACGTTTCCGCAATACATCAACAGCATACGCATGGAGGAAGCCTGCGAACTGGTGCTTCACCACAAGGAGCTGTCAATCAACGAGATTGCGGAGCGAGTGGGACTGAAAGCTCCGAACATGCGGGTGCTGTTCAAGCAAATGTATGGCGTCACTCCGATGGACTATCGTCAGCATCGCCATGTGAAGGAATAGCTACAACACGGCAATGGCTATCAGATACACTGACAAGGAAGAACTGTGGAACTCATGGTCGCACGCCGGAGGCATTGTCTTGGGTGTGGCCGTGGGTATTATTTTTATCGTGATGTCGTTCAAGGGCGACAACCCGTGGGCTCGCCTGGGGGTGTGCCTCTACCTCTTCGGTATGCTGGCATCGTACATCGCCTCAACGGTCTATCACGCCCTACCCCGCAGAAGTATCTGGAAGGAGCGCCTGCGCCACTGGGACCACGCTGCCATCTACTGGCACATCGCCGGCAGCTACTCGCCACTGACACTCGTGGCACTGCGAACACAGGGCTACTGGGGATGGGCGCTGTTCGTCTTCGTATGGACGTGCGCCATCGCGGGAACCATCATCAGCTTCATCAAACTGAAGGAGCACTCTAATGTGGAGACGGCGTGCTTCATCGCCATGGGACTATCCATCCTCGTAGCCTTCAAGCCGCTCATCGACAGTGTCTCGACAGCCGCCGTAGTGTGGATTGTCGCCGAGGGCGTATGCTACATCACGGGAGCAGCGTTCTACAGCCTGAACAACCGCCGCTACATGCACTCGGTATTCCACTTCTTCGTCCTCGCCGGCTCCGTGTGCCACATCATCGCCGTCTGGGACGTGCTGATGGACACGTTTTAAATGAGGAATGAGGAATTAGAAATTCAAATGAGAAATGAGGAATGAGAAATGAGTAATTCAAATGAGAAATGAGAAATTAAAAACTCTATATCTCTGTGCCTCTGTGCTCTCTGTGTTTAAAATTTAAAATAAAAACACGGTTTAAAGGTAATCATAATTTCTCATTTGAATTTCTCACTCAACTGATGACATTTTGTGCGCTCGTTCATCTTAATATATAGTAAGAATGAACTAAAACGAATTTCGAACAATGAACGCAAAAGAATTGGAACTCCTCGCCGAGAAGAATCGCAAACGACTCGTGGAGGTAGTGTATGCCGCCAAGGCAGGACATATTGGCGGCGACCTGTCGTGCCTGAACGTCATGACGGCACTGTACTTTGAAGTAATGAAGAACCTGGATCCCGCACATCCGAAAAACCCTGACCGCGACCGCTTCGTGCTGTCGAAGGGACACTGCGTAGAGGCACTCTACGTCACCCTGGAGGCCAAGGGATACCTGAAACCGGAAGTGCTCGACACGCTGGGAAAGTTTGGCTCCATCCTCTCCGGACACCCCACCATCGAGGTGCCTGGCATCGAGGTGAACAGCGGTGCGCTGGGCCACGGACTGAGCATCGGTGTGGGAATGGCCATCGCCGCCAAGATGGACGGCAAGGACTACCGCACCTTCGTGATGATGGGCGACGGCGAACAAGGTGAGGGCTCTATCTACGAGGCTGCCATGGCGGGACACAAATACCAGCTGGACAACCTCGTGGCAATCATCGACCGCAACCACCTGCAGATTTCTGGCAACACGGAGGACGTCATGCCTATCGACAGCGTCAAGGAGCGCTGGGGAGCCTTCGGATGGGACGTCATAGAGCTGAACGGCGACTCGATGGAGGACATCCTGCGCGCCTTCGCCAGCATCGACTACACGAACAAGAAGCCCCACCTGCTACTCAGCAATACGACGAAAGGCCGTGGCGTGAGCTTCATGGAAGGTATTGCCAAGTGGCACCACGGCGTGCTGAACGAGGAGCAGTGCCGCGATGCCGTTGCTGAAATCGAGAAGCGTATCGCCGCCCTGGAACAATAAATTGTAAATGATCCAATTACCAAATAAATTGTAAATTGTAAATCGTCAAATTGTAAATCACCATGATTGCTTGTAGAAAACAGTTTACCGACACGCTGCTGGAACTGGCACGTGAGGATAAAGATATCATTGCAGTAACTACCGATGCCCGTGGCTCGGTGACCTTGGGCGACTATGCGAATGCACTGCCCGAACAGTTTGTAGAGTGTGGCATTGCTGAACAGGATGCCGTAGGCATCTCAGCCGGACTGGCACACTCCGGGAAAAAAGTGTTCTGCTGCGGACCCGCCTGCTTCTATGTCGCCCGTTCGCTGGAACAAGTCAAGGTAGATCTGGCATACAGCGAGAATCCCGTGACCATTCTCGGCGTCTCGGGCGGTGTGGCGTACGGAGCATTGGGTGCTACCCACCACTCGCTGCACGACATTGCCGTGCTGCGCACCTTCCCGGGTATGACGGTCTGTCTGCCCAGCGACTGGCGCGTGACGAAGAAACTGGTGAAATTCCTCGTCAACTACGACAAGCCCTGCTATGTCCGCGTGGGACGTGCTGCCGTGCCCGACGTCTATGCCGACGACAACTTCCACTTTGAGGTGGGCAAGGCCATTCAGCTGCTGGACGGTAAGGACGTCACTATCGTTGCCACTGGCGAAACGGTATATCACGCCTGGCAGGCTGGACTGCAGCTGAAGGAGAAGGGCATCGCTGCACGTGTGCTCGACTGCTCGTGGCTCAAGCCCTTCGACGAGGAGGCCATCCGCAAGGCTGCCCGTGAGACGGGGCGCATCGTCACCGTCGAGGAACACTCGCAGTTCGGTGGCTTGGGCGCTATGGTCTGCGAGACGCTCAGCGAGCACCCCGTACCCGTGCGCATCATCGGCATCCCCGACGAGAACGTCGTTCATGGCACCAACGCCGAAATCTTCCACCACTACGGCATGGATGCTGAAGGCATCGTGAAAGCCGTCGCCGGTTTTCTAAATGAGAAATGAGTAATGAGGAATGTGGAATGAAACAGCGAATCATAGCAATAGACCAAAGCACGTCATCCACCAAGGCACTGCTGTTCGACGAACAGTGCCACATGCTGGGACGCACCAACGTTGACCACAAGCAGTACTACCCCCAGACCGGATGGGTGGAGCACGACGCTGAGGAAATCTATCAGAACATGATAGAGGCCATCCGACAGCTCATTGAACATGAAACATTGAACATTGAACATTCTGCTGCGCATGAGTCGGCGGATACCAATAATGTTCCATGTTCAATGTTTCATGCTCAATACAGCCTCTGCATCACCAACCAGCGCGAGACGGCGGTGGTGTGGAACAAGCTGACGGGAAAGCCCATCAGCCGCGCCGTGGTCTGGCAAGACACTCGCGGTGCAGAACTGTGCCGACAGCTGCGAAGCGACGAGAAGACGGTGGCGATGGTCATGGAGAAGAGCGGTCTGCTGATAGACCCGAACTTCTCGGCATCAGGCGTAAAGTGGCTGCTCGACAACGTGCCTGGTGCTCGCGAATTATGCTCACGAGGCGAACTGCTCATGGGTACCATCGAGACGTGGCTCGTCTGGAAACTCACCGGCGGCAAGGTGCATGCCACCGACTTCACCAATGCCTCGCGGACCATGCTGTTCAACATCCACACCATGCAGTGGGACGACGACCTGCTGCAGCTGTTCGACATCCCACGCAGCATGATGCCCGACGTGCGCCCCTGCGACGCCACGTACGGCGAGACCACATGCGAAGGACTGTTCCCCAGTCCGATCACCATTGCGGGTGTACTCGGCGACAGCCACGGAGCACTGGCCGGTCAGATGTGTTTCCAGAAAGGCAGCGGCAAGGTGACTTACGGCACCGGGTCGAGCGTCATGGTGAACATCGGCGAAGAGCCACAACCCGCTCCAGAGGGCTTGGTGACGAGCGTAGGATTCTCCGCCTTCGGCAAGACGTACTACGGTTTTGAAGGGAATATATATAGCACTGGAGCCACGCTGAAATGGATGGCCGACCAGCTGCAACTCGTGGGACATCCCGCAGAGATGGAGGCGCTGGCAACGAGCGTCGCTGACAATGGCGGCGTGTATATCGTTCCTGCCTTCTCAGGATTAGGAGCACCGTGGTGGCAGTCGAACGTCAAAGGCGCCGTCTTCGGACTGACCTTCGCCACGACGAAGGCTCACTTCGTACGAGCAGCCCTGGAGTCTATCGCCTATCAAATCAAGGACTTGGTGGATGTCATGGCGCGTGCCACGGGGGGCAGCCTCAGCGAGATCTGTGCCGACGGAGGACCTACAAAGAACCAGTTCCTCATGCAGTTCCAGGCCGATATGCTCGGCACACCGGTGGTATGTACGGAAGTCGATGACGCCTCGGCATTCGGTGCCGTGCTGATGAACGGCTTCGCACGCGGTCTCTGGAAGAGCTTCGACGAGGTGAAGGACTTCCGCAAGGTGACCAAGGTCTATGAACCCAACACCCAACACCCATCACCCATCACCCAACTCTATGAGGGTTGGCGCAACGCCGTGTCACAACTCATCAAATAACCAACACCCAACACCCATCACCCAACACCCAACAACATGAACATCCTCATCATCAACGGTCCAAACCTAAACCTTTTAGGAGTACGCGAACCCGGTATCTACGGATCGTCATCGTTCGAGCAGTATCTGCCCGAACTGCAGAAGCGCTATCCCGACATCCACATCGAGTACTACCAAAGCAATGTGGAGGGAGAGCTCATCAACAAGATGCAGCAGGTAGGGTTCTCCTACGACGGCATCGTGCTCAACGCCGGTGCCTACACGCATACCTCCATCGCCCTGGGCGACTGCATCCGCTCGCTGAAGACTCCCGTCATCGAGGTACATATCTCTAACGTCCATCAGCGCGAGGAGTATCGCCACCACAGCATGATCAGTGCCGCATGCCGGGGCGTCATCTGCGGCTTCGGACTGGACAGCTACCGCCTGGCGGTGGAAAGCTTTGTGAAGTAAGATGGAGAGTTTAGACGAATACATTCTGCAGCACATTGAGCCAGAGCCAGACTACCTGTACCGGCTGTGGCGCGCCACGAACATCCACATGTTGCATGGGCGCATGGCATCAGGACACCTGCAGGGACGGCTGCTGAAGATGCTGGTGCAGATGATTCAGCCGAAGAACATCCTGGAAGTAGGGACGTTCAGCGGATACTCGGCACTCTGCATGGCAGAGGGACTGGAGGAAGGCGGCAGGCTCTACACCTTCGAAATCAACGATGAACAGGAGGACTTCACCCGTCCGTGGATTGAAGGCTCACCCGTTGCTGACAAGATAGAGTTCATCATCGGCGACGCCAACGTGGAAGCACCGAAGCTGGGCATCGTCTTCGACATGGCATTCATCGACGGCGATAAACGCACCTATCAGCAGACGTACGAAACGGTGCTGTCGCTCCTGCGCCCGGGAGGGTTTATCATCGCAGACAATACGCTGTGGGATGGGCATGTCATAGACCCCAACTACCAGAAAGACCAACAGACACGAGGCATCGAGACCTTCAACGACTTCGTCAAGAACGATACGCGCGTAGAGCAGGTCATCTTACCGCTTCGCGACGGCCTAACGATTATTAGGAAAAAGTAAAAAAACTCTGTGTCTTTGTGTCTCTGTGTTGAAAAAAGAAAAGAAAATTGAGGCAAAAACACACATTTTTCTGACTTTTTGTTGTTAGTTTCAGTAAAAATATGTACTTTTGCTTACTTTTTGTAAAGTACAACCCGTTATTGTTATAAAACTTATGGATAAGATTGACAACCTTGACAAGAAGATACTGAGCATCCTGTCACAAAATGCACGCATCGCATTCAAAGACGTAGCGGCAGAGTGCAACGTGTCACGAGCAGCCATCCACCAGCGCGTACAGCACCTCATTGAGAACGGGGTCATCATGGGTAGCGGTTTCGACGTGAACCCCAAGAGTCTGGGATATAGCACCTGCACGTATGTGGGCATCACCCTGGAACGAGGCTCCATGTATAGAGATGTCGTCGAACGCCTGCGCCACATCCCGGAGGTGGTGGAATGTCACTTCACCACAGGCCCCTACACCATGCTGGTAAAGCTCTATGCCCGCGAAAACGAACAGCTGATGCACCTGCTGAACGGACGCCTGCAGAGCATCCCTGGCGTGGTAGCTACCGAAACCCTCATCTCGCTGGAACAAAGCATCAAGCGAGAGATTCCTGTCAGCGTTGACGAATAATCTACTATCTATGACAAAGCACTTTGACTGGCAAGCACAGCTGGCGGCTACGGCGTACGCCTCCTTCCCGGAAGCAAAGGACAGACCCGTAATAGGCATTACCAGCAACTACGGAGAACTGACTGCCAAGCTTGCCGAAGGATATTACAAATCAGTCTGGCGTGCGGGAGGTATTCCTGTCATTATTCCACCCATCAGCGACACACAAGTCATCATCAACACGCTGCAGCACATCGACGGACTGCTACTCAGCGGTGGTGCCGACTACGACCCCCACTATGCCGGAGAGGAACCGTCGCCCAAATTAGGGGAAATCAATGCCGAGCGCGACCTGCCCGAACTGCTCATCACACAACTGGCATACAACCGCCAGATACCTATCTTAGGCATCTGCCGAGGCATACAAACACTCGCCATGGCGTTGGGAGGACACGTGGCACAAGACCTCTCCGAGGTAAAAGACGGATGGAAGGAGGAGAAAGGTATCCAGCACTCACAACAGGAGGAGCGACCCGTTGCCACCCACAACGTCACGGTGGAAAAGGATTCCGTCCTTTTCTCCCTCTACAAAACTGCGACCCTTCGTGTCAATTCTTTCCACCACCAGTCGGTCGATGATCCGGGAGAACGCTTCCGCATCACAGCACGCGCCGAAGACAACATCGTCGAGGCCATGGAGAGTACCGAGCACAAGAGCATCATGGGCGTACAGTGGCATCCGGAATGCTTGGCAGACGGTCTGCCCATCTTCCAATGGCTGACAGACGAAGCACGGCAGTATCGTGAGGCTTGCCGCACGCACAGCCGTATCCTCACCCTCGACACGCATTGCGACACGCCGATGTTCTTCCCACAGAACGTGCTGTTCGACCACCGCGACACGCGCATTCTCGTTGACTTGCACAAGATGGACGAAGGCCGACAGGACGCCACCATCATGGTAGCCTATCTGCCTCAGAACCCTGCCGCTGGAGACCCGGCAAGCCATGCCAAGGCGTATTCGGACAGCATCTTTGACAAAATAGAAAACATTGTTGCTGGAAACAGCAACTACATCAGCATAGCCCGCACCCCTGCCGACCTCTGGACAAACAAGCGTGAAGGGCGTAAGAGCATCATGCTCGGCATTGAAAACGGACGAGCCATCGAGGGCAGCCTGGACAACCTGCGCCACTTTGCCCAGCGTGGCATCGTCTATATGACGCTATGCCACAACGGCGACAACGACATCTGCGACTCTGCTCGCGGCAGTCAGACGCACAATGGTGTAAGCGACTTCGGACGAAAAGTCATCAGCGAGATGAACCGCTTAGGCATCATGGTGGATCTTAGCCATGCTGCCGAAAGCAGCTTCTACGATGCCCTGGAACTCAGCGAGACACCGATTGTCTGCAGTCATAGCAGCTGCCGCGCGCTCTGCGACCATCCACGTAACCTCACCGACGACCAAATGCGAGCCTTAGCCCAAAAAGGCGGTGTCATGCAGGTGACGCTCTACAACGGCTTCCTCGTGAAAGAAGGACAGGCCACCATCGAGGACGCCCTGCGACACTTGGAACAGGCCATCAGCATCATGGGCATCGATCACGTGGGGTTGGGCACCGACTTCGACGGTGACGGCGGCATCTGCGGACTCGCCAGTTCATCGGAACTACTACAGTTTACCCGCCAACTGCTCACGCGCAACTATTCGGAAGAAGACATCCAGAAGATATGGGGCGGCAACTTCCTTCGCGTCATGCAACAAGTACAGGACAAGAAACAATGAGAAAACTTTTATATGCTATCACAGCCATGCTGCTGCTTGTCGGCTGCAACACGACGAAAAAGAGTCAGGGTGACGAAGCGTCACCCGTCAGCGCAACGTTCAATGCTGATTCGGCTTATCTCTTCTGTCAACAGCAGTGCGACTTCGGACCGCGCACCATGAACAGCGAAGCGCATGAGCGTTGTGCCGAATGGATACAGCAGCGCTTCACGCAGTACGGCTATCAGGTAGAGATGCAGCGCGCTGACCTTCGCGGCTACGACGGTACCACCCTCAAAGCGACGAACATCATCGCCATCTCCCCCCGACACCCATCACCTAACACCCAACACCTAACACCCGACACCCGCCTCCTTCTCTGCGCCCATTGGGACAGTAGGCCGTGGGCTGACAACGACCCAGACTCTGCCAACTGGCGCAAGCCCGTGCTGGCAGCCAACGATGGTGCTTCGGGTGTGGCAGTCATGCTGGAACTCGCACGACAACTACAGCAGCACGACTTACTGAACGTTGCCGTCGATTTCATCTGCTTCGACGCCGAAGACTGGGGCGTTCCCCAATGGGAAAACAAGAGCGATGCGGACTCCTGGGCGCTCGGAGCCCAATACTGGGCTTCCAACACCCATCACCCATCACCTAACACCTACAAATACGCCATCCTCCTTGACATGGTAGGCGGACAGGGTGCCAAGTTCTATCACGAAGGCTATTCACTACAGCACGCACGCTCCATCGTCGAAAAGGTGTGGCAAGCAGCACAGGCAGCAGGCTATGGCAGTTTCTTCCCCGCCCAAATGGGTGGTTATATCACCGACGACCATATCCCCGTCAACGAGAAGGCTCACATCCCCTGCATCGACATCATCAACCACTACCCCGAGTGTCCGCAAAGCAACTTCGGGCCTACGTGGCACACCGTCAATGACGACATGCAGCACATAGACCGTAACACCCTCGAAGCCGTCGGTCAGACGCTCCTACAAGTCATCTTCAGTGAAAAAGAATAATGGGTTATAGCTGTCCCGCCTCGACCATCAGCACGACACGCTCGGTGAGGCGGTCAACGCCTTCGGGGTCGTATTGTTTCTTGAGGGAAGCACCGAAAGCCCAGGCAAAGGCTTGATAGAAGCCTGCCTTGACAGGTCCTAAGAAAGCCTGTACCAGCTCGTAGCCAGAGGAGTGGCTTTCGCGATAGATAAGTTTGATGAGCAGTTTGCCCTGCGAATAGGTGAGTTTCTTCATGCGGGGCTTGTAGGCTTGCATGACGCCCTTCTCGACGCGCTTCATGTGCTCATCGCGGGCTTTCTTGTCGGGCAGGGTCTCAAGATATTCTGCCGTCTCCATCATAATCATGTTGGCCTCCTTGGCGATGGGCAGCACAGTCTTGACATTCTTCACCAGTCGCATATAGGCGTTCTGCTGGCGCTGGCTGCTGAAGACTACAGGAGGAAAGACATAGACATTGTTCATCTCCATATAGAGCAGGCTGTCACCGTCCTCGAGCACCTTACCGACCTTCACCGTTGGCACGAAGGTAGGACTATTGAAGTCTTCTTCCGCTGTCTGGGCAGGAGAAGCGAGGAACGAGAAAGGTAAAAGGAGAAAGGACAGCAGCAGTGCCGTCCTCTTTCCGTTTGTTGTCCTTCTATGAAACTTCGTTCCTTTCATTCCTTACATTTCACCCCCCCTCCAATCAGGGAGGGGTCTGGGGTGGGTCGCTCTTAATCCTTAATCAGGTTCTCGCCCGTCATGTCGGCAGGCTGCTCCAGTCCCATGATGTGCAGGATAGACGGAGCCACGTCTGCCAGACGACCGTCCTTCACCGTAGCGCTGTTGTTGTTCGTTACATAGATGAACGGCACGGGATTCAGCGAGTGTGCGGTATTGGGAGTGCCGTCAGCGTTGATGGCATTATCAGCATTACCGTGGTCAGCAATGATGATGGCCTCGTAGTCGTTCTTCTTGGCGGCTTCGATAACGGCCTCAACGCAGTGGTCAACAGCCCAGACGGCCTTGGCAATGGCATTATATACACCGGTATGACCCACCATGTCGCCGTTGGCGAAGTTCACCACGATGAAGTCGTACTTGTTCTCATTGATGGCAGCAACGAGCTTGTCTTTCACCTCGTAAGCAGACATCTCGGGCTTAAGGTCGTAGGTAGCCACCTTCGGCGAGGGTACGAGGATGCGGTCTTCACCGTCGAAGGGAGCCTCGCGACCACCATTGAAGAAGAACGTCACGTGTGCATACTTCTCAGTCTCGGCAGTGTGCAACTGTTTCTTGCCCTGACGAGAGAGGTATTCGCCCAGTGTATCTTCTACGTTCTCTTTGGGGAAGAGAATGTGTACGCCTGTGAACGAGGCATCGTATGGTGTCATGCAGTAGTACTGCAGTCCGGGAACGGTCTTCATGCCCTGCTCCTCCATATCCTGCTGAGTGAGCACGATGGTAAGTTCCTTGGCACGGTCGTTGCGGAAGTTGATGAAGACGACGACGTCGCCCTCCTCGATGCAGCCGTTGACGGCAGTATTGTGAATGGGCTTGATGAACTCGTCCGTCACGCCCTCGTCGTAACTCTCCTGCATGGCTTTCACCATGTCGCTACTCTGCTTACCCTCGCCCTTGACCAGCAGGTCGTAGGCTTCCTTCACACGCTCCCAGCGCTTGTCGCGATCCATGGCGTAGAAACGGCCAACGATGCTGGCGATGGCGGCGTCGTTCTTCTCGCACTCAGCCTGTACCTGCTCGATGAAGCCCTTACCAGAGTGGGGGTCGGTGTCACGACCGTCCATGAAACAATGTACGAAAGTCTGATTCTTCAGACCATAGTGCTTACCCACCTCGATGAGCTTGAAGAGATGATCCAAAGAAGAGTGCACACCACCGTCGGAGCAGAGTCCCATGAGGTGCAGCTTCTTACCCTTCTCCTTGGCATACGTATAGGCAGCCTTCACCTGCGGGTTCTCCACGATAGAACCGTCCTTGCAGGCACGGTTGATTTTCACCAGGTCCTGATAAACGATGCGACCGGCACCAATATTCAGGTGTCCTACCTCTGAGTTACCCATCTGTCCATCGGGCAGACCGACATCCTCACCGGAAGCCTGCAGCTGCGAATGTGCGCTGACAGCGGTCAGATAGTCCAGATACGGTGTAGGGGTATTGAAAATAACGTCTCCTTTTCCATGCTTGCCGATTCCCCATCCATCGAGAATCATGAGTAATGCTTTCTTTGCCATAGTGTATTTCTTTTTATTTGTTGTTCCAATTTCAGGGTGCAAAGTTACAGTTTTTCTTTGAAACGACAAAGAGAAACGAAAAAAAGATACAGGCCACCACGATGGTAGCCCGTATCTTTCTTTTTATTTTCTTGATAACGTCCTGTCTGTTATTCAGCCAAGGGGTCAAACTCGCCCATTCTTCCGGTGTTGTAGTCCAGCCAACCGATGTTGTTGGGCAGCGACAGGTTAGCCTTTGCAGCACTGACCTTGAAACCGAGGAAGTAGTACTCGGGGCGCCAGTCCATCTTATAGACCTCATCACCATCCACACGCGTTGTCTTACGCTTCAAGTAAGTCTGGTGGAAGCTGATGAGAGCAGCCATCTTCGTATCGGTATCCTTGATACCATCGACATTGATATCAAGGGCATCAGGACGAGCGTTGAAGACTGCAGGCCATGTGGTCTTATCGACGCCATCGGTCATGTCAGCCAGATAGGTGTCACCCAGACGCAACTCGATACCCTGACGACGAGTGCCCTTCAGCGGCTTCACACCCAAATAGGTGCAGGTGTTACCACCAAAGCCTGTCAGTGCCCAAGAGCCCTTTAGAGTTCCCTGGCCAGCACCGCCATCCCACAACAGCCAGCGGCGGCAGTCATCGTAGCGCTTGCCTTCGTAGCAGAGCTCAACGCGGCGCTCGTACAACACGGCCTCAAAGAGTTTTGCACGGTCGGAGATAGTTCCAAGACCATAGCTTCCATCTGCACCTGCAGGCAGACCGGCACGGGTACGGATGCGCTTCAGGCAGTCCATAGCATCACTGTTGTGGCTGGCACCTACGGCACTCTCAGCCAGGTTGAGCAATACCTCGGCAAAGCGAATCTCCATGTAAGGAGCACTGCTACGCTTGAAACCGTCTGTAGTAGTATAGGCATAAGTGGCAGGAACATTCAGACCCTGATCGGCAGAGCCCTTACGCAGATAGACACAGCCCTTACCAACACCATCAGTCGCCTTACCGGTATAGCAGCTATCCTGCTGCTTGGCTGACTCCTTGTACCAAGTGTAGTTCCACAGCTCGTAGCTCTTTCCGTCATAAGGATAGGTATAAGACTCAGGCTTATAAGCTGACGGAGTACCGTCGAAGGTCCACATGGTACCGCAGAAAGCGAAAGTACGATAGAAGCGCGGGTCGCGGTTGGCATAGAACGTCTCAGTCTTATAGCCGTTAGCCACTGTAGGACGAGTACCGTCTGCCATGGGGAAGAGGTCAACCATCTGAGCGGTTACCTCCTTACCACCGCCACCACCGGTATTCGAAGGACGGATAGAGTTCTCCCAAGAGTTGTTGAAGGAGATGTCGTCATTGGCATTAGGATCCAGCGTGTTGTACATAGTTACAAACACGGCTTCCTTGCGGGCCTCGTCGTCAGCACCCAAGAACATCTTGTTCCAACCAGCACCATTGACGCCAGGAGCATTCTCGTATGCCAAGCCAAAGCCGGCAGCCTCCAGTTCGTTCTTAGCGGCGAGGTTAGCCTGATAGGCAGCCTCCCAACGGTCGGTATTGTCGGCACGATTGAACAAGGGACTTGCCCAGAACAGCAGCGTACGGCCTTTCAGAGCCAGAGCAGCACCCTTGGTGATGCGGCCAAACTCGCTCTGATCCCACTTGCTGGGAAGCATGCTGGCAGCTCTGTCCAAGTCGGCACAGATGAAGTCGATACACTGCTTCGTGGTGGAACGCGGCACGATAATCTCAGAACCGCCGCTGTCACCCTGGAAAGCATCCTGCACCTTCTCGATGATGGGCACACCGCCATAGGTTGTCACCAGACGGTAGTAAATCCATGCACGCCAAAAATAGGTCTGTCCCAACAGCTCATTCTTAGCTTCCTGTGCCAAAGAGCTGGCGGTAACGCCCTCGATGATATCGTTCACCTCACGCAGGTAAGCCCATGGTGAACTTCTGATCTTCAACTCGTTATGGAAGAGGTCTTCCACATTATTATAGTCGATATTGGTGTTAGGATTCGTAAAGTTTGAGAATCCGCCGTACTCCTCGGTAGATTTCGAGAAGATGTCGGCAGCACCCGTGCTGGGGAAGCGCCAATATTGAGAGGAGTTGTTTGCACGTGGCAACATGTAGTTATACATGGTATTGACACGCAACTTGGCTGAGGTATAGTCGTTGTAGATATTCTCAGCGACGTAGTTACCGTAGTTTTTCTTCTCCTCCAGGAATTTATCGCTACATCCTGAGAGCATCATCGCACCGGTAACGAACAATGCCGACAAGCCTATATTTAATATCTTTTTCATAATCGTATTGTCTTATTAGAAACCAATGTTTACACCTAAAGTAATTTTGCGCAGAGTGGGATATGCTCCGTAGCTGTCCATCGGGTCAACGAAATTGTCAGGATACGGATTATACAGGCTGAGCATGTTCTGACCGGTCACGTTGAAGCGGATGCTCGACAGACCAATCTTCTTCACGATGTCCTTCGGCATGGTATATGCCAGCGTGATGTTGCGCAGAGAGATGCGAGTACCGCTGACGCGCCAGAAGGTAGAGTTATAGGTGTTGATGTTGTAAGCCATGTTAGGATACTTGGCATCAACATTCTGGGGAGCAACGACGTTGCCCTTGTCGTCCAGCACATCCTCATAGACAAACATGTCGTTTGCCCAGAAAGAAGGAATGTTGGTATAGCCTAATGCTGCAGCACCAGTGTCGTTAGTCTGAATGTTCTTGGCTCCACGAGCATAGGGATCGATGTAGCTATAGCCACCCCACTGGGCATTCAGCTGAGCGCTCAAAGAGAAGTTCTTGTATTCACAGCCGAAGTTCAGGGTCACACCGTAAGGATTGTTACGGTTAGCCATGTGTACCAAGTCGTTCTCCTGGTCAATCTTACCATCAGGAGCAGCATAAGTACCGTCAGCCTGCTTGGGACCACGGACATCCTTGTAAATCAACATACCTGGACGAACCTGATCCTTAGACAAACCTAAATAGTCAGTGATGTGGTTCTGAGCGAAGTACTCTTCAATCTGCTGATAGTTGCGGAACATGCCTAAGCACTGCAGACCCCACTGACCTTCGAGCATACGCTCGTTGAGGTGCTGGTTGTAGTAAGTCAGGCTGGCAGCATCGCCAATGAACCACTCCTTCACCTTGTTGTCGCTATAACCAGTATTCAGCTTGGCGTGATACTTGAAGTTATCACCAATCTGGTCGCGCCAGCCTAATGAGAGCTCAACACCCCAGAGGTTGATAGAACCGTAGTTCTCGGCGGTAGGCTTCGTACCAACAGTACCAGGATAAGTAGCTGACTGAGAACGAGAGGTCAGGATTTCACGCATAGCCTCATAGTAAGCATCGATACCTACCGACAAACGACCGTCGAGGAAGCGAGCATCGATACCACCATTCCACTTGTAAGACTTATCCCAGTGGGCATCGCGGTTAGGAGCATCAGACATCTGCACGCCCTGAGTCACAGGAGAGTTCACGCCAAAGACGGCACCTTTACCATTATCTACGTTGTAGAGCTGCAGCCACTTCCAGGCAGCGATGTTATCACGACCCAGCAGACCGAATGAAGCACGGAGCTTGAAGAAGTTCACCCAAGGCAGGGCCTTCTTAAACCAGGGCTCCTCACTCATTACCCAACCGGCACTGACTGAGGGGAAGGTTCCCCAATAGTTCTCAGGAGAGAACTTCGTGGAAGCATCGGTACGGAGCAAGAACTCGAAGAGGTAACGGTCATCGTAAGCATAGTTGGCACGGAAGATGTAAGACAGCGTACCGCTTTCAGAACGTCCGAACTCAGTGGTCTGCACACCTGAAGCAGTCTTTGACTGTCCGTCAGTGATGCTCAGAGGATCGCTGACCTGGCCCCAGACATACTCACTCTCAGCCTCAGAACGCTCGATAGAGAATACGGCGCCAACGTCGTGCTTACCGAACTTGCGGTTATAGTTCAGCGTGAAGTTCACCTGATAGTTGAATGAGTTTTCTGTTCTACGACGCAGCGAATTACCGTTTGAACGCTCGATGGGATCGAAGTTGGCATCTGACATGTCACCAGTATAGAGGTGGTTACCAGAACCGCCACGGGTGATCATCTTATAAGTCGTCAGCTTGGTACCAATCTCGTTGCTTCTTGAATTTCTCTCAGCACGAGAATAGGTAAACTTGGCCTTCAAACCCTTCAAGGGCTCTAACCAGCCGAAGTCGTGCTCAACAGCAGCATTGATAGTCATGTTGCTGTCGTGATTCTTTCTGTAGTTACCCAGATTCTGCAGGGCCTTGAAGTTATACTCCTGCCAGTCATCGTGCTTCTCACTGTTGTCTGGACCGACAGCTGCCATAGCATGTGTACCTACATAGTCAGGAATGTAACGAGGGCGAGACATCAAGCTATAGTAGTCACCAGAACTGGAACCAGACATCTTGTTGTTGGTGTCTTTCTTGTCACCTACATCACCGCTGAGTTGCAGAGAGGTCTTGAACCATTTGCCCAACTTGACATCAGCACCTGCACGGTAATTCCAACGATGATAGTCGATGTTACTCAGGTTACCATCCTGCTGGAAGAAACCGATACCTGCGAAATAGGTAGCACGGTCGCTACCACCGCTGACGTTCACATTGTGCTTATGAGTGAAAGCGGTCTTCCAATAGTCGTCAATCAGGTCGTAGTCGAGACCAGCCATGGCGGCGAGCTCGTCAGCCTGGAAGATATCTTTCAGATGGTCGTAAGTGCTAACCTTTGAGCTGGTCGGCAGTGCGCCTACAACACCATTGTAGATGCGTCCGTAGTCGTAGGCATTGAGCATCTTAGTGCTCTTCACCTTGCCCGTCCAACCGAACTGGCCGCTATAGCTTACCTTCGGAGCACTGTTCTGACCGCGCTTGGTCTTTACCAGAATAACACCGTTGGCAGCACGGGCACCATAAACGGCAGCCGAAGCATCCTTCAACACAGTAATCTGGTCGATGACAGAAGCGTCGAGGTTGTTGAACGCTGTCTCGTCAGAGATAAAGTCATCGATAACGTACAGAGGGCTGGAGTTCACATCCACCGTTGCACCAGAACCTACAGATACGTTTGCCTGACGGATGGTCAGCGAGGCTTGTTCACCGGGGCGTGAACCCGTGCTGACACCCAGACCGTTGACTAAACCGGTCAGCGACTCACCGAGTGAACCAGTAGAGAGGTCAGCCATCTCGCGAGTATCGACGGTCGTTACGGCACCGGTTACGTTCTTCATCTTCTGAACGCCATAACCCACAACCACGACTTCCTCCAGACTCTGACTGTCTTCCTTCAGCTGAACAGTACCTCCAGGCTTTACCGTCTGAGATACATAACCGATATAGGAAATGGTTACTTTACCATTTGCAGGCATTTGCAGGGTGTAGTTTCCATCCAGATCGGTCACTGTTCCCTTACCTTTTTCTCCGGCGACCATCACAGACGCGCCGATAATGGGTTCTCCCTTATCGTCGGTCACTGTTCCCTTCACCGTCTGATTTTGTGCCAGGGCTGGCGTCGAGAAGAGTGCCATAGCGCCCAGGCATAAACTGATGATGATTTGTTTTTTCATATCTTGATTGTTTTAGTTTTCACAATAGTTTATTTAATCCAGCGTGGGTCACCAGTCTGATTGGCAAGCTGGTCGTCACCGCTGATGGTAAAGTCGCCAGCAGCAGCATTCTTAAAGCCAGGATTGCTCTTGAGAATTATACCAGTGTCGTAGCTGGCCTCTTTCTCGCTGGTATCAGTACCATCCAGATAGTAGGTGTTGTAAGCGAAGTTCATCTCAGGATTGTTCTTGTTAACGATGATACGACGAGCTATCTGTCCCTCAATACTGCAGTCAACGAAGATATTCGACTTGACGTTGTAGATGGTTACACCTTTGTTACCGATACCACTCCAGTTAGCGAACTGATTACCCTTCACCACATTGTAGAAGGTGTTGTTGCTAATGGTCACATAGCTGTTCGACAGCTTGTTCTCCAACTGATTGCAGTTCATGTTGTTCTCGTACTGGATGAAGTACTTAGCCTGGAACTCAGAAGTGTTATAGAAGGTAGAGTTCTGGACGGTCAGGCTATTGATGAAACCGCGGTTCTTATACATGTTGATGATAGCCGTGCTGGACATCTTGTCACTGGTCTTCAGCTTGACAACACAGTTGTTCAGCAGGAAGGTCTTGATGCAGAATCTGTTAGTGTCAGAAATCTTGGCACCGCCTATCAGACTGTTAGGAACATCGTTGAAAGTACAGTTCTGAACACCTACAGGGTCTTCAATGATGTAGAAACCCTTGCTGTCGGCAGTGGTAGTTGGCGTAGCACTGGTCGTGATGATATCCTTCGAAGTATTTCCACAGTTGAATACCAAGTACTTCAATCCGAAGCACTGGTCGATAGAAATCTCACCTTCCGCACCATAAGTGACCGTGGCCTGGTTGGTCTTGCTGTTAGAGCGCAGCACTACCTTATGACCCTTGAAGTCCAGCAGACCGTCGAGTGTATAGGCACCACCAGCTTCCAAGTCGTAGTAAATGGTGTCAGCGTCCAACTCGTTCACCGTGCGGAATTCCTTCCAGGTGTCGCTGTTGGAATCGGGAATAGGATTCTCAGCAAACCATGCAACCAACTCTGTTCCGTTAGGAATGGTCTTGTAAGTCGGAGTAAAGGTCGTGAAAGCCTTCACGGTAGTGCTTGTAGCATCTGTATTACCTAACGAGGAGTTACCTAACGTCTTCAGCTCCAAACGATAGTTAGTATCTTCTTCACGGGGAACGCCCTCCACAGAGCAACCATCCACCTTGCGGCTCATCACGAGTACGGGATTGTCGGTATCGTTCACATTGTACAAGTCAAACTGATAGCCACCTGCTCCCGGAACGACAGTCCACACAATGTTCATCGTCAAACCGTCGGCACTCGAAGAAACCTTAATGCCATCTGTTGACGGACTCACCATTTGGGTGTTCTTAACAGAAGTTTCCCAAGACTCCTTGTCGTCATAGCCGTCTTGCGCACATGATGCCATGAACAATGCACCTGCTCCTAAGAGCGCTGCAGTACAAAGTTTCGGCCATGCCAGAAATTGTAGTTTTTTCATAAGCAATTTGTTTTTAAGTTATTATTACTTTTTAGTTTCACGTCTATTGTTTATTTATTGTTAGGGATTACTCTTTCTTCTTTTCGTCAAGGAACACCTCTTTCAGGTAAGCAACGTTGCGACCGAAGTTGCCACGGACATTGCGAACATCCTTGGCATTGCGGCTGCGCTCCACAACTAGCCATCCACTCCACCCCATCTTATCGAGGGTCTTCCTGACCTTATGCAGGTCAATACGGGGGTCTTCGTCCAGCGTGACGCTATCGGTCAGCGAGGCGTGAATCTGCGCGATATTCTTTGTTCCTAAAGTCTTCAGTTCCTTGCAGGGACAAAGTCCTTGGTCAACGGCATCCTGCAGATTGAAGTAAATCTTGATGCCCTCGCTGTTGACCTCTTTTAATAATATAAGGTTCGCGCGTGCGTCAAGAGTTGTTCTGATGGCGATGGTCTTACCTTGCTGGAGCGCCATTTCACCCACCTCGTGCAACCGTCGCACCATCTCGTCGTGAGCCTCGCCAGGCGTTTTCCATTCGTTGCCGCTGCCTCCCAAAGGAAGGAAAGCGACTTTGGCGCCCATCACCTCCATGGAACGAAGACAGTCTTCTATCAATGCACGGTAGTTGGCACGTGTCAGAAAACTCTGAGCAAAGAATCCTGACATTGCCATCGAGGGTACCGCTATACCCAGCGAGTCGGCAGTACGGCGGAAGAGCTGCTGGAAGTGCTCGTCACGCAGTTTGTTCTCGAACAGTTCGCGCTTTCCCAGCGGTCCCATGTCCATTTCAATGCCATCCGCATGGATGTCCTTCGCCAGCTGGAACTCGCCCAACTTCTGACGCTTCAACATCATCCAGTCACACGCGGCCACCCGATACTGTTGGGCAGACACAGGAGAGAACCATGCCGACAACATGATGAAAACACCCGTTAACAGGCACTTTTTTAATGTTAGTTCGTTCATTTAGTAGCTACAAAACTATATAGTTTCACGTTCTTTAAGACGTTTTAGCACTCCTTTTGTCATCATTGTCCTCATTTTTTTCTTCATTTTGCGTATTTTTTTCGTTCTCACAGGAAAAATGCAGTTAAAATCATAAAAAAAGTTTATCGTGGCGACAAAAACAAAGGATGTACGTCTTACAATAAAATTAACTAAACGCATATCGATATGAAAAAGATTTTGATGATGGCTGTTGCCTTGACTATAACGCTGACAGCCAGTGCGCAGTATCCTGATTTGACTGATGAAGCCAAACAGTTGATTAGCCAACAGAAGAAACAATGGAAGGCTCATGCTGACTCTGCTTGGGAGGTGGCTTTTCCTATCGTGGTGGAAGAGGCTAAGGCAGGACGTCCATACGTGCCCTGGGCTGGTATGCCCTACGATCTGAAACAGGCTAAGATTCCTGCCTTCCCCGGTGCTGAGGGGGGTGGAATGTATACCTTTGGCGGACGCGGCGGCAAGGTGCTGACTGTTACCAACCTGAATGACGACGGCCCCGGCTCGTTCCGCTGGGCTTGTGAGCAGGGCGGTGCACGAATCATCGTGTTCAACGTCAGTGGCATCATCCGTCTGAAGTCACCCATCTACGTCCGTGCTCCTTATATCACTATTGCCGGACAGACGGCTCCGGGAGAGGGTGTATGCATTGCCGGCGAGTCGTTCCAGGTGGATACCCACGACGTCATTGTGCGTCATATGCGTTTCCGTCGTGGCGAGACGCTGGTGACCAACCGTGAAGACTCGTTCGGTGGCAATCCTGTCGGCAACATCATGATTGACCACTGCTCGTGCGAGTGGGGCTTGGATGAGAACATCTCATTCTACCGTCATATGTTCGACATGCACGACGGCAAGCCTATGGAGAAGAAACCGACGGTGAACGTTACCATACAGAACACCATCTCTGCCAAGGCTCTTGACACTTGGAACCATGCTTTTGGCTCTACCATCGGTGGCGAGAACACCACTTTCATGCGCAACCTGTGGGCTGACAATACGGGTCGTAACCCCAGCATCGGTTGGGCTGGCGTGTTCAACTTCGTCAACAACGTGACTTACAACTGGGTTCACCGTGTGGCAGACGGCGGTGAGTACAAGTCGATGTTCAACTTCATCAACAACTACTACAAGCCAGGTCCTCTGACACCGAAGGACAGTCCTGTGGGTCATCGTATAACCAAGGCCGAGAGCCGCTCAAAGGGCTTGTTCCCCTTCAAGCAGTTCGGTCGTATCTATGCTACGGGCAATATCATGGAGGGTTATCCCGAGATAACGAAGGACAACTGGAATGGCGGTATTCAGACTGCCGACAAGGATGGAGAAATTGATGCCACGGAGCAGGCAGTGATGCGTTCCGACGAGCCGTTTGCTATGCCTTTCGTTAAGATTATGGGTGCCGAGCAGGCTTACGAGTGGGTTCTTGCCAATGTGGGAGCTAACATCCCCTGCCGTGATATCGTGGACCAGCGCATCTGTGAGGAGGTTCGCACAGGACAGGCCTATTATGTCCAGGATTACGAGAAGCAGCTGGCCAAGATAGAAAAGAAGACCGGCGTGAAGCAGAATCCCTACGGTGATATGTGGGGTCTGCACCCCAAGAAGTCTATGGGCGCAGATGGTCTGTTCAAGTATCGTCGCCTGCCCAAGGATTCCTATAAGCAGGGTATCATCACCGATCCCCGACAGATGGGCGGCTATCCCGAGTACAAGGCTTGGGAGCCCTATAAGGACAGCGACCTGGATGGTATGCCTGACGAGTGGGAGCAGCAGTTCGGATTGAACCCCAACGACCCCAGCGATGCCAATGGCGACTGCAATGGTGACGGCTATACCAACATCGAGAAATACATCAACGGCATCAATCCCAGCAGCAAGACCGACTGGCGTAACCTGAACAACAACTACGACACCCTTGCCGCAAAGGGAAAACTGATGTAAGCTATGAAGAAGGTTTTGTATGCAGCTGTATTATGGCTGCTCGCCCTGCCGCTTTATGCCCAGGTGGCCCTGAAGACTGAGGGCTTGGATACAGCCTATGTGGCAAGCATCATGAAGCGCTCGCAGAAGATTGTCGATGGCATGAACATCGCTGACGCACACAAGGCGGAAAACGTACGCAACATCATTGCCAACCGCTACTTCCTACTGAATACCATCCACGAAGCGTGCGCAGCGAAAAAGCAATATGCCAAGGACTCCATACAAGGCAAGGGTCGCCGCCAACGCATCATCGAAGCTGCTGAGCGTCGTCGCGATGCAGAACTCTACAAGCACCACTTCGAACTGGAGGCAAATCTGTCGCTTTACCTTGACGCTGCAGGCATTGAGGCTGTGAAGGACGGCATGACTTATGGCGTCGTTCCCAAGACTTATCAAGCCCATCTGGACATGATACCCTCACTGAAGGAGGAGGAGAAAGCCCAGATTCTGGCATGGCTGAAAGAAGCCCGCGAATTTGCCATGGATGCCGAGAACTCTAATGCCAAGCACGGCTGGTTCGGCAAGTACAAGGGTCGCATCAACAACTGGCTGTCGCAGCGTGGCTACGACCTGGTGAAAGAGCGCGAAGGCTGGTACAAACGAATAGAAGAAGCAAAGAAAAAGCAATAAAAACACTCACGGTATGAAAAGACAACTCATTGGCTTTTTGACCGCACTATTAGTAATTCCATCGGCAGCTCAAGAGGTGCCGATGGATTACTCGTATTGTGGCTATCATCGTTCCGAACAACCCATCCCTTCCGCCAAGGTCGTCACTTATGTGCAACCTTCCGGTGCGGACGATGCTGCGCTCCTGCAGGCTGCTATTGATTTTGTCAGTCAGCAGAAGCCCAACAAACAGACAGGTTTGCGCGGTGCCGTCCTGTTGGGCGAAGGCACTTTCACACTCAACGAACCACTGCGCATCCGCACCAGCGGTGTGGTGCTTCGTGGCATGGGGCGTGAAAAGACCCTGCTCCGCAAAAGAGGCTACGACCGTGGTGCCATTATATATATAGAAGGTACGCGTAACCTTATCGTGAAGGATACGCTGACCGTTTCCGATGTTAAAGCCGGCGACACTTCCATCACCCTACAGGGCGGTTCATCCGCCCTGAAACAAGGCTCGCGCCTCATCATCTGGCGCCCCTCCACACTGGAGTGGATAACCTCCTTGAACTGCCAGTCGTTTGGCGGAGGAAAACGCATGGGCTATTGGGCGTGGCATCCTGGCGACATCGACCTGAAATGGCACCGCACCGTTACAGCCATCAACGGAAACACCCTCACCTTGGACGCTCCTATCACTTGCGACATCAGCAAGCAATGGGGCGGTGCTAAAGCACTGGTCTATGAGCAGAAGGGCCTCATCAGCGAATGTGGCGTAGAAAACCTGACATTACTTTCTGACTACGACCAGTCACTGCCTATGGATGAGAGTCACTGTTGGGACGGCGTCTATGTTGCTGATGTCGAAGACTGTTGGGTGCGCATGGTTAACTTCCGCCACTTCGCTGGCTCTGCCGTCGTCGTACAGAAGTCAGCACAACAGATTACAATAGAGGACTGCCAGTCGTTCGCTCCTATTTCCGAACTGGGAGGCTTCCGTCGGCGGACCTTCCTGACCATGGGCGAGAAGGTGCTCTTTCAGCGCTGCTACTCCGAACACGGCATCAACGACTTCGCCGTAGGCCACACAGCACCTGGTCCTAACGCCTTCGTGCAGTGCGAAAGTTTTGAGTCCTTCGGACCCAGCGGAGCTATCTCTTCTTGGGCTCCAGGCATTCTTTTCGATATTGTCAATATCGATGGCAACGACATCGTCTTCAAGAACTGGGAACTGGAAAAGTTCGGTGCTGGCTGGAGCACGGTGAACAGCACCATGTGGCAATCGACAGCTTCAGGACTCTATTGCTACCAGCCCGACACGCTGCAGCGTAACGTCAGCTATGGTTGCTGGGGACAGATTCACGGTAATGGCGATTACGGGCAGATGAACGAACACGTACAGCCCTACTCGCTGTTTGCCGACCAATTAGAGAAGCGACTGACAGCCACTCATCACGATACAAAGATAGATGTCATCAAGAAGCAGTGCCGCGTGTTGGAGCGTAACACCAACGCTTCATCATCACCGACTATCGAAGTCGCGATGCAGATGGCTGAGGAGGCTTTAAAACCCCGCCTTACGCTACGGCAATGGATAGACTCCGCTCGCTTCGAAGGCGACACCACTCCCTCGCACCCCTTTACCCTCGTACCCCCTCACCCTCGTACCCCCGTGCCCCCACATTCCGTCTATGCTCTGCGAAACGGCTGGCTGACCAAGGACGGAGCAGTGCTGGTAGGCGGCAAGCACCAGACTCCTTGGTGGAACGGGCGCACTACTGATGCAGCTATGGCAAAGGCAAAGTATGCCTTGACGCGTTTTGTTCCAGGTTACGAAGAGACAGGCGGTACCGACCGTGTGGATAGCGTCATCGTACAGATGCAGCGCAGCCACACCCTACTGTTCAGTCAGAATTACGGACTGTGGACCGACCGCCGCCGGGATGACCACGAGCGCATTCGCCGCAAGGATGGTGACGTCTGGGCGCCTTTCTACGAACAACCCTTTGCCCGTGTTGGTAAGACCCTCTCTTACTCCCCCTGCTTAGGGGGAGATCCAGAAGCCGCCCCTAAACAGGGGAGGTTGGAAGGGTCTTTGGCATGGGACGGCTTGTCGAAGTACGACCTCACAACGCTGAACAAGTGGTACTTTTGGCGCCTGCAACAGTTTGCCAAGAAGACCGAGGGCATTGGTCTGCTACTGAAGAACCAGCACTATTTCCAGCACAACATTCTGGAGGCGGGAGCACACTGGGTAGATTGCCCGTGGCGTACTGCTAATAACATCAACGGCACGCCATTCCTCGAACCCGTCAACTTCACGGGCGATAAGCGCATCTTCACAGCTACGCTGTTCTACGACGTCAACAACCCCACCCTGCGCCAACTGCACCGACAGTACATCCGCCAATCGTTGGATGCTTTCAAGGGACAGCCTAACGTCATTCACTCCATCGGCGAGGAGTTCACGGGTCCTTTGGCGTTTGTACAATTCTGGTTGGATATCATCGCCGAATGGGAGCAGGAGAACGGAGACGTTCTCGTGGACTTGGCGGTGAACAAAGATGTTCAGGATGCCATACTGAAAGACCCCATCCGTTCAAAGATTGTAGATATTATCGACATCGAGCAGTGGTTCTACCACAATAAAGGCGAGTATGCGCCTCCCGGAGGTGTCAACATGGCACAACGCCAGTATCTGCGAAAAATCCGCACAGGTAGTGTTCGCTTCGAGGATGCCTATCGCGCTGTTGCGGAGTATCGTCAGCAATATCCCGACAAGGCCGTTATTTACTCAGCTCAGAAGCATCCTGAAATGTGCTGGGCATCACTGATGGCAGGAGGTTCCTGCGCTGCCATTCCCATCACTGATCACCATGTTCTACAACAGATTGCCACGATGCGGCCTGCGGCTTGTCCCGCTGAAGGTGTCTATCTGTTACAAGGTCCGGAAGGCATGCTTTTCTACAAGCTTTCAGACGCTCCTCACACCGTTGCATTGGACAAAGGTACTTACTTAGTGGAACAAGTCGATGAAAAAACAGGTAGCCTTACTCGCCTCCAATCTGCAAAACACGAAGTGACGCTAAAAGGTAAAAGTGTATTTTTGATACGCAAAAAGTAATTAAAATCGTCCCTCGAATAGGAAAAATCGTTAAAATAACGGCTTTTCCTATTCTTTTTTTATGTTTTTTTTTTTGAAGTTTTGATTTTTTATTTATCTTTGCACACAGAAAACTTACTACCGTTACTACAAAACAAGACGCTGTTTCTATGGCAACAACCGCTTTAAAGGAACAAACTCGTGAGCTCATCGCTCAGTTCTGCGCAGGCAACGACGCTGCCTTCGCCAAGTTATACGATTTGTATGTTCAGATGCTCCACAACTACGGCAACAAGCTCACGCAGGACGAAGAGTTACTGAAAGACTGCATTCACGACGTTTTTGTAAAGGTCTATATGAAACGTCAAGACAAGAACAGTATCAACAACCTTGCTTCCTATCTCATCATCTCGCTGAAGAACCGCCTGTTGGATGAGTTCCGCCGTAAGACCTTCACTTCTGACGATGCCGTTGAGGATTACGAGTATCGCTTTTCTACGGATGACGTAGAGCACACCTACCTTTATCAGGAGCACCAGCATCTACAGTCTGCCCAGGTGGCATATCTCATGCAACACCTGACACGACGTCAGCGCCAAGCCATCACCCTGTATTACATTGAACAGCGCAAGTACGACGAAATCTGCACCATCATGCACATGAACTACCACTCCGTACGCAACCTCATGCACCGTGGTATGCTCAAACTGCGCCAGGCTGCTGTGTTAGGTGTTGGGTGATGGTATTGGGGATTCAATTGTCAATTTTGACTTAAAATTGATGACAAAGCGCCGTTAGCTACGTCTTAATGACAAAAGGCGCAACCATGAAACGTACTATCTATACAACCGTTGACGATTTCTTATGCGACGATGACTTCATTCGTTATGCTATGGATGCATGTCCTGATAAGGATTCTTATTGGGCATCCTATCTTTCTGCCAGTCCTCAGATACGTTCCGCCTACCTGAAAGCCTACGACATCCTGACCCATCTGGACGATTGCGAGACACTGACGCCCGAAGAGCGTGCAGCGTTGAAGCAACGCATCATGCGCACCATCAGGCTATCGCTCAACTAAAAGTCGAAACTCAGCTGTCCGTCACCTAACATGTTAAACGATTTCCGGTGGTAGGGTGTGATACCATATTGTCGGATGGCGTCGCGGTGTTTCTTCGTAGGATAGCCCTTGTTCGACATCCAGTCATACTGCGGAAACTCCTCTGCCAACGCTTCCATATAGTCATCACGATAAGTCTTTGCGAGTATCGATGCCGCCGCAATGCTCAGATACTTGCCGTCACCCTTCACTATTGTGGCATAGCGCACATTCTGCCAAGGCTTAAACCTGTTGCCATCGACAATAATCGCTTCAGGTCGCACCTTCAACTGGTCCAATGCTCGGTGCATGGCAAGAATCGAGGCATTGAGGATGTTTATCTTATCTATCTCTTCCGGTGTTACAACACCCACCGCCCAAGCCGTGGCATCACGTTCTATGATATCTCGCAATTTCTTGCGCTGCTTGGCAGTCAGCTGTTTCGAATCGTTCAGTTCCTCGTTCTGATAGTCTTCCGGAAAAATGACTGCTGCCGCATACACACTGCCTGCCAGACAGCCGCGTCCAGCCTCGTCGCAGCCAGCTTCCACCAATCCCTTTTCTTGAAAATATCTGCTTCCTAACATTCAGTTCTCAATTGTCAATTATCAATTCATCAAATGATACGTTCCTCCTGCCAAAGGTCTTACCACCCCTTTCATCTCTAACGAAAAGAGCAGGGCTGTCAGTTGACCGATAGGAATATTCGTCTTCACGCTCATCATATTCAGTTGCAGGTCATTGGTATTACTCAACACATCCACGACCTTTTGCTCTTCTTCAGTCAGGTCTGGAAACAGCTGACGCTCTACGGCTTCCGTTTTGTTGCTGTCTGTCTGCCATCCCATTGCCTCTATGAGATCTGCAGCAGAGGTGATGAGTGCTGCCGTGTTGTTGCGAATCATCTTGTTACAACCCTCGCTATAGGGCATCCCCACCGCTCCAGGAAAGGCAAAGACGTCGCGCCCATACTCCTGGGCAATTCGACAGGTAATAAGACCGCCGCCCTTGATGGCGCTCTCCACCAGAATCGTTGCATCCGATATTCCTGCCACGATGCGGTTGCGCTGGCGGAAGTTGTTGGGCAAAGCCTCCGTCTGACTGACATATTCCGTCAGCAGTCCGCCATGCTTCACCATCTCCACTGCTGTGCTGCGGTGAGCATAGGGATAAATCTGGTCAAGGCCATGAGCCAACACACCCACCGTCTCATAGCCCTGCTGCAAGGCATGGCGATGAGCGCAGATGTCGATGCCGTATGCCAGTCCACTGACGATGAGCAGTTGTGGAAACTGCTGGCGCAGTTCACTGAGCAAGCGCCGCACCATATCCTGTCCGTAAGTCGTACAATGGCGCGTTCCGACAATGTCGATGATCCGCTGTTGGTTCAGGTCTGCCGTTCCCCTATAGAACAAGACGACAGGCGCATCAGGACAGTTTTTCAGTCGCTGTGGATAGTCCACGTCGTTCCATGTCAGTGCTTTGACGCCTCCCTTCTCCATGAACTCCATCTCCGCTGCTGCACGCTTCAGCGCATCGTCCCAGTTCTTCATCGCCTCTCGCAGCTGTGGCGTGCTGTCGGGAATGACATCACCGATGTCGTTACGATGCTCATACACCGCCACGCCACCTCCCAGCTGCTGGTACAGCTGCAACGCCATCGCCTGGTTGAACCCCATCATGCGCGTTAGCGCTATGGTATAGTATCTTTCGTCCTCTATCATCTTTATATATAAGCGGCAAAGGCTCGGTCGTAGTCCTCGCTGCCTGCCAGTCGGCCATTTACCAGACATACCAGCGTGATGTCGCCACGGAAGCACAGCGCCTCGTCGGCAGCACGGAAGATGTCTTGATGAAACACATATTTGATGCCCTGTTTCTCCAGCCACAGCCGCGAGATGAACTCATCGTCACAGCGTAGCGGTGTCTTAAACTGCAAATTCATGCGAGCCACCACGGCATCGACACCTTTTTCGTGCATCTCGGCAAAGCTCAGTCCGCACTCCTTCAGGAACAAGTGGCGCGTGTGCTCCGTATAGTGCAGGTAGTTCGCATTGTTGACGATACCCTCGATGTCGCATTCATAGTCGCGCACTTCCATGCGGGTTTCAAAAACATATTTACTCATAGCTATTTTGTTGTTTCGTTATTCCGTTTTAAATATTCATAGCCAATGCGGCAGCGCAGACATTCGCGCTTGTCGCAATATTCCCGTTTCAGCTGGATGAGTGCCTGCGAGTCGCCTGCCGACTTCACGTTCAGTCCACACTCCTGCCACATGCGGACAATATAGTTGTTCTCTGCCTTCAGCTGTTCCAAGATGTCGAAGGCACGGTCGCACAAATCTTCCTTCATGGCGTGTCGTCCGTAGGCAAAGAGCATCGGCACGCAGGTGTTAATCATCAGCAGTAAGATGGACGATGACGACAGCCTCTTGGCATTGCGGATGCTTTCCGAACCAAACGTATAGTGCGTTTCCCAATAGGGCGTCACCTGCGTCTGCAACAGTTCGGCTAACGCTACCGTGTCTCTGCAATCTACTAATGCCGACAAGCCACAGCGTCGCTCATAGTAGAGATTAGCCAGTTGGGCAATGCGGATGTGCGGAAAGTTTTGTGGCCGCAGGCGGAGAAAACGCCAGCGACTGCCATCCATCGGTTGCAGGGAGAATTTATGAGCCAGATACTGATACTCGTTGCGCAACTTCGTAAAATATCCCTCACGAAGCGCCTCTTCCCGATAGCGCTCAGGAATCATCTGCTCCTCCAACAATCCTGCCTGTCCTAAGAAGATCGCCTCTATCTGGAACAAGTCGTCACGATGTTTGCCGACCGCCGACAAAGGAATATGCCGGGCCCACTCTTCGAAAGCATCGCCATTGATGCCGAAGCCGTAGTTGCGCGCTAGGGTCATAAAGAAAGCATCTTCCCAGGAGCCTCCCACCTGCTTCACTCGCTCTTCGATGGCGAGCGTCTTCTGCTCCAAACGCTCCGTCTGCAGTGCGGCCATCCAAGAGTGAATGGTCAGGCTTGCCAACTGAGGAATGATGCGATAACACGGTGGATAGGCATCGGTACGCAACAGCTCTTCATAATTGTCGCTCACCGACTGCGGTACCGTCATCACCACTTGCGGAACAAAACGTCCTTCCTGTGTCTGAACGTCACGGTCGCTGACCCCCACGACATGCAACACCACATTATTGTAATGCACATCCAGCTGATGCCCATGAAGATACCAGTCGCTCGCCCTGTCGTGAATCTCCACATTACCCACCCACAACATGCCTCCGACCTTCACCTTTGCATTGAAGAAATCGGGACCGCTGTTGCGGTTGTGCAGTCCGGGGTCTATCACTTCCACCTCGCGACCGTCCGTCGTCTCCAGACCGCCGATAGGCCACATCTTATGTTTCCAGCAGTAGTGCAGTAGTTGTTCCATGTTTGCAAAGGTACGAATAAGTGAGAAGAAAACCAAAAGAATTTTGAGTTTTCTCGCTCGCATCGCCACACTCACACCTTTAGGTGGGAGAACGAGAGAAGGTTTAGCTCGACGTTAGTCAACTTTCGAGACGAAGTCTCACTATGAAACAAATACGTTAGCTGTACTGACATCCGAGTGTTATCATCAAGCTTACCTTCATTTCAGGTTGTTCAAGGCAGAAACCGAAAGATTTCCGCCTTTTTCTTTGCCGTTTGAGAAATAATGCTTAAATTTGCAGCGGAACAAAATAAGGAAAAAGCGTATGACCACAACCCAAATGACACAGCAGATAGCCGAATACTTCAAGACACAACCCGTCTTGAAGGCATGGCTTTTTGGCTCCTTTGCTCGTGGTGAAGAAACGCCTGAGAGTGATGTGGACATACTTGTTGAATTTGACCAAAATTCTCGTGTAAGTTTAATGAAGCATGCTAGCATGATTGTTGATTTGGAACAAAAGCTGAATCGTCCTATTGACTTGGTTGTTGATGGAACATTGCTTCCTTTTGCTACCAAAAGTGCTGAACGCGATAAAATCTTGATTTATGAGAGAGCCAGTTAGAGACAAAGGACGCTTGGAACATATGCTTACCGCAATAGACCGTGTATTAGATTTCATGAAGGACAAGTCGTTCGACAACTTACCTAAAGACAAAATAGAATACTACGGTATCGTTAAGAACATTGAGATTGTTGGTGAAGCAGCGTATAAACTGACAGCTCAGTTTAAAGACTCACATGATTTAACTCCTTGGAGAGTCATTGAGAAGATGCGACATGTACTCGTTCACGATTATTATCAAATAAATGAGACTGAGATTAAATATGTTATAGAAGACGATCTTGTTCCTCTTCGTGAACAGATAGAGAAGTATCTCACAGAAACCAATTGGGCTGAGTGGGAGCAGAAATAGAACACTATCGTTATAATACAATAAAGGCAGAAACCGAAAGATTTCCGCCTTTTTCTTGCATTTATCGGAAATAATGCTTAAATTTGCAGCGTTGTAAACGGAATATTCATTACTATAAGGTATTTATGGCATATACAAAAGACACACTAGTGATTGAAAAACCATCGGCAAAATTGTTGGAGGCATTAAAGGTGCTTAGGGAACATAAAATGGAGCAATTAGAAAAGTTGCGTAACATGAAACCTGAGGACTTCAATCGACGTGTTATCTTGTCATAATGGAATCATCTTATTCTATTTTCCATAAAGGAAGTGAGTATCGCATTTTACTTTCTCCTGTGAGGCTTGATGTGCTTTCTGATAAGATAAGTTCTGTTGTATTAGAAAAGAATATTGATGTCAGCGAATTGATAATTGAGCGAATTTCTGGAGATGATACCACTGAACAGGAGGTGTTGCATGATATAACAGGATGGGTTGCAGATATGTTCGCAAACAATCCTAATCTCATTATTTATTATTCATGCGACGATATGATGCCTATACCTTCACGGAATGCCAATAGTGATAATAGTTCTCTTCCTGTTAATGAATATAGAAGCAGACTTTTTTCGCATATTTTTGAGTCCTATATGGCAAGCCATCAAGTGACAGGAGTTACCAATACACCGATTCGACTTGACAACTACAAAAATGGCAGAGGCTATAGTATCTTTATGCATTTGATAGCTCGTGACCAGCATGCGAATATTGTTGAATTATTAAAAGACAACATATTAGAAGTAAGTGGGAAGTAGATTAAGTCACCCTCAAGTGTAATCACTTAGGCGGAAATTGAAAGATTTCCGTCTTTTTCTTTTGTCTTTCATTTTTTCTTTGTAATTTTGCAACTGATTATTGACAAAAACCTACAAAATGAAAAGACTAATCTGCATTGTATTGACACTATTGATCTTCGTATCTGTTACTATAGCTCAAACCTACAAAGAA
>CACYOC010000030.1 GCA_902775975.1 uncultured Bacteroidales bacterium | reverse complement strand
CTATTGCACTAACATGGCATTTCATGCAAAATCCGTAAATATGACTCATAATCTGGAGGTCCCAGGTTCAAGCCCTGGCTGGTCCACACTAAAAATCAGAGAGTTGCGAGGATTTCGCAACTCTCTTTTTCTTTCTAGTGAAATTCAAGTACCCTAATATCGTGATATTAAGGTACTTGAGGGAGAAATAATGAAATTACTTGTTCAGCTTCCAGGTGGCACCATCCTTGGTGTCCTTGACTTCGAAGCCGGCAGCAGCGAGCTCGTCGCGAATCTTGTCGCTGGTCGCCCAGTCCTTGTTGGCCTTGGCTTTGGCGCGCAAGTTGAGCAACATATCAACTACCTTGCCGAAGGCTTCCTCACGGGCGCTGTTGTCGCCACCGGCAAAACCGTTGGCAGCGGAAGCGGTAAGGCCGAGGATGTCCTCGGTGAAGAGGTGCATGGTGTCAGACAGTTCCTTCAGGCAGTCGGCACAGATGGTGGCCTGGTGGGCGGTGAGCTTGTTGACGACGGAGCAAGCCTCGAAGAGCAGGCTGATGACCTGTGGGGTGGCAAAGTCGTCGTTCATGGCGTCGTAGCAACGCTGGCGCAGCGTCTTGACGATGCGTTCGGTTTCAGCATCACACTGTGCGGAGACTTGGATGCGCTGGAGGTCGGCAATGCCGTTCATGAGTTTTTCCAATCCCTTCTCTGCTGCCTCCAGGGCTTCGTTGGAGAAATCGACCGTACCACGATAGTGGGCAGAGAGCATGAAGAAGCGGATGGTCATGGCGCTGTAGGCCTTGGCAAGCAGTGGATGGTTGCCGGTGAAGAACTGTTCGAGGGTAATGAAGTTGCCCAGCGACTTGCCCATTTTCTGTCCGTTGATGGTGAGCATGTTGTTGTGCATCCAGTATTTGACAGCCTGGTGACCCATGGAGGCAGTAGCCTGGGCTATCTCGCACTCATGATGAGGGAAGACAAGGTCCATGCCTCCACCGTGGATGTCGAACTGTTCGCCGAGGTATTTGCGTCCCATGGCGGTACACTCACAGTGCCAGCCAGGGAAACCGTCGCTCCACGGCGAGGGCCAGCGCATGATGTGCTCAGGCTGTGCCTTCTTCCACAGGGCGAAGTCTGCCTGATGGCGCTTTTCGCCGACGCCGTCGAGGTTGTCGCGTGAAGCATCCTTGATGTTCTCCAGCGAACGGCCCGAAAGAATGCCGTACTGATATTTCTTGTTGTATGCCTCGATGTCGAAGTAGATGGAGCCGTTGGACTCGTAGGCAAAGCCATTATCGAGAATCTGCTGTACCAGCTGCTGCTGCTCGATGATGTGACCGGTGGCATGAGGCTCTATGGAGGGGCGTTTGCAACCGAGGGCATCCATGGCCTGGTGGTAGCGGTTGGTATAGTATTGGGCTATCTCCATGGGCTCCAACTGCTCCAGACGTGCCTTCTTGGCAATCTTGTCCTCGCCCTCGTCGGCATCGTGCTCCAGATGGCCGACATCAGTAATATTGCGCACGTACCTTACTCTATATCCTAAATGCTGCAGATAGCGGAACACGACGTCGAAGGTGACGGCAGGCCGTGCATGACCCAGATGCGGGTCGCCATAGACTGTTGGACCGCAGACGTACATGCCGACATTAGGGGCATGAAGGGGTTCGAAGCGCTCTTTCTGACGGGTGAGCGTATTGTAGATAACCAGTTTTGATTCCATCGTTTCGTTATTCATTGATTAAAAACTGCGTGCAAAATTACGAATAAAATATGCGTTCTCCAAATTTTTAGGCAAATAAGACACAACTTTAGAAAAAAATCCGTATCTTTGCAGCGAGTAATGCATGCGAAAGTGTGCTGTTGCTTGTTTTGGTGTATAAGAAAGACTATGCATTCATGTTCAAGAAAAGCCATTTACTGATAGGAGTCTTGCTGCTGGCAACGGTGTTGACGGCATGCAAGAAGGAAGCTGTTTTCAACCAAGCAGACTATGACAACTTGGTAAGGGCCTCATTCCCTGTTCAGAACGTTGACCCCAGCCAAACGTGGACTACCGTAGGAACGGCGACGGCGGAAGTGACCGTCAATGGCGACTATGGTGAGACATACAAAGTGGTGATCTATCTGGATAATCCCCTGTCAAGTGACACTCCGACGAAGGTCTTTACCGGTAGTGTGGAGAGTGGCAAGACGCTGAAGGGTACGATGTCGTTTAAAGTGGCACAAGATTTTGTATATGTCGGCATCTACGATAAGGACGGGCGCCGTGTTGTTCTCAATGCACCCGTTGAGAACGGTACTGTCAAGGTCGTTTATGGCGCTTCTGCCTCCAACAAGGCAGCTCGCAGGGCTACCGATGCTGAAACGTCCACTTATGCCAAGTCGTTAGAGGACTATCTGAATCCTACAGGACCTGGACTGAACGTAAAGGTGGTAACGGTAGAAGAGATGAAGAGCTATACCGCCATTACTGACGAAATCATTGCCAACGAGACGAGCAATAAGAACCATACGCTTACCGACAAGAGTTACTACTATTCGCCTGCAGACTACCCTGGACACAGCGACGGCAAACACTTCCGCGTGGCCAAGGGTACAGAGATTACGGAGGTGTTCCACATCAATGCTGGGGGTGTCATCAACGATTGCGTGCTCTACGTGGAGGGTAAGGTACACCTGAATGGGAACACTCTGACCTGTCCGACCCTTGTGGTGGCTGACGGAGGAGAAATTATTCTTGAGGGCAATACCCAGCTGACTGGTGTGGGGCGCTTCATCGTCTTACCGGGCGGAAAGATAACGGGCAAGAAAGACAAGCTGTGGGACAATACCAACAACAGCTACTGCTATAATGCAGGAACGATGGAAATGCAGGGCGTCCTGAATCTGAACGGCTGTAATTTCTACAACTGTGGAACGATGAATATCGACGTGCTGACAGGAACTGCGGGAGGCACGAAGTTCATCAATTTCGGACACATCACGGCTCGTACCAACAGCTACTCAGGGTCGTCATACAACCAGTCATGGGTGAACGGTTGCTACGTTCATTTCACAGGTGATGCTGGCGTTGGTTCTTCCATACTGTTGACAGGCAGTCGCTTTGATGTCGATGGTAATATTGACGTGCTGACAGGAACGGTCGAGATGCACCACCAGAGTGAGTTGAAGTGCGGCAATCTGCTGATGTTGAACGGCGTTACCATCAATGGCCCTACGAGCGGAGGTGAATATGCCATCGTCAAGACCAGCAAACTGTATGCAACGTGGTCAGGTTCTATTCATGTCAATAACCTCGTATATTTCGACTTCAACCCCGATGAGATTTACGGCTTGAATGGCGACAAGGAGAAAAACTATAAGAAAGAAATGTCAGCCGGCGACTATCTCTATTGCGCTGCCTATGACGTTGTCAACAAAAAGATAAAACATTGGGTGAACGAGCAAAACGCCCTGAACGAAATCACCATCCCCGCAGGTTGTGCTGGTACAGGCTTCAATCCTGACGGCAACGAAGGCGGTTCGCAACCCGCCAGTAAGGCCATGGGCTTCCGCTTCCTGTTTGAGGACAATTTCCCCGATCCGGGCGACTACGACTTCAATGACGTGGTCATCAAGGTGACGCCCGAACAGGATGAGAACAACCCCAAGAAAGTGACGTTGACGGTGAATCTGGAGGCAAGCGGTGCCCTAAAGACCAATGCTGCTGCTATCCGACTGGTTGGTATTACAGACGGCATGCTGGCCAGCAAGAGCTGTACGCAGCGTTTTGCCGCACCTCCCGGCAATCTGGGACGCTATGACAATATTCCTGACGGGGACTTCGCAGTGTCAGGTGATCCGAACGACAGAAGTAGCGTAGTGTTGCTGCTCTGTAAGGACGTTCACTGGGCTCTGAACCCCGTGCTGAACGGAGGAGGAAACGTGGATCGCTTCTTCTATAACACCACGTTAGAGGGATGGACGAACTACGGACGAGTACCGGCAAAGACTGCTACCTACGTCTTTGAGTTCAACAGTGAGGCCGACGCTCAGAAGATGCTCGACCAAGCTACCTATGACACCTTCATCGTGGAGAACTACAATGGCAGCTTCTGGGAGGTACATACGGTCCAAAATGATAGAAAGGGCGCGCTGGTGCTGCGTTACAGCACGTTTGCCAGCACTTATCAGGATTATCTTCGTGCTTACTGCACTGGCGAGGCTGCCAATAAGCCGTGGGCGGTGATGGTTCCTGGTAGCGTAGAGTATCCCTTGGAGGGCAGACCGATTACCATTGCCTATCCCGACTTTTCATATTGGGGGCAGAACCAAAATAATAGCACTGACTGGTACGAGCGTCCAGCCAGTGGTAATACCTTTCCTCTACATTATATATATAAATAGGTAAGAAGGCAGAAGTGAGAACCCCCTTGGTTTCTCACTTCTTATTTTTAATAGGTAAGGACTCAATCTGTTGCATGATGCCATCGGTCAGCGCCTCGTTGTAGGGGTGGTGTCCATTGATGGTCTCAAACACTCGAAGCACTCCGGCACGACCTTCACCTTTACGGATGGCATGGATGATGCAGAGATTCTGTAGGCCTACGCTCTCCGACAGGATGTCAAGGTCTGTGACAGCCAACTGCGACAACGCCAGCTGATAAGCATCTTCGCCGTTGTCGATGAGCATGCGCTGCACATCGCCCAAAGTCTCCATGTGGAAATGTTCCAACAGCGGCATGAATATCATCAGCGACACAGGGAACAGCTCGGCTTGGTTGATAGCGGCAATGCGCTGGTTCAGACGCTCGAAGGGACGCAACTCCAGATAGCTACGGAAGGAGTCGTTGGACAGCGGTACTTCGTCCAACTTTCCTGACTTGACCAGTGACTGCACCTGCCGGCGATACTCCGTCATAGTGATGCGCAGACGGCTGAACTCGTCGTCAGCCAACTCTAACATTCCTGCTAACCGACTGAACTGACGGCGAAACTCAGGAGGTAGCTGTACGACACCCTTATAGCCAATGTCGTGCTCGATAGCTGACCAAACATGCTGCAAGGCAGTGCGCATCTGTATCTCGAAAGGAATGGACGACAACGGACCATCACCCTTCAGCCGACAGATGTAATGCAGCGAGTTGTAGCCGAAGCTCGTCAACTCGTGAGCCTTGCGCTTGTCGATGGAGTTGCTCCAATCAACGGCAAAGAGGCGCTTGACAATGCCTGCAACTTTATCGACGTCGTCGGTATAGAACGTAATGATGCGGATACCCACCAAGTCAGTGATGTCTGACAAGGAGTGATACTTGTCGCCCTTTCGCTCCAGCTTACCCCTCAGCGATGCCTCAGTCTTGACACGGCTCTCGATGGCATTGAGTTCCACACCTTGTGCCTTCAGCACGTCTTGTAACTGGCTGAAGACTTCATGCTCCAATTGCTGCAACTGAGGCTGCAACCGGAGGAATTCGTTCATAAGCTGCTGTCCGTTAGGAGTCAGCATAGGCTTCATTTGAATTCAAAGAGATTGGTAAAACCTGTCATGGCAAAAACCTGACGCAGGTCGTCGTTCAAGCCACGGATAAATACCTTGCTGCCTTTGGGCTTGGCATTTTTCAGAATAGCCAAGAAGATGCGTAAACCACTGGAGGAGATGTACTCCAAAGAGGTGCAGTCCAGGACGATGTCATGACCCTGACATTCGTTCAGCACTTGGACGTCACGTTCTGTCTGAGGAGCAGCAGCAGTATCCAGGCGACCCTCGAAATACATTACGAACTCGGTGTTCTCTTCTTTAAATGTTGTTTTCATAATGATAAAATATAAATTGTTATTTAATTGATAGTTTTCTTATAGATTCTTCATGAGCGTCAGGACATTGTAACTATCGACATGTTCATAGTTTACGGAGTCCATCAGCTGACGTACCAAGAAGATGCCTAATCCGCCGATGGGACGCTCTTCGGCAGACAACGTAGTGTCTGTTTCGCCCTTGGCAGTGGGGTCGAAGGGTACTCCGGAATCGCTGATGACAATTTTCAGGCGACTGTCATTAGCAGTGGCGGAGATATTAATCTCGCCCTTCTTGCCAGGTGGATAAGCATAGTTCATGACGTTAACCACTGCCTCTTCAATGGCGAGGTTCATCTGCATGGTGGTCTTCATGTCAAAGCCTACCAATTCACAAATCTCGTCAACGAAGGTGTTCAAAAGAGGAACCTCTTGCACATCGTTGGTCAGTGTCAAGGTACGCTGAAAGCGACATTCGGCCTGTTCTTGATTATAATGAATAGCTAACATAGTCAAATCGTCTGATTGGTCGGCAGTACCGACAAAGGATTTTACGGCCTTCTCCATTTGTCCAATGACTTCCTGAGGCGCATTGTCTTTCAAGGATTCGGCAACATCCATCATACGCTGTTCGCCAAACAACTGATGTTCGGTGTCTTCCGCCTCTGTCAGTCCGTCGGTGTAAAGGAAGATGGTGGTGCCAGGGTCGATGATGACATCCTGTGTGGTGTATGTCTGTTCTGGCAGAACGCCCAGGGGCAGATTGCAATTAGAAGGCAGCTTACCTTTCCGCTCGTTCAACAATAGCGGAGCGTTGTGTCCCGCATTGGCATACCGCATGCGGCCTGTCGGTAAGTCGAGTACACCAACGAATAAAGTGACGAACATGCACGTTTTGTTGTTTTCCGATAAAGCCTCGTTCATGTGAGTGACAAAGCGTCCAGGATTGGACTCATGGACTGTCAGGGTACGGAATAGGGAACGGGTGACAGCCATCACCAGCGAGGCAGGAATGCCCTTGCCCGACACGTCGCCGATGCAGAAGAAAAGCTTCTCGTTACGGATGAAGAAGTCGAAGAGGTCGCCACCAACCTCCTTAGCGGGGGTTAGCTGGCCATAGATATCGATGTCGTTACGCTCCGGGAAGGGAGGATAAGTGTTCGGTATCATGGACTTCTGGATGTTGCTGGCAATACGCAGCTCGCTTTCGAGGGTGGCCTTGTGGGTTGTCGTTACCTTCAGTTCCTCAACGTATTTTGCCAACGACCGTTGCATATTCTCAAAGGAATCGCGCAGGAGGCCTGTCTCATCTTGATGGTGTATGTGTGGCAGTGCGACATTAAAGTTTCCTTTGGCTATTTCGCCTGCCGATGCTGACAACTGCTTTAAGGGCTTTATCTCGCGTTTGATAACAAAATAGAGTATGAAGACGGTAGCCAACAGCACGACCAACAGCACGACTATCATCTGATCGCGCAGTTGATTGGCACGCTCCATGATTTTTTCCTCGGGAATGGTAAAGCATATAGACCACTGCACACGACTGACAGGAGCGTAATAGACGATGGTGGTACCCTTCATTAATCCTTTACTCATGTCCGACTGGATGTATGGCTTTTTCAGCGTATCGATGCCTCGTTCGCCACGAAGCATACGCAGTGTGAGGTTCAGGAAATTATCATCTTTTTGAGTTTGGGCAAAGGAGATGACGTTGACAGACTGCACCCACTTCATGTCAGGGTGGCAAAGATACTGAGAGTCGCGGCTTATCACAGTAACGTCAGAATAAGAATAGGGCTTTGCCTCTTCAACGATCTCATGAACCCAGTCTAATGCCACGTCGGCACACAGAATGGCGTAGATGTCTCCGCTTATGTCGTGTAAAGGTATGGAGTAGGATACCATGCCGCGCTGAGTGACAATGGAGTCTTTATACGGCAGACACCAGTAGGCAGAATCCAACTTGTTGGTATATACCCAGTTGCTGTCCGTCTCCAAGTAGTTGAACTCGTATTCGGACGAACCGATATTCTCCATGATAAAGTCATCGTTAGTATCGTTGCGAGACACAGAGGGGGCGTAATAGCGACCATGCTGTGGAAAATAGTTGGCACGATACATCAATGTCACTGCTGAAATATCGGAGTTTGAAGAAATCAGACGCTGCAGCAAGAGATAGGCAGAGACATCGTCAGTGGCAAAGAGGTCAGCATAGGAAGCGGCAGTCTCGACAGCTGTCTCTACTTGCGAGATACGGTTGTCAATGACCTTGATAGCTGCCTCCATAGAGTGACTGGCTTGGCGATGAGTATCTTTAGCAATGATAGAACGTGTATGCTGCATCTGCCAGACATCACTTATCAGCAGTATGAGAATCAGCTGCACACCAACAAGTATTGTAGTGCGTACCCCTATCGAGCGGTCTAAAAACTTCGGAAGTCTCATCTGTTTGTCTAAATTATGTCTGTGTTTACTGCTTCTTTATCAGTTGCGCTAACGCTTCACCCATCAGAGTGACCTTTTTACCCTTGGCGAGCATTTCCACCTGAACACCCTTCTGAAAAAGTAGGATAATGTCGGAGCCGCCAAACTGGAAGAATCCCATCTCGTCGCCTCGCTTCAGCTGCTGACCAACTTTCAATGTCGGCAGCCAGTTGACGCTACAGATCTGCGACATACCAACAGGCAGCATTGCTACCAGACCGTAATCTCGGGTTTTGAAAATGGCGCAGGCGCGGGTTTCTATCATTTGAAAACCGAGGTCGTTGACGTAATAGTAGAGTTTTTCCTTGTTGTCCCAAAGTGTGTAACCACCACCGGCAGCTATGCCGGGAATGCGTCGCAACTCAACCAATTCGCCATCGACTGGAGCATGGTAGCGATGATAGTTGTTGACATCGAGGAACATGTGGGTTAGAGACCCTCCGGCAAAAGCCTGACTATAAGCAGACTCCTTGCCTATCAGTTGGGCAACGTCCCTGATGCGACACGTCTTGACTTGTACGTCGGTATATTCCAACTGGTTCTGGTCGTCTATCTTCCAAGTTTCCAGAGGAACAGCATCATTGTTAGGAGCCTTGATGGTAGCATCGGTAGGACAAATCACCGTTGCTTCGGCAATGGGTCGCTGGTCGGGCGAAATCAGACTGCGTGAGAAGAATTCGTTGAACGTCTTCCACCGGTTGCTGTTGCCATACCAACCTTGCGGCATGCCCCAGTCAGAATCGTTCTTTACCATTTCATAATAGCTGTCGTTCCAACTCTCTTCAGTAGAAAGCCAGTCTCCCCAGCTCTGGCAATAGGTGGTCAGCCATGAGGCAAAGGGCTCTACGTATTCAACGGTAGGGTAGAAGTATCCTCGGTTCTTTAGCTCGTCCAAGGGTTGGTCAACGACAAACCAGAAGTAGCCTATGCCTTGGTCGGTGCGACCATAGAGTGACTTGCCATAGGCTGTGGGCGAGGGGTGTATCATGACATCCCAAGGCAGACAGCGGACATTGCGGTCGATGAAGTAAAAAAACTCGTCAAGTGTCTGTGCAGGATTGTAGTTGCGGTCAGGATTGACGGCTGCTGCCTGGCTGATAGAGTGTTGCAGCAACTGGCGTACCTCTATACTCTCGTCACAGATACGAATCAGTTCCTGTACGGGCTTGGTGTGTGGTGTGATGGGAGCTGGTGACGGCTGATGTCCATCATCCTCCGAGCATGAGGTCAAAATGACTCCTATGCCCGTCAGCAGTAACAATACCCATAGCTTCCACTTCATCATCGCTTCCTGGTTCCTTAGATTGTTTTTGTACAACTTTTACAATTCACTACACTTTCCAATCCTTGAACGTCTCGCAGATGGCAAGCAACTTGTCTTTTTGTTTGACGACACGCTCAACGAACTGCTCCTTACTGTTCTGAATGACAAATGCGGGGAAGCTGTCGCTCAACGAGAGCCAGCTGACACCACGAACCGTACTGACAGTTGCTATCTGCTCCTTGCGGTGAGCAAACTCGGCGGCGTCCAGTCCTTCGAAATAGTACTCTAGAGCGCGCTCATAGAAACGAATTCCCATTTCTCGAGGAAGACCGATGACCTTGTCGTAGTCTTCGCCGACAAAGGTTACCATAGCTGAATAGGCATGTCCTAAGTCGAGCAGCGGATGACCATATCCCACTTCGCCCATGTCAATCATCATCAACTCATCGCCTTGCATCATGGTATTCTTGATCTGTAGGTCGCAATGCAATAGGCGATGGGCAGGGGGAATACTGTCCATAATGCGCAGCATGAGATCGATAGACTGTGTGTCAAAATACTGGCTGATACGGTCAATGGCCCAGTGTACTCTGTCCATGGCGCTTGGGATATTCATATTCTCAGGAACCTCGATGGCATGTAACTTGCGGAAGACTCCTGCATACTGGCGAGCATAGTCGTCGAAACGTTCAGGATGCTGAAGAACACAGGTGCTGAGGGTGTCGGCGTCGAGCAGTTCATAGACCAGTCCGTATTGGCTTCCTACTCTGACAACGTCGAAGGATATGGCTGTAGGCATGCCCAGTAGGAAACTGGCTTTCGACTGGTTGATTTCGGACTGTACTTCACTGAGGGTCGTACCCTCGCGAAACACTTTGATAATGGTGTCTTCGTCTATGCGATAGACAGTGCCAACGCCGCCGATTCCCATGATGTCGCAACCGTCAATATTGATGGTGCGTAGTGCTTTCTCCACTTTCATAATCTGGGCAAACCCCGTCATTTCCAGTACCTGATAAATGTCGGGTGACACCTCAATGATACGGAAGTTGGGATAGCTTTTCGCCAACATCAGCAATATGCGCAGTCCGGAACTGGAGATATACTCCAGTTTACTGGCATCGCACACCAGTTCATTGATGGGACCGAAGGCTTTCAACTGTTCTTCGATATCCTGCATGGCCTGTTGACTGGTCGCTGTGTCCAGTCTTCCTGCCATAGCTACGATAGCATTTCCGTCTAGGTAGTTTGTTGTGATTTCCATCTTTATAGTATTAGTCTTTTAACGAGTAGGTTACTGTTGTCACCACACGAACTTTCTTAATCCAGGGTGTGTTAGAGTCGCGGTCGTCTATCGAAAACTGCCCCTGGTCGGCACTGACAATCTTGTCCAGTTGAGAATGAGAGTTTTCTGCAAACTGCTGAGCGGTCTTCTCGGCATTTTCGATGGCTTCCTGCATCATCTTCGGCTTCATGGACTTGAACGACACGAACTCGTACTTGATGGGGTTCTCATAGCCTCCATCGACGATGGCTATGCCGTCCTTCAAGAGGTCACCCTGTCGGGCTATAATCTGTCGCACTTGTTTCACGTTCTGTGAAGTCACAGTGATGACGGAGGTTACGATGTAGCGATAGGGCTGGTTTTTGTCTCCATACTCACGAGCGTTGAGGTCGATGACCAACGGGGCATTGATGGTTAGTTCGTCCTCCTTGATGCCATTGCTGACAAGGAAGTTCTTGATTTTACGCTGGGTGGCACCGATGCGGTCGTAGAGACCAGGAAGGTCGTTGCCTACCTCCTTGGAAACAATGGGCCAAGTCACTTTGTCGGCTTCTACCTCTTGCTCAGCCAGTCCTTTTACATTCACCCGACGGTCTTTGTTGGCAAAGTCGTCAATGCCTGCCTTGATAAACCAGCCCAACATGCAAATGCTCAGTGCTACGAGGGCTGCCGATATGATTTGTTTCTCTTTCATGTCTTTTATTTTCTATTGAAATGATAGATAATTGTCAATGATTATTATTCACAACTTGCAAAGATACATTATTTTTTGAAAAAGGCGACAGACTGCTGTGTTAAGTAATATTAATTACTCGGTTTTCTGCGTTATTCGGTGAAAAAAAGTCGTCACTTTCCTATTTGCCTTCCCATGCATCATGCGTGAGATAAATGGCAGCAACATCATGCCATAACTGGCGAACAGGCATATAGACGAGACCTTCGTGGGGCTGATCAGTGCCCCAGGAGTTTTTCAGAATATAGTAGGCATGGCGATTTTCATCGCGTGCCATGCCAACAATACACATGGCGTGGCGTTCGCTTTCGAAACAGACAGGGTGGCGATTTCGCAAGGCACGGTTGACGCGGCGTCTCAATGTGTCTTTTGGAACGTTTAGCAGGCGGTTCTGTTCCCAATTGTCGGCAATGGGTACGACAATCTTTTTATAATAAGATGAATCAGCAACCGTGGTCAGTGAGATATATTCGTTAGGAGCACAGACGCTATGAGCAAACTCCAAGGGTGTGTAGCGGGCACCTAAGAGGAAAACCCAGCGGGGAGTACTCAGCTCGTCGGTGGCGTCGTCAGGCAGAACGTCATAGCCTACGATACCATACCTTTGCAGTAGGTTCAGGGCAGTCTGGCACATGGCGCGTTGGGTGTTTTTAGAGGAGTGGGGGAAAAATGAAGAAATATAAGCGGGCAGCATGCGACCGAGATACACGGGAGATAGGTTGACACTATCGCCACGCAGCAGGTGCTCGGTCTCGATGGTAGCGAGCATGGCATATGCCCAGCAGAGTTCCGTGTTGCCCTGGTTTTTGACGGGCGTTACAGGGAGTAGTACTTCGTGAGTGTAACTATGATTGTCCTGCCACGACGGTCGCCGGCAGCCAGTCAGCAACAGGGATGAGGCGAGTGATGTTAGAAGGAGTGTGCGGTATGGAAGCATGAGGGTCCGCTTAATAGTTTGACAGTCGGATGACGTTGTCGCAGAGACTGCTGACGGCAGGACGGTGGGTGATGAAAATCATGGTCTTGCTGTGACAGTAATCGAAGAGACGACGGAACAATTCGCGTTCGGTCTCTTCGTCGAGTGAAGAGCTGATCTCATCGAGCAGCAGCACGCTGCCTGGGCGTAGCAGACCACGGGCTATAGCGATTCGCTGTGCCTGACCCTCGCTCAGTCCGATACCGCGTTCACCCAGCATGGTGTCGATGCCGTCGGGCAGTTCGTGGACAAAATCGGCAATGGCGACATGTAGCACCGTGCGCAGTTCTTCTTCGGTGGCATCGGGACGCGCCAGCAGTAGGTTGTAGCGCACAGTGCCGCTCATCAGTGTGTTGCCTTGAGGAACGAAGACAAAATGTTGTCGTGTGGCCTCGCTGACCGTCTCGCTACGACCGTCGGAGGCGGTGAGGGCAATAGTGCCTGTGGTTGGCTTGACAAATGCTAACAACAGTCGGAAGAGAGTGGTCTTGCCGATGCCCGTCTGTCCCATGATGGCTGTTTTGCTGCCTGGCGCAAAGTCGTGACTAAAACCATTGAGTATGGAACGCTCGTCGGAGGCGTAAGTGAAGGTGAGGTCTTTTATTTCTACCCCCAAGGGTGAGGTGTAATTATCAAAAATTGATGATTGTTCGTCGCCTGTCGAACGTTTGACAGTTTTTGTCTTCAATTCCTCCAGGCGGTCGATGCTGGCAGTGGCATAGAAAAAGTGGGGCATCATGTTGAGAAGGTTGAGAATAGGGTGTTGTATCTGACCCACTAATTGCAAGAAGCTGGTCATCACACCAAAGGTGATAACACCGTTGCGCAACTGCAATCCTCCCCAAACAAAGGCTAACAGGTAGCCCAAACTGAAAGTCATAGCAAGCAGCAGACGGCTGATAACGGTAAAACGGGTACGCCGTAGCACTCTATTCATCAGCTGACCTTGTTGGTTGTCTAAGCGTTCCGTCACCCACTGTTCACTGCCCAGTGAACGTAGTACGGCATTATGTTCCATGCCCTCTTGTACTTGCATCTGGATATAACTCTCCTGTTGGCGGATGTCTAGTGTCATGGTGCGAAGGCGGTGAGCAAATAACTTGCCAAAACCTACCACCAATGGCGTGATGAGTATAAGCATGAGGGCCAGTCTGCCGTCCATGGAATACATAAGAATAAAGGCGCCAACCAGCTGGACACCAGTCACTATGAACTGCGGCAAGAGGGTCGTGGTGACATTGGCCACCGTATCGATGTCTTTTGACAGGCGGGAAGTGACGTCACCTGAATGTAACTGGTCCTCGAACATCTGACGACGGAATAGGCGACTGAATACGCGCAGCCGGATGTTGTTTGACTGGAAAGTGGCAGCCGTAGTGGTCATATAGTAATAGACCTGCCGTAGCAGGATAGCAGCTACGACGACCGTCACCAGTTTCGCTATCATGTATAGCACGTCGTCGCTGTTGCCCGTTCGGATGGTGACGTCGATGAACTGCTTGCTGAGCCATATCATCAACAAGCCAAGCAGTACTTGGGTGATGCCGGCAATGATGCGAACGGTCGTGTTCCATCGGATGCCCGCCATGTTACGCCATATCCAAACGATATACTTCATACTATAATGTTTTCGGAGAGCAGGGGTAAGAGGTCTTATTCAACAATGCCCAGTTCCTGCCATTGTGTTACCATCTTTTCTACGTCCTGCTGGGCGTCTTCGGTGCTGACCTCGTATTCATCGCAGAGCGCTTTGGTGAGGCTGTCGATGTTAAAATCGCCCATTTCACCGGCTTTTTCCCACAGCCATGCCGCTGTTTCGTTGAGGCTGATGAGTTTGCCGAAGTCAATGGTTCCCAAACCTTCGCCAACGATGACGTGTTCACCGCAGACGGTGCGCAGTACAAATCCTTCTTTTTGTTTCATGTGTATGGTGTTTTTTTTGTTAATATTTCCACTTTAAGTAAGTTCGCTTATAAATGGCGAGAATCCACCGTCTGACGGGTAGTAGGTTCCACCAGAAGCGACTCGCCTTGAGGCGCCATGGTGTATAGAGATCCTTATGGATGCCTTTCGGCGTTACAACATTGACTGCCAGTGCCACCACCTCATCCAAACGACAATGTTCCACACCGGCAATGTTGCCATCGCCCATCAGCGTTACTTGGTCACCATCGATGCGTATAATACGGTGAACGACATAGCGACAACCTTCCACCCATGCCAGTACGACGTGTCCAACTTGTAAATGATCGGGTTTGACAAGATCAACACTCTCTTTGCTACCAATGATAAAAGGCAACATGCTATAGCCCTTAACGGGGAATGTCACGCGCAGGCCTTCATTAACTAACTGGATGGCATTGCGAATAATTTCGTTATCGGAAATCTGCGTCATGGCTTGGTGGTTTTTGAACATAGCTGGGCTGCAGCTTCATCGGGTAAGCACTCTAAATGCCATACCGCCACTTCGCCAGCCAACAGATTCTCGGTCTGGTGCAAACCTTCTGCCACCTGTTTGTCCCATCGTTTGCCGGAAATGGAGGGTACTAAGGCTGCATAAGCTTCCAGCGGGCGTAGCCGTCTTATTTTATTATAAGGAGCCTGACTTAGCTGCACGATGCCGCCAATGGGGTAGCTGACGTTGCGATAGCAGGGCGTCTTTCCACTCCAGGGGGAACCAAAAACGTAGAATCCATCGGGCATTCTGCGTACGACGGGGTTGTCGTCATTGACCAACTCTGTACCGCTGATATGTTTCAGCCATAGTCCTGAATGGGTGCTTTTTCCAGTACCGCTTTTTCCTAAGAACATGTATGCATAGCCGTCACAGCTGACTACTGAGGAGTGAAAAAGCGCTGTCTGTAGATTGGAGGTGGCAAGGGCATACATCACCATCAGCGCATTATTGATGCCAAATAGAGGCTCTTTTTCCAACACAACGATGGCTGATTTGTATTGCCGGTCAGTTACCATACGAGCTGCACAATGTCCCCACAACTGAAATTCGAAATAGGGCTGCCTGTTTACTTGACCTGCTAATATTTGAGATCCGTCATCGTCCTGATGCATTTCGACGGTGAGGTCGTCAATATGAGGAAACTCGGAAGCAGGCACAATGCGTAATGAGAAGATGCTGTCGTCGCTCTTTGTGGTTGCAAAAGGAGCATATTGTCCCATTTCATCGATAATGGGGCAGTCTTGTGGCACTTCCAACGAAAAGACGTGCTCTGCTACACGATAATAGTATGTTTGAGTCATGTTATTTATCTGACTTATAGATAATCTTGTTGGCTCCTGAAGTAATGACAATCTCGTCACGATGGCCTTCCATGAAAGTATCGATATGGCGCTTACGCTTGCTCTCGAAAATTTCATCAACGGCAATTAGAATGCCGGTCTCTTCCACGTCGCCAAAGCCATAGTTGATGGCAGTGCCGAAAAGTTTCATGGTCGGCGAAAGTCCCATGTATGCATTGACCAATGGTGGAATGTTATAGCCTAATTTGCGGATTTCCGTGTTCAGCGTGATGTAGTCTTCCTTGAAATTATTCTTGCAGAAAAGAGCCTCCAATTCTGATGCGTCGGTTTCAATTTTTAGCGGTTTTAGCGGGATAATCAGATGGTCTTTGTCATCGAAGTATTTGTTTAGGAAATACAATATCATGTCGCGTCCACGGCGGATGTAGCTGGGATACATGGTCATCTTTCCAAAGTAATATTTGATGCTGGGGCGGATGACGGTCAATGCCCCTAAACCATCCCATAGGTTGTCGAGGGCGAATAGGCTCTTGGCTCCCATGCGCGATGACTGATAGGGCAGTGACACGAAAGAACGTCCTAACTCTGCTGTCCAGGGGGCATAGTCACGTAAGAATTTCTCTGAGAAGTGGAACATGTGGCTGGTGGCAAGAATGGGTTGCCCGTTGTCGTCGTACTGCCAGTCGGTTCCCAGCAGGTAACGATACCCTCCGATAATTTCTTCCTCGTCAGGATTCCATACAATGAGTTGTTTATAGCAGTTATCACATGTGTCGAATTCATCTATGTCTGACGCTTTGCCAGTGCCACCTCCTGCCTCTCGAAAGACAATCTCTCGCAAGCGTCCAATCTCGTCCATTACGTGAGGGGCGTTGTGGGCGGTGACGATGTAGATTTCGTTGTTGCTTTTGTTCGTCATGCGCAATTGCTTGTCGGGCGTAAGTTCGCTCTTAAGCAATTCTTTGGGTACAGGAGGAATAATTGGTTGTTCCATTGGTTCTCGATTGCTGAAAAGTTTAGTGTTGTTTTATAACGTGTATATACTGTCTTGTACGAATTTTGCCCATTCCATCGGAGTCTTACTTTTGTCGAAGGTCTGCCAGGGGATAGGTTTTCCAATGCTTATTTGGAATGTTTTCCCCACATTCTTGTACATCTCGTCAACTAGGAAGAGCATGGCAAGATTGAAAGGTAGGAAGCGGTCGGAGAAGTTGGCCAAACGATAGAAGAAGTTGGAGTTCTGTCCCTCAAAGTGGATGGGTACTATGTCTCGATGATATTCTATGCTCTTGCTGACAAATGTCTTGCTCCAAGGTATGTCTCGAACGATTCCTTTTTTGCGACGTGAACAGAGTCCGGCAGGAAACATCAGCATGTGGTTGTCACTCTCAAACCCCGCTTTCACCATCGCTGGGAAATTTCGCCCTTGCTTACCAGTCTTATTGATAGGGATGCATAACGGAGCCAGTCCGGGAAGGTACATCAGCAGATCGTTGACCATGTATCGGAAACGACTGTCGTAATGGCGCCCTATAATCGCTCCAAGTGCCACACCGTCGATGCCTCCCAGAGGATGGTTGGATACAAAGGTATAAAGGTGGCCATCGTCTTTGGACGGCAGATTTTCTATGCCCGAAATCTCAAGTTTCATCTGCAAATATTCCACGCAAGCTTCTAGCCAGGGAGTTCCAGTCTTGTCGCGCGACTCCCAAAGGAATTTGTTTACTTCGTCCTGATGAACGATGCGTTTCAACCATGACAATAATGGGCGGGGCACCCATTTTGCTTTGGCGCCCATCTTGTTGGCAATAATCTGGTCGATGTCTATTGTCTTCTCTATCGGCATATTTTGTTTCTCTTTTGACTGTTTTCGTGATTACAGCTTGCAAATTTACAGAAAATTGCTGAAAGAGGGGACACTCTTTAAGAAAATTTGTCGAAAAAATACATTTTCTCAAATTTTCCTATCATTTATTATATTAAATCAGATCTTTTCCCCCACTTTTGTAATAAAAGTACAATTCGCTGATTTATAATAAGATAATCTTCTTTCAATAATCTTTTAATTTTTATTCACTAAAAAAAGTGGAGAAATGTGGGGAAATTATCTGAAAATTAATTACCTTTGCAACCGAATCCATATTTTATAATAAGAACACATGCGATTGATAGGTAATATTGAGGCTAAAGTTGATGCGAAGGGACGTGCCTTTCTGCCAGCTACTTTCCGCAAGGTTTTGCAGGCGAGTAGCGAAGAAAAGCTCGTGCTTCGTAAGGATGTGTTTCAGCCTTGCTTGGTCCTCTATCCTGAGTCGGTATGGAACGAACAGATGGATTTGCTTCGCCAGCGATTGAACAGGTGGAATAAGCGTCAGCAAGACGTGTTCCGAAAGTTTGTCAGCGAGGTGGAGATACTGACGCTTGACGGTAATGGTCGCTTCCTTATTCCTAAGCGCTATCAGCGAATGGCGGATATCGTGCAAGACGTTAAGTTCGTAGGAATGGGAGATACGATAGAAATTTGGAGTAGTCAACGAGCTGAGCAACAGCAGATGTCGCCAGACGACTTTGAATCAGCGTTGGAAGAGCTGATGGCCGATGTCTCTCATGAGCAACAATGAAGAACCATCATGAATATAACGACGGCAGAGACATACCATGTTCCGGTTCTTCTCAAGGAGAGCGTTGACGGGTTGGGAATCCTGCCCGATGGAATTTATGTGGATGTGACTTTTGGAGGTGGGGGGCATTCTAAGGAAATACTCTCGCGTTTAGGAAAAAAGGGACATCTGTATAGTTTTGACCAAGATGCTGATGCGGAGCAAAATATCGTTGCAGATGATAGATTTACGTTTGTCAGAAGCAACTTTAGATATGTTAGCAACTGGATGGCATATTACGGTGTGGAGAAGATTGATGGCTTGTTAGCTGATCTTGGCGTGTCGAGTCATCATTTCGACGATGAGACACGAGGTTTTTCCTTTCGGTTTGAGGAGGCTCCGTTAGACATGCGAATGAACAAGCGGGCAGGCAAGACCGCAGCCGATATACTGAACAACTATAGCGAAGAACGTCTGGCAGACGTGTTTTACCTTTATGGGGAACTGAAAAATGCCAGAAGACTGGCAAAGATGATAGCCAATGCTCGTCAGCAACAACCTATTAGGACAACTGCAGATTTTGGTCGCATCATAGAGCCTCTGATGAGTGCTGAAAGAGAGAAGAAGGAGTTGGCAAGAGTCTATCAGGCTCTGCGTATAGAGGTCAATCACGAGATGGATGCTCTGAGAGACATGCTAAAAGGAGCTACGTGTTTGCTCCGACCAGGGGGGAGGCTTAGTGTGATTACTTATCACTCGCTGGAAGACCGATTGGTAAAGAACGTGATGAAGGCAGGCAATGTGGACGGAAAGGTTCAGCAAGACTTCTTCGGACGCATCAGCAGTCCTTACAAACTGGTGAACAAGTTGGTAACTCCCACTGACGAAGAACTGGAGCAAAATCCCAGAAGTCGTAGTGCAAAACTTAGAATAGCAGAAAAGATTTAAACAATAACATGGCAGAAGACATCAACAAAGAAGAGCAGCAGCTGGCGGACGGCAAAGAGCAGGACGGCAAGCAGAATCAGGCAGATGCCCGACTGCAAGAAGCTCTGAAGAAAATCGAGGAGACGGCTACGGAGGAAGACCCGCGGCCTTCGCAGCATTTGTCGCTACGCACCATTCTGGGTGGTGAATTGCTCAGTACGGAGATGGTTCGTTCGCAGATATGGCTGTTTGTGTTGATTGTTGTCTTTACCATTGTCTATGTGGCGTTCCGCTATCAGTGTCAGCAGGACATGCTGACCATCGATAAGATGGAAGAGCAGTTGAAGGATTCCAAGTTCAAGGCTTTGTCGTCATCGAGTACCCTCACAGAGAAATGCCGTGAGAGTCATGTCCTCGACATCTTGAAGCAGAGCAACGACTCGCTGTTGCATCAAGCCGACCAGCCACCTTATATTATAGAAGTACCCGAAGAGTAACGATTCTGAAAGAGAGTAACAGAGCTGTATGAGCAAATTTAACACAGATAAAGTCATGCCACGTTATATGGCAATTGCCTTGTTCCTGACGGTGCTGGGCTTTATCATCATAGGTAGGGCCTTCTACATCATGACGGCTAAAAGGCAGTATTGGACGGAGGTTGCCGACCGCCTGAAGCGAGACAGCGTCGTTGTCAAGCCCAATCGTGGCAATATCCTCAGTTGCGATGGTCAGCTCATGGCCAGCTCTATTCCTGAATACCAGATATTCATGGACTTTCAAGCTGCCGCTTTTGAGGACGGTGACTCGCTGTGGCTTGACAAGCTTGATTCTATTTGTGACGGATTGGCTCAGATATTCCCTTCCAAGACCGCTGAAGAATTCAAGGTACACCTGGAGGAGGGTCGTCATAAAGTTACTAAAAACGGTTCAAAGGGAGCCCGCCACTGGCCGATTTGGAAGCGCCGCATCAAATATGGTACTTACATGGAAGTGAAGAAACTGCCTTTCTTCAACATGCCCAAATACAAGAGCGGTTTCCACGAGGAGGAGTTTAATGCGAGAAACCGGCCCTTTGGAACGTTGGCTTTGCGAACGGTAGGCGGTATGTATGGTGCTAAAGACTCAGCATACTACGGTCTTGAGTTGAGCTACGACTCTTTGTTGCGTGGTACACCAGGCATCACGGGACGTCGTAAAGTGTTGAACAAATATATGAATATCCCAGTGACGCTTCCTATAGATGGTGCTGATGTGGTGACGACCATTGATGTCAACATGCAGGACTTGGCAGAACGTGCTTTGTTGGATGAGCTGAAGCTCATTAATGGAGAAATGGGTGTGGCCATTCTGATGGAAGTGGCAACGGGCGATGTGAAGGCCATCGTTAACATGATGCGCTTTTACGACCAGCAGGGCAATCCTTACTATGCGGAGGCTGTCAACTCTGCTATCAGCTATCGTTGCGAGCCAGGCTCTGTGTTCAAGGTTGCTTCCTTCCTGGTAGCGCTGGATGACGAGGTAGTCGATACCAGCTATGTCATTCATACGGGTAGTGGAGTGAAGGAGATGCATGGCCGCTGGATGAAAGACCATAACTGGCGTCGTGGTGGCTATGGCGACATCAATGTGGCTCGAACGCTGGAAGTCAGTTCTAACATAGGTGTCAGCCACGTCATCGATCATTTCTATGGTAGCAATCCCGAGCGCTATGTCAAAGGACTCTACCGTGTAGGCATTGCCGAAGATTTGCAGATTCCCTTGGTAGGTTATCAGAAACCTTATATTCGCATGCCAGATACCAAGACGACAGACCGCTCGAAGTATTGGAGTAAGACCACGCTTCCCTGGATGTCGATAGGTTACGAAACGCAGATAGCTCCTATCAATACCGTTACGTTCTACAACGCCATTGCCAATAATGGTAAGATGATGCGTCCTCGTCTAGTGAAACGAGTGGTGAAGAACGGAGAGACGGTTGTAGAATTCCAGCCGCAGGTAATCAAAGAGCGTATTGCCAAGCCTAAGGCCATCAAAACCATGCAGACCGTGTTAGAGCATGTCGTCAGTCAGGGATTGGGACGTAAGGCAGGTTCCAAGCTCTTTAAGGTGGCAGGAAAGACAGGTACTGCGCAGGTTGCAGACCAGCATGGCAGCTATCACTCTGGCGTCACTCGCTATTGGCTGTCGTTCTGTGGATATTTCCCTGCCGACAATCCTCGCTATACCTGTATTGTCTGTCTAAAGAAGACTGGACTTCCCGCTTCGGGTGGTGGCATGAGTGGTGTGGTGTTCCACCATATTGCAGAGGGTGTGATGGCGCGTAACCTAAAGATGAAAGTGGATGATGCCCACGACGAACATTCCGTCGTTATTCCCGATGTGAAGTCAGGAAACATTGCTGCCGCCAGTCAGGTGTTGACCCGACTGGGCATTACCACTAATAGCCATTGGGGCACGTCGTACGACTATACAACCCCCATCTGGGGTGTTGCCGAGCAAAAGCCCAAGAGTGTTCAACTCACGAAGGTAAAGATGAATGAAAATGTCGTTCCCGATGTGACAGGAATGGGTGCACGAGACGCTGTCTATCTGTTGGAGAACTACGGCATCCGTGTGAAGCTGCACGGTCGTGGCAAAGTGAAACACCAGAGCTATGCTGCAGGAAAGCCCATCATCAAAGGTAGTGAGTGTATTTTGACATTAGAATAATAAATAATATAATAAGGTATATGAAACTGAGCGAACTGCTGAAATATGTGACACCTATCTCCATCAAGGGTGATGCCGATGTAGAGATTACCGGTGTGAACATCGACTCGCGTAGAATAGAGGACGGTCATCTCTTTGTGGCTATCAAAGGAACTCAGACCGATGGTCACCGCTTTATTCCCAAGGCTCTCGAGTTGGGAGCAAAAGCCGTATTGTGTGAGGATCTGCCAGACGAGGAAACCCTCTCCGGCAGCGGTGCTACCTTCGTACAGGTGGCATCTACGGAAGATGCTGTCGGTCCGGTTGCTACCGTTTTCTTTGGCGAGCCTTCGCTGAAGCTTAAACTGGTGGGTGTCACGGGAACCAACGGCAAGACTACCATCGCCACCTTATTATATAATATGTTCCGCCAATTCGGGCATCGTTGTGGACTGCTCTCTACAGTCTGCAACTATATTGAGGACGAAGCCATTCCTGCCGACCATACCACTCCTGATCCCATAGAGCTCAACATGCTGTTGGCAAAGATGGTGGAAGCAGGCTGTGAATATGCCTTTATGGAGTGCTCCAGCCATGCCATTGCCCAGAAGCGCATTGGTGGGCTGAGGTTTGCCGGTGGCATATTCACTAATCTGACACGCGACCATTTAGACTATCATAAGACCTTCGAGAACTATCGTGATGCCAAGAAAGCTTTCTTCGACGGTCTGTCCAAGAATGCCTTTGCCATTACCAATGCTGACGACAAGAACGGCATGGTGATGGTACAAAACACGAAAGCCAAGGTGAAGACCTATTCCGTTCGTCAGATGGCCGATTTCCGTGCTCGTATCATTGAGTGTCATTTCGAGGGCATGTACCTCGAGATGGATGGTCATGAAGTGGGCGTGCAGTTCATTGGAAAGTTCAATGTCTCAAACCTCTTGGCAGTCTATGGCGCAGCGGTCATGCTCGGAAAGAATCCTGAGGACGTCTTGCTGATTATGAGTACGCTGAAGAGTGTTGCCGGTCGTTTGGAACCCATCCGTTCAGCAGAAGGCGTGACGGCTGTTGTAGATTATGCTCATACTCCCGATGCGTTGGAGAATGTCCTCAACGCCATTCACGAGGTTTTGGAGGGTAAGCAAGGTAAGGTGATTACTGTCTGTGGCGCCGGTGGTAACCGCGACAAAGGCAAGCGTCCGCTGATGGCTCAGGAAGCCGTCAAACAGAGCGACCGTGTTATCATCACCAGTGACAATCCTCGTTTTGAAGAGCCCCAGGACATCATCAATGATATGCTGGCAGGACTGGACCAGAAGCAGATGAAGAAAGTGGTCAGTATTGTTGACCGTAAGGAGGCTATCCGCACGGCTTGCATGATGGCTGAGAAAGGCGATGTCATCCTCATTGCCGGCAAGGGACATGAGGACTATCAGGAAATCAAGGGAGTGAAGCATCACTTCGACGACCGCGAGATTGTTAGAGAAATATTCGGCGTGACTCAATAGTAAATTGTAAATAGTCAAATTGTAAATAAAGAATATGTTATACTACATCTTTAGATTCTTAGAACAATACAATATTCCAGGAGCCCACATCTGGTCGTATGTCTCCTTCCGTTCGCTGCTGGCACTGATTCTGTCGCTGATTATCTCAGCGTGGTTTGGTGAATACTTCATCAAGTGGATGAAGCGTAAGAACAGAGTTGAGACCGCCCGCGACAAGAGCATCGACCCCTTTGGAGAGTCGAAGGCAGGCACTCCCACCATGGGCGGAATCATTATCATTGTCAGCATCCTCGTACCCGTGTTGTTGCTGGGACGTATGCGCAACATCTACCTGCTGCTGATGATTGTCACGACCGTCTGGTTGGGTTTTCTGGGCTTTATGGACGACTATATCAAGGTCTTCAAGAAAAACAAGGAAGGATTGCCGGGCATCTACAAGGTAGCAGGACAGGTGCTGTTAGGCTTTGTGGTAGGACTGACGCTTTGGCTGAGTCCTGATGCCGTTATCCGTGAGAATATCTCCGAACCGCAGCAGAACCAGGAGATGGTCATCAAACATAAGCCTGAGGCAGTGAAGTCGTTGCACACCACGATACCCTTTATCAAGAATCACAACCTGAACTATTCGGAAGTGATGTCGTTTGCTGGTGATTATAAAGTTGCGGCAGGATGGATACTCTTTGTCATCATGACGATTATTGTGGTGACAGCGGTGTCGAACGGTGCAAACTTGAACGACGGAATGGATGGCATGTGTGCAGGCAACTCCGCTATTATTGGTGTAGCATTGCTTATCTTTGCGTATGTGTCGTCGCATATTGTCTATGCTGCCTATTTCGACATTATGTACATCCCAGGTTCGCAGGAGTTGGTAGTGTTCCTCAGTGCCTTTATTGGAGCCATGATCGGTTTCCTGTGGTATAATGCCTATCCTGCCCAGGTGTTTATGGGCGATACCGGTTCGTTGACCATTGGCGGTATTATCGGCGTCTGTGCTCTGATTATCCATAAAGAGCTGATGCTTCCGCTGCTTTGCGGCATCTTCTTTATCGAGAGCTTGAGTGTGATTATTCAGACACAGTGGTTCAAATATCAGAAAGGAAAAGGAAAGCGTGTCCGCATCTTCCGTTCTACCCCTATTCACGATACTTTCCGTCGGTTAGACTCACAGTTGGACGAGACGAGCACCTATCTGCTGAAGAATTGGCCGCATCGTCCCTTCCATGAGTCAAAAATCACAGTCCGTTTCTGGATAGTCACTATCATATTAGCAGCATTAACGATTATAACATTGAAGATAAGATGAGTAAGATAGCTATTTTAGGAGCAGGAGAGAGCGGTGCCGGAGCAGCCGTTCTGGCCAAGAAACAAGGATTCGACGTGTTTGTCAGCGATATGTCCAAGATTGCTGACAAATACAAGCAGATGCTGGACGATCGCCAGATAGCCTGGGAAGAGGGAAAGCATACTGAGGATAAGATTCTCGATGCTGACGAGGTCATCAAGAGTCCTGGTATTCCCGATACGGCTCCTATGATTGTCAAGATCAAGGAGAAGGGTATCCACATCATCAGCGAGATAGAGTTCGCTGGTCGATATACTGACTCCAAGATGATTTGCATTACGGGGTCTAACGGCAAGACCACCACGACGTCGCTCATCTACCATATCTTCAAGAAGGCAGGCTACGACGCAGGCCTGGCAGGCAACATCGGTCATTCGCTGGCCCTGCAGGTGGCCGAAGACCCTCATGCCTACTATATTATTGAACTCAGTTCTTTCCAGCTTGACAATATGTACGACTTCCGTGCCAATATTGCCATTCTGCTCAATATCACCCCTGACCATCTGGACCGTTACGACTTCAAGATGCAGAACTATGTCGATGCCAAGATGCGTATCATCCAGAATCAGACGCCGCAGGATGCCTTCATCTACTGGAACGACGATCCCATCATCAAGCAGGAGCTGGAGAAGTATCACATTCAGGCCATCCAGTACCCCTTCTCGGAATTGAAGGAGAAAGGCTCTATCGGTTATATCGAGGAAGGACAGTATAAGATTGAGCAGCCCATGCCTTTCAATATGGAGCAAGAAGCCCTCAGCCTGACTGGCAAGCATAACATATACAACTCGCTGGCAGCAGGTATTGCTACGAATATCGCTGGTATCAAGAAAGAGGTCATCCGCCAGTCGCTCAGCGATTTCCCCGGTGTGGAGCATCGTCTTGAGAAGGTTTGTATGGTCCGTGGCGTGCAGTATATCAACGACTCGAAAGCTACCAACGTCGATGCATGCTGGTATGCCTTGGAGTCGATGAAGACCAAGACCGTCCTCATCATCGGAGGCAAGGACAAGGGCAACGATTATGCACCCATCATCCCGCTGGTGAAGGAGAAGTGTGCCGCACTGGTCTATCTTGGTGCCGACAACCAGAAGTTGCATGACAACTTCGACTCTTTGGGAATTCCCGTTCGCGACACGCATTCCATGAAGGAGTGCATCCAGGCCTGCTATGAACTGGCAGAACCAGGAATGACGGTGTTGCTGTCGCCCTGCTGTGCTTCCTTTGACCTCTTTAAGAACATGGAAGACCGTGGCGAGCAGTTTAAGGAACTGGTAAGAAATCTTTAATACCCTCATACACAATAGATAGCGATTCATTATGAACAAGAAAATAGGCAATATCTTCAAAGGCGACAAGGTCATCTGGATGGTGTTCTTCTTCCTTTGCATGATCAGTATCGTTGAAGTCTTCTCGGCCTCCAGCGGACTGACCTATAAGAGCCATAACTATGTGGGTCCCATTGCCTATCATACAGGCACTATTATTGTGGGCGTCGTAGTGGCTATCATCACACTGAACATTCCATGTCGTTATTTCAAGCTGATGACGCCGTTCCTGATGCTTCTCACGGGCCTGTTGCTAATCATCGTGATGTTTGGTGGTGGTAAGAGCACCAATGACGCCAGCCGCTGGATCAGCATCTTAGGATTTACCGTCCAGCCTTCAGAGATTGCCAAGGGTACCATTGTGCTGGTTGTGGCGCAGATACTCAGTGCCATGCAGCGTGAGAACGGTGCCGACCGCCAGGCTTTCAAGTGGATACTTTGGATTACCGTCCCCACCTGTCTGCTGATAGGCTTTGAGAACCTGTCAACGGCAGCGATGCTGTTTGGCGTCGTTATCTTGATGATGTTTATCGGTCAAGTGCCTAAGCGGCAGTTGCTGAAACTGGCAGGAGCGTTGTGCCTGTGTGCAATCTTGGTCGTTGGTATGGTGATGCTTGTCGGTCACGACAAGTCGAAAGAAGAGACGGCACAGACCACTATGGTAGAGCAAACCGACCAGCCTAAGAAGAAGAGTAAGCTGGAGAAAATACTGCACCGTGCCGATACGTGGAAGAGCCGTATCATGAAGTTTGGCAAGGATGACGTGTCGCCTCAGGAATATGACTTGGACAAAGACGCCCAGGTGGCACATGCCAATATCGCCATCGTGTCGAGTGGCGTGGTCGGCAAGGGCCCTGGACAGTCTGTCGAGCGTGACTTCCTGGCGCAGGCCTTCTCAGACTTCATCTATGCCATCATCATTGAGGAGTTGGGAATTGTGGGAGCCGCCTTCGTGGTTTTCCTCTATATCATTTTGCTCTATCGCTGTGCACGGATAGCCAGTCGTTGTGAAAACAATTTCCCAGCCTTCTTGGCCATGGGCCTGGGACTGTTGCTGGTCGTTCAGGCTACCTTCAACATGATGGTTGCTGTCGGCTTGGCTCCTGTGACGGGTCAGCCGTTGCCGCTCATCTCCAAAGGTGGCACCTCGACCATCATCAACTGCATCTATATTGGCACCATTTTGAGTGTCAGCCGCTCGGCAAAAATGAAGAAAGAGAAAGAATTTGAGAGTAAGCGGGTTTAATTTCAATAAAAATGATTACCTTTGCAGGTACTATATATTTTAAAGACTATGAGTAGTGAATTAAGAGTGATTATCAGCGGTGGCGGTACGGGAGGCCACATCTTCCCCGCCGTGTCTATAGCCAATGCCGTCAAGGACTTGCGCCCTGATGCAAAGATACTTTTTGTCGGCGCCTTGGGACGCATGGAGATGCAGCGTGTTCCTGCTGCGGGATATGACATCAAGGGTCTGCCCATCCAAGGCTTCGACCGTAAGAATCTGCTGAAGAACGTCAAGGTTCTCTACAAGATATGGAAGAGCCAGCGCATGGCTCGCCAGATTATCAAGGAGTTCCGTCCGCAGGTTGCTGTCGGTGTTGGCGGTTATGCCAGCGGACCCACCTTGAATATGGCGGCTGCTCAGGGCATTCCCTGCCTGTTACAAGAGCAGAATTCCTATGCCGGCGTCACCAACAAGCTCCTTGCCAAGAAAGCTGCCAAGATTTGTGTGGCTTACGAGGGTATGGAACGTTTCTTCCCTGCAGAGAAAATCATGCTGACCGGCAATCCCGTTCGTCAGCAGTTATTGGAAAGTACCGTCACTCGCGAAGCTGCCGTTCGCTCCTTTGGCCTCGACCCTGAGAAGAAGACTATCCTCTTGGTAGGTGGTAGCTTAGGGGCACGCACCATCAACGAGAGCGTGCTGCAGCATCTGGACCTGATCAAGAATGGCGATGTGCAGTTCATCTGGCAGACCGGTAAGTTCTATAGTGCCGAGATTGCCGAGCGTCTGAAGGGTCATGAGATGCCGCAACTGAAGGTCTTAGACTTTATCAGTGACATGGCTGCTGCCTATAAGGCTGCCGACCTGGTCATCAGCCGTGCCGGTGCCAGTTCTGTCAGCGAGTTCTGTCTGTTGGGCAAGCCCGTCATTCTCGTTCCCTCGCCCAACGTGGCAGAAGATCATCAGACCAAGAACGCCCTGGCGTTGGTTCATCGTGACGCTGCGCTCTATGTCAAGGATGCCGAAGCCAAGGAGCAGCTGTTGCCTTTGGCCATCGCTACTGTTCATGACGATGCCAAGTTGGAAAGTCTCAGTAAGAACGTGCTGAAGTTGGCATTGCCCGACTCCGCAAGAATCATCGCGCAAGAAGTAATAAAGTTAGCAGAAAATGGAAAGTAAGGATTTGAAAGCAATATATTTTGTAGGAGCCGGCGGTATCGGTATGAGTGCCATTGCCCGCTACTTCCTGAAGAAAGGCCTCGTAGTCGCAGGCTACGACAAGACACCCAGCGCCTTAACGCGACAGTTGGAGAAAGAAGGCATGCTCATCCACTATGAGGAGAATGTCGATGCTATTCCTGCCGCCTGCCGCCAGCCTGAGTCCTGCCTGGTTATCTATACGCCGGCGATTCCCGCCGAGCATCAGGAACTGCAGTATTTCCGCCAGCATGGCTTTGACATCCAGAAGCGTGCTCAGGTGTTAGGCACTTTGACGCGACAGCATAAAGGCCTCTGTGTGGCAGGAACCCATGGTAAGACCACCACATCAACCATGTGTGCCCATATCATGCACCAGAGTCATCTCGACTGTAATGCTTTCTTGGGAGGCATCTCCAAGAATTACGGTACCAACTACATCCTCTCTGACAGCGACTACGTTGTCATCGAGGCCGACGAGTTCGACCGCTCGTTCCACTGGCTGTCGCCCTATATGACCGTGATTACCTCCACCGACCCCGACCACTTGGATATTTATGGTACCAAGGAAGCCTATCTGGAGAGTTTCCGCCACTATACGGAACTGCTACAGCCCGGCGGTGCCCTGATTATCCATCGCGGACTGGAGATGCAGGAGTCCCTGCCTGCTGGTGTGCGCCGCTACGACTATGCGTTGACCGAGGGCGACTTCCATGCAGAGAATATTCGTATCGATAACGGCGAAATTACCTTTGACTTCATCTCACCCTTTGAGAGCGTGCGGAATGTGGAGTTAGGCCAGCCCGTCCCCATCAACATCGAGAATGGTATTGCCGCTATGGCGATGGCTCAGTTGGCAGGCTGTACTGCCGAGGAGTTGCGCAACGGCATGAAGACCTATGGAGGTGTTGAGCGTCGGTTCGACTTTAAGATCAAGACCGACCGCTTGGTGTTCCTGAGCGACTATGCTCACCATCCGAAGGAAATCTACCAGAGTGCCCGCAGCATCCGTGAGCTGTATCGTAACAGGAAGATTACCGCCATCTTCCAGCCACATCTCTACACCCGCACTCGCGACTTCTATAAAGATTTTGCCGATGCGCTGAGCCTGTTGGACGAGGTGGTGCTCACCGAGATTTACCCTGCCCGCGAGCTGCCCATTGATGGTGTGACGTCGCAGCTGATTTACGACCATCTGCGTCCTGGCATCGAGAAAAAACTCATCCAGAAGGCCGACGTGTTAGACTTTGTGCGTACTCACGACTTTGACGTACTCATCGTGTTAGGTGCTGGCGACTTAGACAACCAGGTGCCTCAGATGGCAGAGATTTTAATGACCAAGAACCCTCAATAACGATAAAAGGATGTATATGTCACATGTTTTAAAAAAGACTGCAATCATACTGATAGATCTGCTGCTGGCTGTCTATCTGTTGTTGGCTGTGACTGCATTCAATCGCCCTGACGAGCAGAGCGAAGTCTGCACGGAGGTAAATATCCACATCCAGGAGGGCGCTGTCAAGGGCTTTTTGAGTGCCGATGAGGTGAAGACGTTGTTGAAGAGAGCCCGCCTTTATCCGTTGGGCGACCCCATCAGCAAGGTCGATGTGCGCAAGATGGAAGAGACGCTCATCCAGAATCCTTTCATCAAGACCGCCCAGTGTTACAAGACGCAGACCGGTCGCGTTCATGTCACCATCACCCAGCGCCTGCCGGTTATCCGTGTGAAGGCCGACAATGGCGAGGACTATTATGTTGACGAGCAAGGCAGCATCATGCCTAACACCTATTTTGCCAGCAATCTGGTCATTGCTACAGGCAACATCCAGCGCAAGTATGCTCAAAAGGTGCTGACTCGCATCGGGCGCTATCTGGCGCAAGACCCGTTGTGGGGCAATCAGATAGAACAGATTAACGTGCTCTCTGACGGCACGATAGAAATGGTGCCGCGCGTAGGCGAACATATTATATATTTGGGGGCTCCCACACGTCTGGAACACAAATTGGCCCGTCTGGAGAAATTCTATAAGTATGGGCTCTCTAAGGCCGGTTGGAACAAGTACTCTTACATCAATGTAGAGTTCGACAACCAGATTATCTGCAAGAAAAAATAGATAAAAACAAAAATAATACAAACAAAGATGCCAAAGGAATTTATTGTAGCTATCGAACTGGGCTCCTCTAAGATGACGGGTATTGCCGGCAAGAAGAGCCTCGACGGCAGCATTCAGGTGCTAGCTTGTGTCAAGGAGGACTCTTCCTTGTTTATCCGTAAAGGTGTAGTCTATAACGTTGACAAGACCGCCCAGTGTCTGACCAGTATCATCACGAAGCTGGAGAAACAGTTGAAGACCACCATCACTCAGGTGTATGTTGGTGTAGGTGGTCAGTCTATTCGCTCTATCCGCAATGTCATTGCCAAGGACCTGCCCGGCGAAACCCTCGTCACTCAGGACATGGTCGTGGAACTCATGGATAACAACCGCAGCGTGGCCTATCCCGACCAGGAGATTTTGGACGCTGCCGTTCAGGAGTATAAGGTCGATTCTCAGTATCAGATTGACCCTGTTGGCATCCAGTGCTCTCGCATTGAGGGCAATTTCCTCAATATCCTGCAGCGCAAGGCGTTCTATAAGAACCTGAACAAGTGTTTCGAGACTGCCGATATCAACATCGCAGAACTGTACCTCGCTCCTTTGGCTTTGGCGGACAGCGTGCTGACCGAGACGGAGAAGCGCTCCGGTTGTGCGTTGGTCGATATGGGTGCCGACACGACGACCGTCTCCGTCTATTATAAGAACATCCTGCGCCACTTGGCAGTCATTCCCCTTGGCGGCAACAATATCACGAAAGATATTGCTTCCCTGCAGATGGAAGAAGCTGATGCAGAGCGCATGAAGCTCAAGTACGGCTCGGCATATACTGAGAATAGCGAGATAGACAACAACATGAAGCTCTCTATCGACCAAGACCGTCAGGTAGAGAGCCGTAAGTTCATTGAGATTGTCGAAGGCCGTCTGGAGGAAATCGTTGCCAACGTCTGGTGCCAGGTGCCCGATGAGTATTGCGACAAGCTGCTCGGTGGTATCATTCTGACGGGTGGCGCTTCCAACATGAAGAATATCGAGCAGGCTTTCCGCAACTATACTCATGTCGATAAGATTCGCGTCGCCAAGTTCGTTACACAGACTATCACGTCATCCATTAGCGACATCAATGCCCATGATGGTACGATGAATACCGTGCTGGGTCTTTTGGCGAAGGGCGATATCAACTGTGCCGGACAGGATTATGACCCCAATGGCGGCGACCTGTTCAAGACTACCTCGTCAATGTCTTCGGACAACACCTTCGAGCGTCGTGCCCGTACCGCTGTGGAGACCCCCTCGGGTGTCATCCGCACCGCTGAGGAGAAGCGCCAAGCTGAGGAAGAGGCTCGCCGTCGCCGTGAGGAGGCAGAGGCCAAAGCCCGTGAGGAGGCAGAAGCCAAAGCCCGTGAGGAGGAGCAGCGCCGCAAGGAGAACAGCTTCTGGAACAAGGCCTTCAAGGGACTTAAAGAGTTCGGCAAGAAGATGGTTGAAGACGACGAGTAACCCTTCGTTCGAAACATCGAAATATCGACATCTCGAAATATCGACATCTCGAAAATAGTAAATAAATAGTAAATAGTAAATTGTCAAATAGTAAATATATATGGCAGACAACAATATATTGCTCGACTTTGGCGAGCCCGAGAAAGAAAATAGCATCATCAAGGTGATTGGTGTCGGTGGCGGTGGCGGTAATGCTGTCAACCACATGTATCGTGAAGGTATTCACGATGTGACCTTCGTACTTTGTAATACGGATAATCAGGCTCTCAACGACTCGCCTGTACCCGTCCATCTTCAGTTAGGAAAAGAAGGACTTGGTGCCGGCAACCGTCCTGAAAAGGCACGCGCTGCCGCCGAGGAGAGCTTAGAAGATATCAAGAACGTGCTGAGCGACGGCACCCGCATGGCGTTCATTACCGCCGGTATGGGTGGCGGCACCGGTACGGGTGCAGCACCGGTCATTGCCCGCATCTCCAAGGAGATGGGCATTCTGACCGTTGGTATAGTGACCATTCCCTTCCGCTTTGAAGGCGACCGCAAGATTGACCAGGCGCTCGACGGTGTCGAGGAGATGTCGAAGCATGTCGATGCACTGTTGGTTATCAACAACGAGCGACTGCGCGAGATCTATCCCGAGTTGACCGTCCTCGACGCCTTTGGCAAGGCCGACGACACGCTGAGTGTCGCTGCTAAGAGCATTGCCGAAATCATCACCGTTCACGGACTCATCAACCTCGACTTCAACGACGTGAAGACCGTCCTCAAGGATGGTGGCGTCGCCATTATGTCCACTGGCTACGGTGAAGGCGAAGGCCGTGTCAAGAAAGCCATCGACGATGCCCTTAACTCGCCGTTGCTCAACGAGAACGACGTCTTTAACTCCAAGAAGATACTGCTCAGCATCTCCTTTGCCGGTAATAAGGACGGCACGGGTTCGCTGATGATGGAAGAGATGAACGATGTCAACGACTTCATGGCGAAGTTCGGCGACTTCGAAATCAAGTGGGGCTTGGCTGTTGACCCCGAGTTGGGCAAGAAGGTGAAAGTCACCATTCTGGCTACCGGCTTCGGCATCGACCGTGTCGATGGCATGTCCAACCACCGCCAGCGCCACAACACCCAGGAGGAGGCTACCCGTATTGCTGCCGAGCAGGAGGCAGAGGCCAAGCGTCAGGATCGCCGCAACCGCTACTATGGCAACGATGCACAGTCGAAGCGCTACAAGCGCCGTCCGCACATCTACCTGTTCCGTCCTGAGGACCTCGACAACGACGACGTCATTTCTGCCGTCGAGCAGACGCCGACCTATAAGCGTACTCGTGAGATTCTGGACAGCATCTATTCACAGGCCAGCGGCGAAGACATTGCCCGTCAGGACGACAGGTCTGAGACACCTTCGCCAGAAATCATACAAGGAACCATCAAATTTTAAACGTTAGTTTTTAAAGTTAATAATGTAAGTTGTAAGGCTTCTCCGTGATGGAGCGGCCTTTTTTTTGTATCTGTTGTTCTTTAGGTTGATGTGCGACGTTCCTCTTGGCGTCAGGGCACCAAGAGGACGTTACCTTTCTTAAGCATTTTTCATGGCGTATTTCCTTTTAGTTAATATCTGCCTGCAAGGGTACGAATAAGTAAGAACACATCGAAAGATTTCCGCCTTTTTCTTTTGTCTTTCATTTTTTCTTTGTACCTTTGCCTGCGGAAACTTATGCAAATATGGGTGCTGTTTATATCATAGAAGGTATCCTAATTTATATTTATGGCTTCGACCATAATCCTCCTCACATTCATGTCAGATGCGGGGATGGCGAGTTTACTATTACTATCAAAGAAAGAATTGTTGAAGGTAAGGCAAAGGCAAAAGCCATCCAATTAGTCAATCATTTTCTGGATGAACACGAAGGTGAGGTAATGGACATTTGGGAGAAAGCCCAAAGAGGTGAGAAAATAGAAAAAATAGGGAGGTAATATAATGTTAAAGGTAATAGATGTGGAGTACATGGGTAATTACGCCCTGCTATGCAAATTCAATAATGGTCTTCAGCGCTATGTTGATATGGAGCCGTTGCTGAAATACCCGATGTATGCCGAGCTAAAGGACAAAGAGCAGTTCAGGAAGTTTGGCCTTGATGGAACTGTGTTCTGGGCCAATGGTGCAGATATTGCCCCTGAGTATCTTCTTGAGAACGGCCATGAGTGGCCTCCTGTTATGGCTTCTGAGCCTATATCTGTTCCTGAGCCGGACTAAGTAAACATCAGGAAATACCATAAGAACATCATCCAGAAATGGGTTAAGTTCTTTGTCCTGAAACAGAGTGTTCGTAGTACAAAGATTACTAAAAAGCTATAAAGGAGGAGTGGTTATGGAAAAACTATATATAGTAAAAGCAGAGAATGCGGGAAATTTGACTATCAACCTAACATTCAGCGACAACACGACACAACGTGTTGATATTGGTGATTATATCCGTCGCCATCCTCACCCGCAATACAACAAGTATCTTGATCCTCGCAAGTTC
>CACYOC010000029.1 GCA_902775975.1 uncultured Bacteroidales bacterium | reverse complement strand
GCCTTTTTCTTGCATTATTCGGAAATAATGCTTAAATTTGCAGCGGAACAAAATAAGGAAAGAGCGTATGACTACAGCCCAAATGACTCAACAGATAGCAGAATACTTCAAGACGCAACCCGTCTTGAAGGCATGGCTTTTTGGCTCCTTTGCTCGTGGTGAAGAAACGCCTGAGAGTGATGTGGATATACTTATTGTCCTCGACCATTCAAAACCTGTGGGACTTCAGTTCTTTGGAATGTACGAGGACTTAAAAGAACTTTTGGGTCGTCCTGTTGATTTGGTAGTGGATCGTTCCTTGGCTCCTTTTGCTCGTGAAAGTGTTGAACGTGACAAGAAATTGATTTATGAGAGAGCAGCATAAAGACCGTGAACGCTTGGAGCACATCCTTCATGCTATTGACCGAGTTCTAAGATACACAGACGGTAAGTCTTATGAAGAACTTGTCAGTAATGACATGATGTATTATGCTGTTGTGAAGAACATAGAGATTATGGGTGAGGCAGCCAATATGTTGACGTCTGACTTCATCACTTCACACCCTGAGACACCTTGGAAGCAAGTAAGGGGCATGCGTAATTATATTGTACATGAATACTTCCAGATAGATGATGTTGTGGTGTGGGATGTCGTTACAAACAATTTGAAGCCGCTTCGTGAACAAATAGAGAAGTATCTTACTGAAACCAATTGGGCTGAGTGGGAGCAGAAATAGAACACTATCGTTATAATACAATAAAGGCGGAAAACGAAAGATTTCCGCCTTTTTCTTTTGGTGTTTCGGAAATAATGCTTAATCCCAGCCTTCTTCGTCATAATTCTCCATATATCGTTGCATGCCATTGTCTTCCATGTCATCCTCAGATGCAGGATCAAAGCCACGCATATTGTCATATCCACTTGATTCGTGGGAATGTGATGAAGTGGAAGATGAAGACTTTACAGGTGATGAAGGACTGTCTTCAATCATGTTTTCTTCATTCCGAACAGTGGCTGATGCTGTATCAGAAACAGCTAGTTCTACTGTTACGGGCTGGTCATTATATATGATAGGCTCTGTTTGACGCGATTTGTTCCCACAAGCAGAAATCGTCAACATGAGGGTAATTAAAGCTGAAAGATGTTTGATTTTTTTCATTTACTTATATTGCTTATTTTATTTGTTCAAATTCTTGAAAGTTCTGGGATAATTATCACTTTGCTGCTAGAATTATTACCTTCCTGGAGTACTTGAATCTGTACAGGGATACAATCTTGCAATTCCTCTACATGGCTGATAATTCCCACATGACGACCTGATTTCGTATGAAGTGAGCGTAATGTGTTGATGGCATTCTGTAAGGGTTCACCACTGAGAGTACCAAATCCCTCATCGATAAATAGTGTATCTACCGCCAATTGTTGACCAATGTCGCTAAGTGCTAGAGCCAGTGATAGTGACACGAGGAAACTTTCGCCACCGGAAATCGTACTGGCAGCTCTGCTGACATAGCCCTGATAGGCATCTTCGAGTGAAATAACGAATGTGCCAGGTGCCACTTTCAGCGTATATCGGTCTGTCAGCGTTTTCATATAGCTGTTGGCCGAATGAATTAGGCTGGTCAGAACATAGCTTTGGGCTATTTTCCTGAACTTATTGCCCGTAGCATCACCAATAAGTTGGTTCATTCGTGACCACTTCTGATACTCAGCAGATCTCTTTTCGACCTCTTCAATCAGTTTGCCTCGGCTTTTCTTGTTCTCTTCATCAGTTTTCAGTTCCTGACTGATGGCACCCTTTTTCTCCGCAAACTCAATCAGCTTTGGCTCCTGTTCCTTGATAAGAGCATCCAGAGTTTCAATGGTGTCACCATCCTGCAGTTCAGGCTTTTCTTTCAGATGCTCATTCTGTTTTCTGACAGCATCCTTCATCAGCGTTTCTTTCGCCAGCATCTTTTTTCTGTCCGTATCGAGCAGTGTATTAACCTCACTGATTTGGGTTGCAGTATAGTCATTTAGGACATTTAGCCTTTCGATGCTGATATCCTTATGGTCAGCAAGAAAACTATCCAGTTGCTGACTGTTCACTTTGGCAGTCTCTTCTGCCTGCTGCAGCCCGGCAAGAGCTGTCGATGTCTTGCTCTTTACGTCATTAGCTTTCTTCAAGAGACCTGTCTGTTTTGTCTTATCCGATGCAGTAAACTCTTTCCAAGCAGGCATTAACTGTACGATTTCATCAATAACATCCTTCACCATCTGGCAACTGTTAGCCATTTCAGATAGGCTATTCGCGAGTGTCTGACTACGCTTGACGTTCTTCTGATAGGTTTCTGCCTGTTCCTTCAATAGTTCAGCGAAATCTTTCGGTTTATCCCTCCAGTCGATAGTCCACTGGCCAACAATCAGCGATGCTGCATTCTCTTCTGCTTTGGACACATCTTCCTTTTTGGTTCTCACCAGTTCCTCATGAGTAGAAATTCTTCCTTTACAGTCGTTGATGGCTTTTTCGGCTTTCTGAGCATCTTTTGCTCTCAAATCCAAGATTTCAACCCTAAACTTATCAAGCGCCTTCCGCTGTTCTTTGATGGCCGAATCCTTACCTTCACCTTCAGCGATTTTGGCTTCCACTTCCTTTATTGTTGCATCAGCCTTTCCCTTCAGCTCATTTAGAGCCGCAGTAGTTGCATCATCATACTCACCAATGCCACAAGCCTTACATGCCACAACAACCTTCTGTTCGGCAGTCTCAACAGACTTGTCCTTGTCAAAAGCCTCTTTGTCTGTCTTATACTTCTTTATCTCCGCCTTTACCTCGGCCTCCAACCTATTTCTCTCATCTACCAGTTTCTTGTACGCTGTCTCTGCTTCATTGAAGGCATCACTCAGGCCACGAACAAGTTTGGCCAGTTCATCTTCATGAGGCAGTTCACTCTTGATTTTCTGTCGGCAAACAGGACAGATGTCGCCTATATGTAGTTTTTGGCGCAATGTCTTGGCAAACTTGTCGATGGTGTCGCTCTGCTTGTCAAGCATCTCCTTACGGTCATCCATCTTCACCTTGGCATCATGGATTTGTGGTTCCATCAGCTCCAAGGCTTTCTGTTTCTTCTCTGTTTCGATATGGGTTCCTTCAAGAGACGCTGAAGTTTCTTGTTTGCGTTTCCTCTCTTTGTCAAGCAACTCTATACGGTCGAAAGCCGTGCCAATGTTCTGAATCAGTTCTTTGTTCTTGTCACGCTGTGTACGCAACCCACCAAGATTGAGTGCAACAAGAACTTTTTCCTGTTCGTTTATCTCTGCCTCTTGTTTTCTATAGGTCTCCTGTGCCTCTTTCAAGCTCTCTTGGGCCTTGTCAAACGCAGGTTTCAGTTCTTCCGTCAGGGTCTTGTTTTCTTCAGCTATAGCCGTTTGGCTCGCTGCAATCTTCTTCCGGCCATCAGCAATCGTGCTCATATAGCCAGCAATAGTTTGGGCATTCTCATAAACCTCATGCTTGTCCTTCTCACTTTCAATGAGGGCAGTTATGGCATTGATGTCCGCCTCCGTCTGTTGCTTCTCCTGCTCTGAAAAGGCATACCCGCCAAGCACACCAACATAATCCGATTCCAATGCTGACAGAGCCTTCTGCTGTTGCACCTTGCTGCTTTCGGCACCTTTCTTAGCTGTCAACCAGTTGCGGGCATCAATGGTGGTGTTCCATTGCCTGACCAACAGCTCCTTTGTCTTGAAGTCGTCACTTTCCACTACAGCCTGAGCCTGCTTGTGATCTTCTGTAGCCGTGACGATTGCCTTTGTCAGTTCCAAGTCGGCTTTTATCCACAGCTGCTTGGTTTTGTCCACTTCGACAGCCTTTTTGAGGGCTTTATACTGTGCATCAATGCCTGCCATTTCTTCCTTTTTGGCAGCTACCTCGTCATCTGAGAGCGTTCGAATACCCTCCACCTGCTGCTTGGCATCTTTCCACAACTGTTCCTTCTGACCTGTCACTTCAAAAACCTTCTTACCGACCTTCGCATAGATATCCACGCCGGTTATCTTCTCCAGGATAGCCGCTTTTTCATCATCCTTACTGTTTAAGAACTTGGTAAATTCTCCCTGGGCCAGCAACGTGGTACGGCAGAACTGGTTGAAGTCGAGACCAATGGCAGCCTTCATCTCAGCCCTGATTTGAACGTCTTTATCGATGGTGTAGCCCGTATCGAGATTCTTCAGACTCCACGATTTTCCTTGAAGATTACCCGTGGGTTTGTTCCTGGAGCGCCATACCTTCCATTGTGCTTCATAGTGAATGGCATTGCTGCCAGTAAAGGTCAGAGAAACATACGCTTCTCCAGTATTTCTGCGCATCAGCTGGCGGGTGTCATCTAATTCCAGTTTATTATCCACATCCTTGGTTTTTCCTTGCATCTGCGTGTTCTCCAGTCTTGGAGTGTCGGCAAAGAGTGCCAGACAAATAGCGTCTAGGATCGTTGACTTTCCCGCACCTGTTTTACCCGTTATCAGGAATACCTCACTGCCAGCCAATGGCTGTGCCTCGAAGTCAATGACGGCATCCTCAATAGATGCAATATTGTGTATGATCAGTTTCTGTAACTTCATCGTGACGGTCCTCCATTTAATCATTACGTGATTCTTCGGCCACCATATCCATGACCTCATTAAACATAGTCTGCATCTCCTCATCGAAACTGATGCCCTCGTATTCTGCATAACGTCTGGCAATCTCGATGGGCTTTTCCTCCTGGAACTCTTGTACGGTCAATACCTGTACATTGTCTTGTCTGACAACCTTTCTCTTGGCATTGATACAGCAGAACCGACATTGTTTCCCCTCCGCTAGGCATGCGGCTTCAGCGTTGGCTTCTACAGGCAGGAAATTCTCAATCTCCACGTTCAGACGTATATAGGCAGGAATATCGTCAGGGAATTTACTCAATAGTTCCTTTGCCTCTTCCCACGTAGCCAGTCCGTCAGTCGGCAGCGTCACCAGAGGATGCGGGTTCTGAATCTCAATCTCCTTGACCGCTGGTGTCTCTCCATGCTGACCTATCTCCACGATACTCACTGAGTGAGTGAAATTCTCGTCGAAGCTGACAGGCAGCGGGGTGCCGCTGTATCGCACGTTGTGCTTCCCGCTATGCACAAACTGCCCATGATGAATATGTCCAAGAGCCAGATAGTCATAGCCTTCCCCCATTTCTTCAAGTTCCAGCGAATCTATACCACCAACATTATATTCCGTTGCCTGGTCATGTCCCGTAAAGTCACAGCCTTTCACAGTCGTGTGGGCTGTCATCACCACTGGAAGATTCTCGGTATTCTTTTCTGCTACTTTATCCAGCAACTGTTGGAAGAAACCTTCAGGGATGTTTCGTTCATTAGCATACGGAACAGCAACAATCCACCCTTTTCCTGGCACTTCGATAATATGCTCATCCAGATCTTCCCTTTCCAGCTGACCGATGGCATACACTTTCAGTGCTTTCCAGGGAGTCTGGAATATCTCGTGCTTTGTACCGCTATCGTGGTTGCCGGCAGTCATCACTATCGTCATCTGAGGGTTTGCCTCATGAATTCTTACGAGTCCGTCAGACAGCATGGTTTGTACTGCAGCCGATGGCTGTGGCGTATGATAAACATCTCCACACAATAGGAACACATCAGGCTTCTGTTCTTCTACGATGCTAACCATCTGTTCAAGCATTGCCTGTTGCTCTTCCGTCCTGTCATAGTTGTATAACGTATGACCAAGATGCCAGTCGCTAGTATGTAATATCTTCATAAGTTTTTAATTTTGCAATTAATGTACAAATTTTCGTTTACGCCTACAAAGATACAAGTAATTATTTAAATTCCGATAAAATGCAACATTTTTTTGGGGCCCCGACATAATTCACCGCTTCTTGCAGCACCGCCGGGACATATACTGTTGAATATAAAGGACCATTAAATGAATCATCAACACCTCGGAGAATCATGGCGGTTCGTCCGAGGTGTTTTATTATATTTCTAACGAACGATACGAAGTATCAAAGTGGAAAAATTAAGATGGTTGCGAAAAAACTTCACTGTTAGGGCTTACCAAAAACTCAAATAGGGCTAACACCTCGCTTGCCCTAGGCAAGCAAGCCTCTTGCCCTAGGCAAAAGCGTCTCTTGTTCTGCCCAAGCGACGAACGCGGACTAGGCAAGTTAGCAGTCTGAAATACAGCGACTTACATGCCGTTTATGATACGGTTTAATCGTTCGCTTATTATTTAGCCTGAAAGAAAAAACTTTACAGAGAAACCAAAGAAACAAATACTGTTGCATATAAATGACCATTAAATGAACTAGCAACACCTCGGAGAATAATGACGGTTCGTCCGAGGTGCTTTTGTTTTCTTTCTGAATGATTTTAGATTAAAGACTAAAAATTATAGATGAAAGATTAAAATTATACCAAGTATAAATAAGCGGCGAACAAACCGTAACTTTGCAAGCTGCAAACCGTAACTTCGCAGGGTGCGAAAACGGCTTTCGACGGGGGCGAGAACGGCTTTCGCAGGGTGGAAGTATGGCTCTCGTTTATTTTTAGCGCCCGCTAAAAATATTTTCGCCTCCCGCCAAAAATGAATTGGGCTCCCGCAAAAAATATTCAGGGCTCCCGCTAAAAACCTTTTTTTGAGGCATAAACATAGAAGCCCCCTTCATCAGGAGGCTTCTATTCTTATGGGGCTTCACGCTACATCAGGGCTGTTTGCCGATGTAAGCGAGAATACCTCCATCGACATAGAGCACGTGGCCGTTGACGGCGTCAGAAGCGTGAGAGGCGAGGAATACGGCGGGACCACCCAGCTCCTCGGGCTCTAACCAGCGACCTGCAGGGGTCTTGGCGCAGATGAAGCTGTCGAACGGATGGCGGCTGCCGTCTGGCTGGCGCTCACGAAGGGGAGCGGTCTGCGGGGTAGCGATGTAGCCCGGGCCGATGCCGTTGCACTGGATGTTGTACTCGCCATACTCGGAGCAGATGTTGCGGGTGAGCATCTTCAGACCGCCCTTGGCGGCAGCGTAGGCGCTGACGGTCTCGCGACCCAGCTCGGACATCATGGAGCAGATGTTGATGATCTTGCCCTCACGACGCTCCATCATCTCGGGAATGACGGCAGCACTGACGATGTAGGGTGCTACAAGGTCCACATCGATGACCTGCTGGAACTCCTGGCGCTTCATCTCATGCATGGGAATGCGCTTGATGATGCCGGCATTGTTGACGAGGATGTCAATCTGGCCGACCTCCTGGTGAATCTTCTCGACGAGAGCCTTGACGGCGTTCTCGTCGGTGACGTCGCAGACATAGCCCTTGACGTTCGTGATGCCTGCCTCTTTGTAGTTGTTCAGACCGCGCTCCAAGGCTGCTTCGTTGATGTCGTTAAAGATGATGTTCTTGATACCTGCGGCAACGAAGGCTTTGGCAATGTTGAAGCCGATGCCGTAGGAGGCGCCTGTAATCCAGGCGTTTTTTCCTTCTAATGAAAATGGATTCTGCATAATAAATGTTTTTTTAGTGAATATGATGTTTGTTTTCTCAACTCTTAACCGTAAACTGTAAACTATTTCAAATCGGTGATTTTCGAGAAGTCCTGATCGCCATAGTCGAGGTTCTCGCCGCCCATGCCCCAGATGAAGGTGTAGTTGTGGGTGGCTGCGGCGCTATGAATGCTCCATTCTGGTGAGAGCACGGCCTGGTCGCCCTTCATCCACAGGTGGCGCGTCTCCTCGACCTCGCCCATGAAGTGGCAGACAGCCTGGTCGTCGGGCAGTTCGAAATAGAAGTAGGCTTCCATGCGGCGGCTGTGGACGTGAGCAGGCATGGTGTTCCAGACGGAACCCGGGGCGAGCTCGGTCATGCCCATCTGCAGCTGGCAGGTAGGCAGCACCTGGTTGACGAGCATCTTGTTGATGTCGCGCTCGTTGCTCATCTCCAGACTTCCCATGTGTGCCACGATGGCGTTTTCCTTCGTCACCTTCTTGCAGGGATAGGCAGCATGGGCGGTGGTGGAGTTGAAGTAGAACTTGGCGGGTTTAGCGGCATCCTTCGAGCAGAAGACCACGTCGCGGTCGCCACGACCGATGTATAGCGCCTCCTTGTAGTCGAGGTCGAACACCTCGTCGCCCACCTTGACGCTGCCGGCACCACCGACGTTGAAGATGCCTATCTCGCGACGAGAGGTGAAGTAGTCGGCCTTCAGGGGGTCGATGGCTTCGAGCTTCAAACACTCCTTGACGGGCATAGCGCCGCCCACAACCATGCGGTCGTACATGCTATAGACCATGTTGACCTCGTCGGCAGCAAATACCTTTTCGATGAGGAAGTCGCGACGAATGCGCTGAGTGTCATAACTCTTTGCATCCTCAGGATGGGCTGCGTAGCGAATTTCGTAATTAGTCTTCATAATTCGTGTTCATTGTTTTAGTGCAAGTTTTCTTGCGCAAAGATAATCATTTTTCTGGAATAAATATCTATAATGTCATACGATTTAATGTAAGTTAATACTTAAACGATTACGGAGGGGCAAAAAGAAAGGGCACTCCGTAACGGAATGCCCTAAGTCGTTTTTATTGACAAAATTACTTGTTAACAGCCTCAGCGAGCTCAGCGCCGGCCTTGAACTTAGCAACCTTCTTAGCAGCGATCTTGATCTTCTGCTTGGTAGCGGGGTTGATACCCTCACGAGCGGGCTTCTTAACCACGTCGAAAGTACCGAAACCTACGAGCTGAACCTTGTCACCCTTCTTCAGAGCGTCCTTGATAGCCTCTACTGTAGCGTCCAGAGCCTTCTTGGCATCAACCTTGGTCAGATCTGCGCCTTCTGCAATCTTGTTAATCAAATCTGTCTTGTTCATAATTTTTTTATTTTAAAGTGAATAAATAAAGATGTTAGTTTAAAAACCTGCTGCAAATATAGGACAAAGATTTTAGAAAACAAACAAAAATATGAAAAAAATGACTTTTTTATTGAAAAAACATGCTTATTGCCTCGTTTTTATGCTGAAAACGAGATATTTTTCGTAATTTTGCGCTCGAAATAAGAGTTTTCACTCGTATAAACGAATCGTTCAACAAATAACAGAAAGGCGCGAAATGAACAATATACCTACGATGACCAAGAACCTTCTTATCGTGAATCTGTTGGCTTTCATAGCAACGATGGTTCTCGAGAGAGGGGGTGTTGATTTGAATGCGATGTTCGGTCTCCATTTCTTCATGGCGAGCGACTTCCATTTCTATCAGTTCCTGACCTACATGTTCCTGCATGGCGGCTTTACACATATATTATTTAATATGTTCGCGCTATGGATGTTTGGCTCGGTGATTGAGCGCGTGTGGGGACCGAAGAAATTCATTTTTTATTACATTGTCTGCGGTGTCGGTGCCGGTATCATGCAGGAGGTGGTGCAGTACGTGCAGTATCTTTCTGATACACAACTGGCAGCCATACCCCTCGACTCTGCCATTTCCGTGCAGACGCAGGGTGGGGTGGTGCGCATGACCATTGCCGACTATCTGAACAACCGACTGACCATCGGAGCATCTGGTGCGGTCTATGGCATTTTGCTCGCTTTCGGCATGATATTCCCCAACGAGCGGTTGTTTATCATTCCCATTCCGTTCCCCATCAAGGCGAAGTGGCTCATCATAGGATACATCTTTATAGAACTCTTCTCCGCCATGGGACAGAGCGACGGTGTGGCGCACATGGCACACCTGGGCGGCATGCTCTTCGGCTACCTGCTGATACGCTACTGGCGAAACCACCCGGACGGCAGTCGCTCGTTCGGACGCAGCTACGGGCAGGAGTTCTTCGAGAACCTGAAGCGCAAGTATGACGACCGTCAGCGACAGAACCGCATGAAGGCAGAGCGGACGCATGGCGGACATGCTGCCGACCCGCGCCGTGAGACCGACGAGGAGTATAACGCCCGTCAGCGACAGAACCAGGAGGAGATAGACGCCATTCTCGATAAGATTCGTACCAGCGGCTACGACAGCCTGACGAAGGAAGAAAAGAAGAAACTGTTTGAGCAGAGCAGGAGTTAGTTTACGGTTTACAGTTTACGGTTTACGGTTTACAGTTTACGGTTTACAGTTTACGGTTTACAGTTTACGGTTTACAGTTTACGGTTTACAGTTTACGGTTTACAGTTTACGGTTTACGGTTTACAGTTTACGGTTTACGGTTTACAGTTTAGGGAAAGGTGATTAAGAAGCTGAAGAAGATTACCGTTCAGATGCTGGTGGGAGCGAATATGGCAACCATCGCACTGATGTTGCTGACAGGCTATAGCGACCGCTTGCACCCTGTCAGCCATCCGTTGCTATCGACGATAGGCATGACGTTCCCCGTGTTCGTGGTCGGCAACATCATCTTCCTCGTCATCTTCCTCTTGTTTAAGTGGACGCGCGCCTGGATTCCCGTGCTCGGCTTTGCACTCGCCTTCCAGCCCATTCGCACCTATATGCCTATCCACATGACAGCGGAAGTGCCTGAGGGCGCCATCAAGGTCATTTCGTATAATGTCTGCGGCTATGGCGGCAACTTCAAATACGAAGAGGGCTTGGAGACCGTTCGCGACTACCTGATGAACGAAAAACCCGATATCGTCTGTGTGCAGGAAGACAATGACACGTGGCGACATTGCGTGTTCCGCGAATACGAGAAGTTTCTTGCCTACAACGATACTTTACAGTTGTGCAACTCTACGACGACATTCAACTGTCTGGGCATTCACACGCGGTTTCCCATTATCCAGAGGGAGGTCATACCCTACGACACCGAGGCGAACAACGGAAGCGCCGCTTGGTGGCTCAAGGTGGAAGACGACACGTTGATTGTGATCAATAACCATTTCGAGAGCTGCCACCTGAACAATAAAGACCGCCGCCAGTATAAGCAGATGCTGAAGGGCGAGATGGACCGCGACTCGCTGCGTGCCGAGTCGAAGCTGCTGCTGGTGAAACTGGCAGAGGCTAACGCCAAGCGCTCCAGACAGATAGAACGTGTGTGCGAATATATTAAGGAACATGAGCATTATTCTATGATAGTCTGTGGTGACTTCAACGATAATCCGATATCCTATTCCATTCATACTATGTCGCAACTGCTCACCGATAGCTATGTCGCCACGGGAAGAGGTGTCGGTTTGTCATATAATCAGAAAGGATTTTTCTTCCGCATCGACCATCTTTTCTGTTCGTCCGACATTCAACCGTTCAACTGTAAAATTGACGATAAAATGGATGCCAGCGACCATTATCCACTCATTTGTTGGCTGAAAATAGACAGAAAACAATGAAAAATGCATGAATTTTGCTGATAAATTTCGCTATGTGAAGAAAAATGCGTATATTTGCAGGCTAAAAATGCGAAATCATAAAATCAAACAATCAATAAAGTAAAATGCAAAACAAAGGAATTGTAAAGTTTGTCGCAATCGTTCTGATTCTCGTTTGCTGCTTCTATCTTTCCTTCTCGTTCGTGACCAAGCACTACGAAAGTAAGGCTGCCGCCATGGGTGAAGAGGCTGGACAGGAGTACCTCGACTCAATCATGAACGAGAAAGTGTACTGCGGAGTTTATTCATTCAAGCAGTGCCGCGAGATGGAGATTGGCCTGGGTCTTGACCTGAAAGGCGGTATGAATGTTATTCTTGAGGTTTCTGTACCTGATGTCATCGACGTGTTGGCTGACCACAAGACGGATGAGGCTTATAGAAAGTCGATGGAGCAGGCCAAGAAGGAAGAGGAAACCAGTCAGGATGACTTTATCTCCCTGTTTGTGAAGTATTGGAAGCAGAACTCTAACGGTCGTCCCCTCGCTGCCGTCTTTGCTACGCAGCAGATGAAGGGCAAGGTCAGCACGCAGTCCAGCGATGCCGACGTGGAGACCGCTCTGCGTGCAGAGGTGCAGTCGGCTGTGGACAACTCGTTCAATGTCGTCCGCAACCGTATCGACAAGTTCGGCGTCGTACAGCCCAACATCCAGAAGTTGGAGGGACAGTCCGGTCGTATCATGGTCGAAATGCCTGGTATCAAGGAGCCCGAGCGTGTTCGTAAGTTGCTGCAGGGTAGTGCTAACCTGGAATTCTGGGAGACCTACAACTCGCAGGAAATCGTTCCCCTGCTGTCGCAGTTAGGCATCAAGTATGCCGCTGTTGCTGCCGGTGGCGATGTAGAGGTGGCCGACACCACCGCTACTGCTGAGGCTGAAGCTGCTGCCAGCGATTCTGTCGCTGACACCAAGAGCGACCTCGCTGCCAAGCTGGCACAGGCTGGCAAGAAGGACGACAAGGCTGCTGACGCAAAGGCACTGGCCGATGCCAAGAAGCAGAATCCCCTCTTCGGACTGCAGTTAGTGCAGGGTCAGGGTCTTGCCATCGTTGGTTATGCCTTGGCTCGCGATACCGCTGATATCGACAAGGTCATCTATTCTGATGTCGCTTCTACCGTGCTGCCTGCCGAGTGCAAGCTGCGCTGGGGTGCCAAGCCCGAAGACTTCGGTGGCGAGAACACCCGTGGCGATGTCTTCGCCCTGTATGCCCTGAAGATTACCGAACCCAACGGCCGTGCTCCACTGGAGGGTGATGTCATCACCTCTTCTAAGGACGACTTTGACCAGATGGGTCATCCCTCAGTATCGATGCAGATGAACTCTGACGGTGCTCGCCGCTGGAGCCAGATTACGAAGCAGAACATCGGCCGTGCCGTAGCCATCGTGCTCGACGATGCCGTCTATTCTGCTCCCCGCATCCTGACACAGATTGACGGCGGTAACTCACAGATTACCGGTTCGTTCACCATTGAGGACACCAAGGACTTGGCTAACACGCTGAACTCTGGTAAGATGCCTGCTCCTACGCGTATCGTACAGGAAGAAGTCGTCGGTCCGTCACTCGGTGCTCAGTCTATCAAGCAGGGTGTCATGTCGTTCATCGTGGCTTTCGTGCTGCTGATGATTTACATGATTATGCTGTACGGCTGGATTCCCGGTATCCTCGCTGATATCGCCCTGCTGTTCAACCTCTTCTTCACCTTGGGTATTCTGACCTCCTTCCAGGCAGCGCTGACCATGCCGGGTATTGCCGGTATCGTGCTGACCCTCGGTACGGCTGTCGATGCCAACGTGCTGATCTACGAGCGCATCAAGGAAGAGCTGAAGCACGGCCTCGGTCTGAAGGAGGCGCTGCAGAAGGGTTATTCGAACGCCTTCTCGGCTATCTTCGACTCAAACGTCACCTCTCTGATTACCGGTGCCATCCTGCTGTTCTTCGGTACAGGTCCTGTCAAGGGCTTCGCCACCACCTGGATTATCGGTATCTTCTGCTCGTTCTTCACCGCTGTGTTCCTGACCCGTCTGGTCTATGAGAACCGCCTGAAGAAGGACAAGTGGCTGAACCTCAGCTTCGTCACTGGCTATTCCAAGAACCTCATGCAGAACGCCCACTATAACTTCATGGGAATGTACAAGAAGAGCTTCCTCGTATGGGGCGTCTTCGCTGTCGTCTTCATCTGCTCGTTCTTCGTTCGTGGCTTGAGCGAGAGCATCGACTTCACCGGTGGTCGCAACTACGTTGTGACACTGGACAAGGAGACGCCCGTTGAGCAGGTGCGCCAGGCTCTCTCCGGAGCATTCATCAACAGCGTTGGCGAGAATGCCGGCAAGGAGGCTAACACCAGCGTGATTGCCCTGGGTACCGACGGTAAGACCATCCGCGTCTCTACCAACTGGGATATCGAGTCGAACAATCCCGATGTCGATGATCAGGCAGAGACCATTCTCTACAATGCTTTGAAGCAGGGTGGTTTCATCAGCCAGGCTAACGTCGAGGACTTCAAGAATCCTGATGTCCGTCAGGGTGGTTCCATCATCAGCTCGGCAAAGGTAGGACCTGCCGTTGCTAAGGACATCACCTACGGCGCTATCATCAGCGTTATCATCGCTCTGGTAGCCATCTTCCTCTACATCCTGCTGCGCTTCCACAATGTGGCTTACTCTACTGGTGCTACCATTGCACTGGCACTCGACGCCTTGGTGGTTATCGGCATGTACAGCGTGCTGTGGGGATGGGTACCCATGTCACTGGAGATTGACCAGGTGTTCATCGGTGCTATCCTGACCGTGATAGGTTACTCTATCAACGATAAGGTGGTGGTCTTCGACCGTATCCGTGAGAACTTCCAGCTCTATGGCAAGCGCGACCGTCAGCAGCTGTTCAACGACTCGCTGAACCAGACGCTTGCACGTACCATCAACACCTCTGTCACGACGCTCATCGTGTTGCTGTGTATCTTCATCCTCGGTGGTGACAGCATCCGCAGCTTCTCGTTCGCTATGATTCTTGGTGTTATCTTCGGTACTCTGTCGTCACTCTTCATCGCTGCTCCTACGGCCTTCCTCGTGATGGGTCGTAGCATCCGCGACGAAGAAGAGGGCAATGCCTAACGCGCGTACCTTATATAATATATAATTAGGGGCTCGGACGAAAAGTCTGAGCCCCTAATTGTGTTTAGCAGTTACATTTTTCTCCTCATGCCGTCGTTGTGCTATTCTTCTCTGGTCTTCATCATGTATTCTCTGGGAGAGACACCGAATTGTTTTTTAAAGATAGTGGAGAAGCTGGCAGCACTGCCAAAGCCACACGCATAGACCACTTCCGTGATGCTGATGTCACCTCGCTTGAGCAGTTGTGAGGCTTTCTTCAGGCGGATGCTGCGGATAAAGTCGTGCGGCGTCTGGCCTGTCAGCTCCTTCATCTTGCGGTGCAGGTGGACGCGGCTGATGCCTACGTTGTCTGCCAGGTCTTCGTTGCTGATGTCCGTATCGTCCAGATTATTGTTGATGAACGCCATGATGCGCTCCATGAGTTTCTCGTCGGGCGATTTCATCGAGATGTCACCCACCATTTCCTCTAACTGGTCGGTGCGGCCGAACTTCAGTTTCAGCATCTTCTGACGGTGTAGCAGATTGACGATGGTGCGTCGCAGGATATCCATGTTGAAGGGGCGCATGATGTAAGCGTCGGCAGCGGCTTCCAGCAGTTCCAAGCGGTCAATGTTCGGATCGTCGTTGGTGAGCAGGATGACGGGGATGTAGTTCAGGCTGCTGTTGCTCTTGATGCGTGAGCAGATAGCTTGACCCTCCATGTCGTAGAGCTTGACGTCGCTGATGACCAAATCCGGGTTGGTGGTACCTATGGCAGCTATGCCTTTCTTGCCAGTGTTGCAGAGTGTGACGTCATAGGTGTCTTTCAACTCATTGATGAGAAAATCGCTGACATCTTCCTCACTTTCTATCAAGATGATGCGTTGTCGCTGCAGTTTCTTCTTTTCGCGAAGGGTGGCAGCGGTGTCGGGATGCTGCTGTTTCTCCTCAAAGAGTTCCAGCAGGTGGAGGTCGTCTTCTTTCTCTTTCGACAACTCTTTCTTGCTCAAGTGCTGAGAACCGAGGGGCAACGTAATCTTAAATTCGCAGCCAGGGCCATCGGTATTGTTATGTACTTCGATAGTTCCATGATGCAGTTCTACGAGCTGATGTATCAGGTCCATGCGAATACCTGTAAAGATGTTTCGCTCTTCCACTGACAACTGGGCATTATAGTAGTTGTTGAAGATGTAGGGCAGCTGTTGGGGAGGAATGCCGACACCGTTGTCGCGCATCATGAAATAAGCATTATTCTCGTCTTGCCGGATGTAGATGTCAATGATGCCGCCCACCGCCAGATACTTGAAGGCATTGGTCAGCAAGTTTTCCAGTACTTTGTCGAAATTCACACGGTCTATCCATACCGGCAACTGCCCCATGTCGTGATAGAAGTTCAGGAAAATCATCTTTGCCTTGATGGTCGGAGCAAACATCTGAATGATATTCTCGGTGTAGCTGATGAGGTCGGTCTCTTCCATGTGCAGGTGTAACTCGCCTCTCTCCAGCTTGCCGATATCTATCATCTGGTCGATGAGCGACAAGATGCGTTCTGTATTGCGCTGGATGGTCTTGTAGATACCCTGGCGATGTGGGTCGTCATCTTCCTGCATCAGTGAGAGTAGGGGAGTGATGATGAGCGTCAGCGGAGTCCTCATCACCTTCGTCACTTCTCGGAGCATGGCAACCTTTGCCTCAGCCACCTCCAATCGTTTTTTCTGCGTTTCCTTTGTCTTAGCCATCAGTGTAGTTTTATCATGTTAAAGTTGTCGTCATGTTACATTAGGTGTTGCAAAGGTAGGAAAAATGGGTCAATAATGCAACAAAAAAGACAAAAAATAGCACTTTTTCACTAAATGTTACTTTTGGTAAAGTATTGGGTACTTGATGTAAAATATGTTTGTAAAAAACATCGTACCTTTGCACCCAGAAAAACATTTGCACAATAAAGCGTTAAGAAAAAGGTTTGTTTTAGTAGAATCATTAGTAGTTTGTTTTGTTACAAGTGTAATCTTTACTATCGAAAGACACAAAGAAAAGGTTTTACGACTATTCGTTACTCAAAGAAATATAATCGTAAACCTTGAAACAAGAAATCGGAGAGCTGCGTGATGCAGGCCTCCGATTTCTTTTTATGTACCGTTGTTACTGGTAGGAACTCTTTATCTTACCTCCCACGTGTCGTTAGTTTCCAACAGCTCGGCAAAGTTGTGGTATTTCTTCTGTGCACTGACTTCTGCTATCTGGGCATGTACGGCTTCGTCATAGGTGGGAGCATCAACGTCGCGGATGACGCCAAGAGCCACGGGGAATCCGTCGCCATTGCCCATCAGGGCGAGCTTCAGCTGCAGGGTGTTGTCCTCGCAGTGGGCATCGTGTACCAATACGTCGTCCAGCGTGTAGCCGTCTTTTCCTATCTCTACTACCTTCAGACCGAAGCCCTGCTGTACCAGTCCGAACTCGTTGTTCTCGCCGAACACCAGTTTTTCGCCGTGGCGAACATAGATAGCGTTCTTCTTGCGTCCCTCCTTATTATATACTGCCTCATGGCAGCCGTCGTTGAAGATGACACAGTTCTGCAGAATCTCGCAGACAGCAGCACCCTTATGCTGATAGGCAGCCTTCAGAATCTCGATGGTTCCAGGAGCATCGGTGGCAACGGCACGGGCGAAGAAATGGCCACGGGCGCCGAAGCACAGCTCAGCAGGACGGAAGGGATCCTCGACGGTGCCATAGGGGCTCGACTTGCTGACGAAGCCACGGGGGCTGGTAGGCGAGTACTGGCCCTTGGTCAGACCGTAGATACGGTTGTTGAGCAGAATCATGTTCAGGTTGATGTTGCGGCGATTGGCATGGATGAAGTGATTACCGCCAATAGCCAGTCCGTCACCGTCGCCAGATACCTGCCACACGGTAAGGTCGGGGTTGGCCACCTTAGCACCAGTGGCGATGGCTGCTGCACGTCCGTGAATGGTGTTCATGCCGTATGTTGCCATGTAGTGTGGCAGACGGCTGGAGCAGCCGATACCGCTGATGACTGCAATGTTCTCAGGTGCAACGCCTATCTCTGCCATAGCCTTGTGAAGTGATGCCAAAAAGAAGTGGTCTCCACATCCGGGACACCAGCGAGGCTGTCCTTTCTTATAATCGTTTGCTGTATATTCCATAACTCTTTACTTCTTTAAAATGTCCTCGAATGCGTTCACTAACTCTTCTACCACGAAGGGCTGACCCTTGACCTGGTTGAACTGATAGGGTACCAGTCCATCGACCTTCATGCGAAGGTAGGCAGCCAGCTGACCCATGTTCTGCTCGGCAACGACGACCTTCTTGTACTTCTTCAGCACCTCGGAAGTGTTCTTGGGCAGCGGGTTCAGGTACTTGAACTGTGCTAAGGCAACCTTGTGTCCCTTGGCTTTCAGTTCGTCCATGGCAGAGTGCAGATGACCGTAGGTAGAGCCAAAGCCCACAATGAGCAGCTCGGCATCGGCAGCATCGCCTTCCACCTGCAGGTCGGGAACCTGGATGTTGGCAATCTTCTGCTGGCGCAGACGTGTCATCTTGTCGTGGTTCTCAGGGTTGGTAGAGATGGCTCCCGTGTCGGAATCCTTCTCCAAGCCACCGAGGATATGTGTAAAGCCTTCACGTCCGGGAACAGCCCAATAGCGGGTACCGTTCTCGGCGCGCATGTAAGGCGTCCACTTGCCTTTCAGTTCTTCTGGAACATAGGGAGGCTGGATGGCGTCCAGGTTTTCCATCTTCGGCAGTTTGAATGCTCCGCTGCCATTGGCAATGTAGGCATCTGTCAGCAATACGACAGGAGTCATGTGCTCCAGTGCCATCTTGCTGGCTTGGTAAGCAGCGTCGAAGCAGTCGGCAGGACTGGTGGCTGCTATCACAGGCATGGGGCTCTCGCCGTTACGTCCGAAGAGCACCTGCAGCAAGTCTGTCTGTTCCGACTTTGTGGGCAGTCCCGTAGCAGGACCTCCGCGCTGTACATCGAGGATGACGAGTGGCAGCTCCATGATGACGGCAAGGTTCATGGCTTCCGACTTCAGACAGATGCCAGGGCCAGAGGTGCTGGTCACGGCTAATGCTCCAGCGAACGATGCTCCCAATGCTGAGGCGGCACCGCTGATTTCGTCCTCACACTGTACGGTGATGACGCCGCACGACTTATGCTTAGACAGTTCGTGCAGCACGTCGGTAGCGGGAGTGATGGGGTAGGAGCCTAAGTAGAGGCGCAGTCCTGCTTTCTCGGCAGCGGCGATGAATCCGTATGCCGTAGCCTTGTTACCGGTAATATCCATGTAGCGGCCCGGCTCTTTATGCTTGGTCTCGATGCGATATACGTTGACGGCCGAGGAGTGCGTGTTGTGACCGTAGTCGTAGCCAGCCTGCACCACCTTGATATTGTTCTCTGCAATGGCAGGTTTCTTGGCAAACTTCTCGCGCAGGTAGTTTGCTACCAGGTTCAGGTCGCGGTCGAAGAGCCAGCATACCAGTCCCAACGCAAACATATTGCGACACTTGAGAATAGCCTTGTTGTCCATACCCGTGTCAGCGAGACAGTCTTTTACCATCTGTGTCAGGGGGCACTGGATGACGCGGTCGGGATCGATGTTCAGCTCTCCTAAGTAGTCTTCCGTCTGGAATTGAGCCTTCTCGAGGTCCTTGGGTCCGAAGGAGTCCGTGTCGATGATGATGGTAGCCTGTGGCTTGGCATACTTCAACTGTGTCTTCAGGGCAGCAGCGTTCATAGCCACCAGCACGTCGCAGAGGTCGCCAGGGGTATAGACCTTCCCTGCTCCGATGTGTACCTGGAATCCTGAAACGCCCGTCAGCGAACCTTGCGGGGCTCGGATGTCTGCAGGGTAGTCAGGGAATGTAGAGATACTGTTTCCCACGGTGGCACTCACCGTAGAGAAGATGTTTCCGGCCAGCTGCATGCCATCGCCGGAGTCGCCAGAGAACCGGACAACTACCTGTTCGAGTTCCTTGATTTCTAATTGTTCAGTCATAGAATAGTATAATATGATTTATGCTGTTTGTTTACACATGATACCACGTTTTGTGCCTTGCAAGAACGTGATGATATTCTGGATTTCTGGTCCGTCGGGCACCTGGTCGCGAATCTGCTTGATGACATCCTCCACGCTGGTCTTTCCGTGGAAGAGCAGTCGGTAGGCGCTGGCAATGTGCTTCTGCACCTTTGTGTCAATCTTTGCCAGATTCAGGATGGTGGTGTTGGGACCTCCGTATTCCATAGGTGTTCCACCGGCGATGATGTAGGGTGGTACGTCGTGCGAGAAGGCACATCCCGCCTGGATGAGCGACAAGTCTCCAGCACGGGTGTTGGCGTTCTGGATGGCTCCCGTCGAGAAGATGACGCCATTGCCGATGACGCAGTCGCCGGCAACCTCCACGCCGTTTCCGAAGACACAGTTTCTTCCCACGACGGTGTCGTGGCTGATGTGTGTACCTTCCAGCAGGAAGTTGTTGTCACCGATAACAGTTGCTCCGTCGCGATACGTACCACGGTTGATAACTACGTTTTCGCGGATGACGTTGTTGTTGCCGATGCGTACATACGACTTCTCGCCACGGTAGTTGAAATCCTGTGGCAGTGCGGCGATGACGGTACCTTGATGGATTTTGTTGCTGTTGCCGATGCGTGCTCCGTTGAGGATACTCACGAAAGGCATGATGACGCAGTTGTCGCCAATTTCCACGTCGTCCTCGATATAGACGAAGGGGAAAATCTTACAGTTGTTGCCGATTTTCGCCTTGGGCGATATTTCAGCTTTAGGACTTATTTCGCTTGCCATAATTTTATTACTCTCAACTCTAAACTGACTTTAAACTTTAAACTTTAAACTAACCTCCCCCTCCCTCACAGGGAGGGCAGGGGTGGGTCTCCCTCTCAACTCTCACTTCCCTCCTCCGCCGAGAGCGGTATATAGCGACACGACGGTCTGCATTTTGTTGAATTCGGCAGCAGCCTTGTTCAGCTGTGCGGTGAGCAGTTGCTGTTGGGCGGTGAGCACCTCCAGATAGCTGGAGCCGCTGCTCTTATACAGGGCACGGGTGTCCTCGACGTTCTTGGTAAGCACCTCCACACGCTGCGCCTCTAATATGGCGTTGGCGTTGTAGCCGTTATAGTTGACGAGGGCGTTGCTGACCTCATTGCCAGCCTTGAGGATGGCGTTCTGCCAGTTGTTGAATGCCTGTTCGTACTGCAGCTTGGAGACTTTCAGGTTAGCCACCAGGGCACCGCGCATAAAGATGGGCTGTGTCAAATTGCCAAAGAGTGTTCCCAGCCATTTTCCCGGATTAAAGGTGCCGTTCTGGTTGGTGAAGGCCAGCGACGCTCCGATGGTGATGGTGGGGTAGAACTGCGAGCGTGCCGTCTGCACGTCGTGGAAGCATGCTGCCAGATTCATCTCGGCGTTGTGTACGTCGGGGCGGTTCTGCAGCAGTGCTACTCCTACGCCTGTCGAGAACTCGGTAGGCAGCGACTGCTCGTGCAGTGTGCTGCGTGGAATCTGCTGTCCAGCCTGTCCGATGAGCAGCGACAGGGCATTCTCCGTCGAGCGTATCTGTCGGCGGAAGTCGTTAGCCTGTGTCAGCGTTGACAGGTAGGCAGCCTCTGCACTCTGCACGCTGGTCGAGCGCATGCGTCCCAGCTGGTGCTGCAGTTTCATCATCTCCCATGTCTCTTTCGCCATGACCGACATCTCGTTGACGATGCGCAGCTGTTCATCGAGCATCAGCAGCGTGTAGTACGCATTGGCAATGCCACCGATGACCTGTGCGCGCACTGCCATCTGGTAGTCCTTGTATCCTAACAGTTTCATCTGTGTAGAACGCTTCTTCGACAGGATGTTGCCGAAGAGGTCCAGCGTCCACGATGCTGCTACCGGTATGGAATAGCTCTTGGTCTTCACTGACGGGTCGGTATAGAGCGTACTGAGCGAGCCCATAGGCTGTGTACTTCCTATCTGGATAGCAGGCAGGAAAGCCAGTTTTGATGCCATCAGGATGCTCTCATACATCTTTACCGTGAGGGCAGCGTTCAGCAGGTTGGTGTTCTTTTGCAGTCCCTGCTCGATGAGGCTCTGCAGCTGAGGGTCGGTGAATACGCTGCGCCACGGCAGGTTTCCGAACGACGCTGTATCCTGTGGAGCCACAGCCAGTGTGTCGCCGTCAACCACTGCGTCGCGGATGAGTCCGCTGGTGTTGACGTTGTCCGGTCGCTCGTACTTATTGTATAGTCCGCAGCTGCTCATGAGCAGTGCTGCGGTGGCAAATATCATGATTTTCTTCATAGCTTTTTACTTCTCAGGTTCATAAGTGACGGGTTCGGCGTGTGAGTACTGTGCCAGTTCGGCAGCCACCTCCTCGTTCTCCTCGTCCTCAAACTTCATAGGACGTATCTTCTCCTGCAGTGACTGGAAGATGACGAACAGCGAGGGTACGACGAAGATCTGCAGGAGCGTACCGATGAGCATGCCGCCCACGGCAGCAGCACCCAGCGTCTGGTTACCGTTCTTGCCTACGCCCGATGCGAACATCATGGGCAGCAGACCGATGACCATAGCCAGTGACGTCATCAGGATAGGACGCAGACGGGCAGCGGCACCCAGCACTGCCGACCAGGTGATGGCCATACCCGTTTCGCGGCGTTCCAGTGCGAACTGCACGATGAGGATGGCGTTCTTTGCCAGCAGACCAATCAGCATGATGAGCGATATCTGCATGTAGATATCGTTGGCATGTCCGAAGAGCATGGTGAAGAGGAAACAGCCTGCCAGTCCGAAGGGTACTGAGAGTACCACGGCCAGCGGCAGGATGTACGACTCGTACTGTGCCGAGAGGATGAGGTAGATGAAGATGAAGCACAGGGTGAAGATGATGCCCGTGGTGTTCGACGCCTTCGCCTCCTCACGTGTCAGACCCTGGTAGTCGTAGGTGTAGCCCTGCGGCAGCATTTCGCCAGCAACCTCCCTGGCAGCCTTCAGTGCCTCACCGGTGGAGTAGCCGTTGGCTACCGTTGCCGTCACGTTGATAGACGTAAACAGGTTAAAGCGGTTGATGTTGGCAGGACCATAGACACGCTCCATGCGGCAGAATTCCTGCACAGGCGACATGCCTGCCGGTGTGCGGACATAGATGCTGTTCAGCGATTCCGGTGTCATGCGCGACTCAGGAGTTCCCTGAATCATGACGCGGTACAGTTTACCGTAGCTGTTGAAGTTCGAGGCATACAGTCCGCCGTAGTATCCCTGTAGTGTGCTGAGCACCGTGGCAGGCGAGATACCCACCTTCTTACACTTCGCCACATCGACGTGCAGCATGTATTGCGGATAGTTCGGGTTATAGGATGTCATGGCCATCTGGAACTCCGGACGCTTGTTCAGCTCGGCCAGATAGTCCTTGACGATACCGAAGAACTTGTTAAGGTCGCCACCGGTGCGGTCCTGCATGACCAGCGAGATACCGCTGTTGGCAGAGAAGCCAGGAATCATAGGCGGTGCAAAGGCGATAATCTGCGCGTCCTTGATGTGTGCCGTCTTGAGGTATATCTGTGCCAGCACACCCGTCGATTCCCAAGGATTGATGAAGAAACGGTAGATGCCGTCGCCTTGCCACAGTCCGCTGAGTTTCCAGAAGAATCCTTTCTGACGCTCCGAGAAGGGCTTCAGCTTGATGATGAACGTTGCCTGGTCGGAACCCGAGCCGGCGATGAAGTTGTAGCCCTGAATCTGCTCACGGCTCTGAATGGCGGGGTCGGCACCGAGGATGCTGTCAATTTCGGCAATTACCTTCTTCGTGCGCTCTACCGAGGTAGCAGGGGGCATGGAAACGGTACAGAACACCGTACCCGTGTCCTCGTCGGGTACAAGACCCGTCTTGGTGGTAGCCATCAGCACGACCATCACGGCGATTCCGATGACGACCGATGCAATGATGGTCAGCGGTTTGTGTACCAGTTTTTCTACGATACCCTTATATTTCGCTGTGGTGGCGTTGAAGGCGGTGTTGAACGATGCGTGGAAGCGGTCGATGGCCGACATCTTCTTCTCGTGACCGTCCTTGTCGTGCGGCTTCAGGAAGATGGCGCATAGGGCGGGTGACAGCGTCAGGGCGTTCAGTGCCGAGATGAAGATGCTGACTGCCATGGTGACACCGAACTCACGGTAGAACGTACCGCTGGTGCCTCCGATGAACGACACGGGGATGAACACCGACGCCATGACCAGCGTGATGGAGATGATGGCTCCCGAAATCTCGTTCATGGCATCGATGGACGCCGTCAGCGACGACTTGTAGCCCTGGTCCAGCTTGGCGTGAACAGCCTCTACCACCACGATGGCGTCATCGACCACGATGGCGATAGCCAGCAGCAGTGCCGACAGCGTCAGCAGGTTGATGGAGAATCCGAAGACGGACAGGAAGAAGAAGGTACCTATCAACGACACGGGGACGGCAATCAGCGGGATGAGCGTCGAGCGCCAGTCCTGCAGGAAGATGTAAATCACGATGAACACCAGAATCAGCGTGAACACCAGTGTGAACACCACCTCCTCAATAGAGGCATACAGGAATTCTGTAACGTCGTAGTTGATTTTATACATCATGCCCGGCGGGAACGACTTCGCCTGTTCCTCCAGTTCGGCCTTCACCTGCTTGGCAATCTCGTTGGCGTTGGAGCCGGCAATCTGCTGCACCATACCCATGACCGACGGGATGTTGTTGTTCTTCATCGACACCGTGTACTGCTGACCGCCCAGTTCTATCTTGGCGACGTCCTTCAGTTTCAGCGTCTGTCCGTCATTATCACTCTTGATGATGATGTTGCCGAACTCTTCAGGCGATTTCAGACGACCGGTATAGCGCATGGCGTATTCGTAAGCCACGTCTGACCGTTCACCGAAAGTTCCGGGGGCAGCCTCGATGTTCTGCTCTGCCAGCACACCGGCAATGTCACTTGGCATCAGGTTGTGCTGCTGCATGACGTCCGGCTTCAGCCAGATACGCATAGAGTAGGTTTTCAGACCTGGTGACATGACATCACCCACGCCCTGAATACGCTTGATGGCAGGCACGATGTTGATGTTGGCATAGTTCGTCAGGAACTCGTCGTCGTAGCGTCCGTCAGACGTGATTGTGTACATGATGACCTGCGACGTCTGTCGCTTCGTCACGGTGACACCTATCTGGTTGACCTCGGCGGGCAGCAGGGCTGCAGCCTGCGAGACGCGGTTCTGCACGTTCACGGCACACATATCGGGGTTGGCACCCTGACGGAACAGGACGCTGATTTGCGCCGAACCTGTCGAAGCCGTAGAGGTGATATAGTCCATGCCCTCCACACCGTTGATACTCTCCTCCAGCGGGGTGATGACGGAGTTCTTAACAGTCTCGGCGTCGGCTCCCGGGTAGCTCGTCCAGATGGCTACCGTCGGCGGTGCGATGTTCGGGTACTGCTCAATAGGCAGCGACACCAGTCCGATGAAACCCAGCAGCACGGTGAGAATAGATATCACCGTCGAGAGTACCGGGCGTTTTATGAATGTTGTAAAAGTCATACTAATTTACTATTTGACAATTTACTATTTACTATTTACAATTTATTTCTTCTTCATCGCATCGACGATGTCGCCAGCGCTCATGGCTTTGGCCTGCTCGTCGATTTTCTGCTGGTAGCGCTCCGGTGTGATGGGCACAATCTCCATGCCGTCGCTCAGCTTGGTGATGCCGTTGGTTACGTATTTATCACCAACGTTCAGACCGCCGGTCACCACGAAGTTGTTACCGTCGTTCTGCGGATCTACCTGAATCTCGGTGTATTTCACCTTGTTGTCCTTGCCGACGGTATAGACGAACTTCTTGTTCTGCACCTCCGTGACGCAAGACTGCGGAATGATGATGGCGTTGGTGTTCTGGCGCGGAATGATGATGTTGCCCGTAGCACCGCTCGTCAGCTTCTTCTCAGGGTTGGCAAAGGTGGCGATGAGCTGTACCGAGCCGGTAGCCTCGTCGATGACGCCGCTCATGCGCGTCACATGACCCTCCTGACCGTAGATGCTACCGTCAGCCAGTTGCAGTTTGACGGCAGGCAGCGAGGCGATGCCCTTCTGTGAAACAATCATAGCCTCCTTCTCGGTGATGGAGAAATAGACGTCCATCGTCGAGATGTTGGCAACTGTCGTCAGCACGTTCGAGGCGCTTACCAGCGCACCCTTCTTGAAGGGCAGCGTACCCACGACACCCGAGGCAGGACTCTTCACGTAGCAGTAGCTCAGCATCTCCTTGGCAGATGCCAAAGCAGCCTGTCCTTGTGCCAGCTGTGCCTGAGCCGTCTCGTAGTTGTTCTTCGACGTCTGCATCTCGTAGTCGCCAATCACACCGTTCTGGTGTAACTGCTGTGCGTTGTCGTATGTCAGCTTGGCGGTGTTCACCTGCTGCTGGGCAGCGTTCACGGCAGCCTGTGCCTGGCGCACCTGTGCCTGATATGTCTCGTTGTCAATGACGAACAGCACCTGTCCGGCACTTACCGTCTGACCCTCCTTGACGTTGATGCCCGTCAGGAAACCCTGCACCTTCGGACGAATCTCTACGTCCTGGACACCCTTGATAGTGGCTGGATACACGGTCTGCATGTCGGCAGTAGATTGGCCGGCAGCTGTCACGGGATACTCATTGTCACCGAATGTGGGGCGACCACCGCCGCCGCCACAAGAAACACACATGGCAGCAATGGCTGCAAGTGTCATGATTTTCTTCATTTTCATACTATTATTCAATATTATTTTTACAATCTTCTTAATTTTTGCCGTGCAAAGGTACAAATTTTCTCGCGCACATACCATATTATGTATCTATGATTAACTATGTTTTAACAATCTTTACGCTTTGCACGGGCATGACGAGGAGTCTGACGGGCTTTTCACCGCTGAGTCAAAAATGTCAGGTGCATTTGCACCATAAACCAAAATAAATGTGTACCTTTGCACCGCAATCAAAAAAAGATGATACGTCAACGCTGTTCCCTCTTCGTCCTGCTGCTGTGCCTCTGCAGTCCCCTTGCGGCACAGAGCGGCTTGCTGTCGCTGCTCAAGAAGGTGGGCAGCAAGCTCGACTCCATGTCGGTGAAAGGCGTTGACCGTCGTTATATCGATGCTCCGGAACGCCCTTGGCAGTTCATCGTCAAGGGCAACATCAACCAGACCATCCTCAGCATGCGGACACATGGCGACATCGAGGGAGTGCCCTACAGTGCCAAGCCGCAGCTGAAGACCACGCCATCGCAATATCTTGGATTTTGGGTGGGCTATCGCGGCTACGGCATCGGCTATACGGCGAATGTCGGCGGCGACAAGGGTGGCTACCTGACCTTCGGTGCTACGGGAGGTGCCTACGGTGTGAATGTGCGCATTCATAACTTTGAGAACAAAACGCCTAATTTCAACCTCAACAGCGACATCATTCCCGAGGATGGCAAGGAGTCGTGGACCAAGGTGGTGCTCATCGACCCTATCCGCATCAGGACGGTGATGGCCGACGGATACTACATGTTCAACGGCAAGAAGTTCTCCTATTCGGCAGCCTACGACCAGTCGGTCATCCAGAAGCGTTCGGCAGGGTCGCTGATGGCAGGATTTATGTACAACTACACCCGCATCGACTACTCCTCCGACGTGAATGGCGACATGGTGTTCCTGATGGGTGGCGTGGGCAAGGTGAAGCTCTGGCAGGGCAGTGCAGGAGTGGGCTATGCCTATAACTGGGTACCCGTTCGCGGACTGTTGGTCAACATCATGGCCATGCCCATGCTGACGTTTGTCAACAAGCTGAGGGCTTACGGCTACTCCACTAACATTCCCCAGCTGATGGAGGAGCCCGAATTCTGGGACCCGAATATCTCCAATGAGGCGTGGGACCAGTGGTTTTACGGAAAGTTGCACGTCACTCCCCAGGGTCACGAGACCTACAACAGCGGACTGACGGTCAGCTTCGACGCCCGCATGTCGCTGACCTACAACATCGGACCCTGTTTCCTCAATGTCTATGGGCAGTTCAACAACATCCGCTTCAGCCACTCCAGCAGCAAGGGCTACCTGAACGACTGGTTCATCTACACCTCCTTGGGTGTCCGCATGTAAGATTTCGTGTAAAAAAAACGCTGGGTGAGGTGTGGAAAACCGCCTGTAATAGTGGGTGTAAAAGAAAAGAAGCTGTAACCTTGCGGTCATCAGCTTCTTCCGTTTTTGGTCGGGATTACTGGACTCGAACCAGCGACCTCGCGCCCCCCAGACGTGTGCGCTACCAACTGCGCTAAATCCCGATCCTCAAGAGGCTATTTCTTTCGAAATGCGGGTGCAAAGGTAATACGTTTTTTTGATTCCTGCAAATTTTTGAGGTACTTTTTGTGAAAAACACTCATAATTTATGTTATTTCTTTGGTCAATCACCAAATATTTCGTACCTTTGACACGTTATTTCTATAAATAAACGAACAGAAACATCTTATGCAATATAGCCTGACGGCTCCAAGCCGACTCCAAGGAACGATCAAACTCCCTGCGTCGAAAAGCATCTCCAACCGTGCGCTGATTATCTATGCGCTGACGGGAGGCAGTGTGATGCCTGACAACCTGTCGGACTGCGACGACACGGAGGTCATCGTGCGTGCCTTGCAGGAGAATCCTTACGAGATAGACATCATGGCGGCAGGAACAGCCATGCGTTTCATGACGGCATACTTAGCAACGCGGGAGGGTGAAGAACATGTGCTGACGGGAACGGAGCGCATGCGGCACCGTCCTATTCGTGTGCTGGTAGATGCCCTGCGACTGTTGGGTGCCGACATCGAATATGTGAACGACGAGGGCTTTCCCCCGTTGCGCATCCGTGGTCGCCGGTTGGAAGGCGGACTGTTGGAGGTGCCCGGCAACATCAGCTCGCAGTTCATCTCTGCTTTGCTGCTCATCGGTCCTGTGCTGCGCGACGGCTTGACGCTGCGCCTGACGGGAGACGTGATTTCGCGACCCTATATCGACTTGACGCTGTGGACGATGCGCGAGTTTGGTGCCGATGCCGACTGGGAGGACTTCGAGACCATCAGCGTGGCTGCCAAGCCCTACGAGGCGCGTCCTTATTTGATAGAAAACGACTGGAGTGCCGCCTCTTATTGGTATGAGATGATGGCGCTGTCGAAGGACGAGCAGGACGAGATACGGTTGGAGGGACTGATGGACGGTTCGAAACAAGGCGACTCGTCGGTACGTTACATCTTCAGTCTCCTGGGTGTCAAGACGCACTTCGACACGACGGCACCTGGTGTGCCGACGACGGTGACGCTGCGCCATTCGGGACGCTGCGTGCCGCGCCTGGAGTATGACTTCGTGAATTCGCCGGACTTGGCGCAGACGTTCATCGTGTGCTGTGCCATGATGGGCATTCCCTTCCACTTCCGTGGACTGTCAACGCTGAAAATCAAAGAGACCGACCGCATAGAGGCCATGAAGACGGAGATGCGCAAGCTGGGTTTCGTGCTGCACGATGTCGATGGCAAGGAACTTTATTGGGATGGTGAGCGCTGCGAGCCTTCCGTCGAACAGGGTATCGATACCTACGAGGACCACCGCATCGCCCTGTCGTTTGCCCCTGCTGCTTTCCGCCAGCCAGGACTCTGCATCCGTCAGCCGCAGGTGGTCAGCAAGTCGTATCCGCATTTCTGGGAAGATTTGGAGAAGGTTGGGTTTAGAGTTGAGAGTTAAGGAGGCCCACCCCCAGCCCCTCCCGAAGGGATGGGAGTTGGAGAGATGAGAAATTGAAAAATTAGAGAAATTGTAAATCAATTGTCAAATTGGACTCGCGTAAGCACTTTTACAAAGCGCAGCGACTAAAAGAAATTGTCAAATTGTAAATGGAGAGTTTAGGTAAATGAGTTTTCTGCTGATAGTCGTCGTTTCTCTGATAGCCTTGGGCGTCGTCGCTGCCGTCTTTTCCATAGGTGGCACGGACGATCCTATTGTCAAGGCGGAGGAGGGGTGTGACTCTTGTAGCAGCCGTGCCGACTGTCAACTGGCGGAGCTGAAGGAGCAGAGCGAGAGGAAGAAGGCTGCGAGGGCTGCCGGTGGTGAACCTTGTCACAGCCACGGTCGTCAGCACCTGTCGTTGCTGGTGCCTCTCGTCATCATACTGCTTCTGTCAGGTTGTTCGGCCAAGAAGAACACTGCCACGAATCGTTTCTGGCAGTCGTTTACCGCACGCTATAATACATACTTCAATGGTTCACAAGCATTCATAGAGGGCAGTCTGGAGAAGGAGAACGGCAACAAGGACAACTGTACCGAGCTGATTCCCCTTTATCCGGTTGCCAACAAGAACAGCCGCACTTTGGGAAAGAGTCATTTCGACCGAGCCATTGAGAAGTCGGAGAAGGTCATCAAACTCTACAGCATCAAGCAGCGTCCGGAATGGAAGAAGAGCCGCCGCAAGACTGCCAAAGACATCGAGTGGCTGAACCGCCGCGAGTACAATCCCTTCCTCTGGCATGCGTGGCTGCTGCTGGGTAAGTCGCAGTTTCAGCAAGGAGAGTTCGAGGAGGCTGCCGCCACGTTCTCCTACATGGCGCGTCTCTACCAGACACAGCCCGCCATTCAAGGCATTGCCCGTGCTTGGCAGGCCAAGAGCTATGTGGAGCTCGACTGGCTCTACGATGCCGAGGACGTCATCGTCAAGCAACAGCGCGACAGCATCCACTACCGGGCTCGCAAGGACTGGGACTACACGATGGCCGACTACTATATAAGAAGTGAGCAGTATGCCGCTGCCGTGCCCTACCTGCAAAAGGTCGTCAAGCATGAGCGCCGCCGCAAGCAGAGAGCCCGCGAGTGGTTCCTGCTGGGACAGATACAAACGTTGCTGGGTCACGATGCCGAGGCTTACAGGTCCTATCAGCATACCATCCGGCTGAATCCGCCCTACGAGTTGGAATTCAATGCCCGCATCGCCCAGACGGAGGTGATGCCCGCCACGGATGTCAAGGGAAAACTCAAGAAGCTGCGCCGCATGGCCCGTTCGGAAAACAACAAGGACTACCTGGACCAGGTGTATTACGCCATCGGCAATGTCTATATGACACAGCGCGACACCGTCAACGCCATCGTTGCCTACGAGGAAGGTCTGGAGAAGGCCACCCGTGCAGGAATAGAGAAAGGTGTGTTGCTGCTGACGTTGGGCAACATCTACTGGGAGAAGGAACGCTATGCTGATGCCAAGCGCTGCTATGGCGAGGCCATCGGTTTGCTGGACAAGGACCGCAGGGACTACCAGGAACTCTCCGACCGCTCGAAGGTGCTCGACGAGTTAGTTCTTCACACCGAAGCCGTGGCACTGCAGGACTCCCTGCAGCGATTGGCGAAGATGCCCGAGGAGGAGCTCAACAAGGTCATCGACCGCTTGATAGAGGAACTCATCAAGAAGGAAAAGGAAGAACAGCGCAAGCGGGAAGAGGCCGAGGCTGAGCAGCGCATACAGGAGGAAGAGGCCAAGAACGGCAACGTCTCTTCCGTCGCCCCGCCGACGCCGGTGATGCCAGGCATGTCGCAGCCTGGGTTATGGTATTTCTATAATCCGCAGGCCGTCAACCAGGGTAAGCAGACCTTCATCCGACAGTGGGGTAAGCGTCAGAATAAAGACGACTGGCAGCGTCTCAACATCACCGTGGTGGATATGAATCCTGCCTCCACGGAACAGCCAGAGAATACCGAAGGAAAGGAAGGAGCAGAAGCAGCAGAAGGAACCGTACCGGCAGAGAGCGCAGGTGCTCCGGAAGGTGCCGGTTCCTCAGGGCCCTCTGACACTACAGGGGCAGCAGAAAGTGGCGAGGCCGCTACCGACAGTGCCGCCCTCGACCCTCACAACCGTGCGTACTACCTGGCACAGATTCCCTTTACCGAAGAGCAGGTTGCCGCCAGCAATGCCATCATCAAGGAAGGACTCTTCAATGCCGGTGTCATCTTCAAGGACAAGCTCGACAACCTGTCGCTCAGCGAGAAATACCTCACCCGACTGACGGGGCAGTACCCTGACTACGAGCGCAACGACGTGGCGTGGTATCACCTGTGGCTGCTCTACTCCCGTCAGGGTAGGAAAGAGGAGGCCGACCACTGTCTGGCAATGCTGAAGAGTGACTATCCTGAGAGCGACTGGACGATACTGCTCAGCGACCCCAATTTCCTGTCTAACCAGCGCTTCGGGGTACATATCGAGGACTCTATCTATGCCGCTACCTACGACGCCTTCAAGCAGGACCGCCACCGTGAAATCACTGCCAACGCCGAATTGTCGGCACAACGCTTCCCCTTGGGACAGCACCGCCCGAAGTTCCTCTTCATCGAGGGTCTGAGCATGCTCAACCAAGGCGACACCCACGGTTGTGTGGAGCGGTTGAAGCAGGTGGTCGAGAAATACCCCGACAGCGAGGTCAGCGAGATGGCAGGCATGATACTCCGTGGCGTACAGCAGGGCAGGAAGCTGCATGGTGGCAAGTTCGACATGGACGATGTCTGGTCGCGCCGCATGAACGACCTCACGGGACAAGACTCCACGAAGGTCGATTCGCTGGTCGTCGAGCGTAATGCCAACTACGTCTTCATGCTGCTCTACCAGCCCGACTCCATCAGCCAGAACCAGCTGCTCTACGAGATGGCAAAATATAACTTCTCCAACTTCCTGGTACGCAACTTCGACCTGAACATCGACCAAGACCCGCACGGTCTGGCACGCATGATCATCAGCGGCTTCCTCAGTTACGACGAGGCCCGCCAATACGCCCGCCAGCTCTATGCCAACAGCGTGATGGCCAACATGCTCCGCCCCTGCCGCAGTCTGATTGTCAGCGAGAAGAACCTGCCGCTCCTCGGAACCGCCTACAGCTATCGCGACTACGAGGTATTCTTCCAGAAGAAACTCGAGCCTATCACTATATCGGAGAGGCCGCTGCTGGAAGAGCCGGAGAGCATCACCCAGGAAGAAGACGAGGAAGAGGAGGAAACGCCCCAGAACGGCAACAATGCTGATGACGACCTCTTCAACGATGCGCCGCAGCAGCAGAACAGCGGCAACATCGAGTTCGACGACGACTTCTGGCGCTAAATTGTAAATTGTCAATAATTAAATAAATTGTCAAATTGTAAATTGTCAAATTGTAAATAATTAAATAAATTGTCAATAATTAAATAAATTGTCAAATTGTAAATTGTCAAATTGTAAATAATATATGACCAACGGACTATTACTTTGGGCTGACGACGAGATGGAACTGCTCCGCGCCCACCTGATGTTTTTAGAGAAGAAAGGTTACGAGGTGGTGACAGTCACCAATGGCACGGACGCCATAGAGGAATGTCGCAAACGCACCTTCGACCTCGTCATGCTCGACGAGATGATGCCCGGTCTCAGCGGTCTGGAGACCCTGCAGCGCATCAAGGAGATCACCCCGCAGGTGCCCGTCGTCATGGTCACCAAGAGCGAGGAGGAAGACATCATGAACCAGGCCATCGGACAGCAGATTGCCGACTACCTCATCAAGCCCGTCAACCCCAACCAGATACTGCTCACGCTGAAGAAGAACATCCACCGGCGCGAAATCGTCACGGAGACCGTGCAGAGCGGCTATCAGCAGCAGTTCCAGCAGCTGTCCATGCAAATCATGGACTGCCGGACGTGGCAAGACTGGACCGACGTCTATAAACGGCTCGTGCGTTGGGAACTGGAACTCAGCGCCACCGACTCGCAGATGACCGAGATGCTGGAAATGCAGAAGCGCGAGGCCAACATCGGCTTTGCCAAATACGTCAAGAAGAACTACATGGACTGGATGCAGGGACAGGAACACCCCATGATGTCCAACGAACTGTTCAAGACCAAGGTGTTCCCCTTGCTCAACCAGGACGAGAAAGTCTTCCTCATCGTGCTCGACAACTTCCGCTACGACCAGTGGAAGATGCTGGAGCGCGAGATTGGCGACCAGTTCGACATCAGCGAGGACGTCTATTGCAGCATCCTGCCCACGGCGACACAGTATGCCCGCAACGCCATCTTCTCCGGCCTGATGCCTGTGCAGATAGCCCAGATGTTTCCCGACCTGTGGGTCGATGAAGACGAGGAGGAAGGCAAGAACCTCAACGAGGAACCGCTCATCCGCACCCAGCTGGAGCGCTATCGCCGCCACAACACCTTCTCCTATCATAAAATCAATACCTCGCAGGAAGCCGACAAGCTGCTGGGACAGCTGAAGGCGCTGGAGAAGAACGACTTCAACGTCGTGGTGTTCAACTTCATCGACATGCTCAGCCATGCCCGCACCGAGTCGAAGATGGTACGCGAGCTGGCCAACAACGAGTCGGCGTATCGCAGCATCACCCTCTCGTGGTTCAAGCACTCCGTCATCGCCGACCTCTTCCGACAGCTGGCACAGACCGACTACCACGTCATCATCACCACCGACCACGGCAGCATCCGTGCTACCAACCCCGTGAAGATTATCGGCGACCGTAACACGAACACCAACCTGCGCTATAAGCTCGGTAAGAACCTGGCATACGACTCCAAGGACCTCTTCGTCATCAAAGACCCCGCCAAGGCCCATCTGCCGGCACCCAACCTCTCCACCAGCTATGTCTTTGCCACGGGCGACGACTTCTTCGCCTATCCCAACAACTACAACTATTACGTCTCCTACTATCGCAATACCTTCCAGCATGGCGGCATCTCGATGGAGGAGATGATCATACCTATTATATATCTGAAAGGAAGAAGACACTAATCACATCCAGTCATGGAAATCAAGATACAAGACTTAGAACATATCGGCGAGGCAGCTCGCGAGTTTATAAAACACATTGGCGACCATCGCGTCTTTGCCTTCTACGGCACCATGGGAGCCGGCAAGACCACCTTCGTCAAGGCCATCTGCGAAGCCCTGGGCGTCGAGGACGTCATCACCAGTCCCACCTTCGCCATCGTGAATGAGTATGAGACCCCCTCTAACTCCCCCTGCTTAGGGGGAGACCAGAAGTCCTCCCTCTCCAGGGAGGATTTAGGTGGGTCTATCTTCCACTTCGACTTCTACCGCATCAAGAAACTCGAGGAAGTCTATGACATGGGCTACGAAGAATACTTCTACTCGGGAGCCCTCTGTTTCATCGAGTGGCCCGAGCTGATAGAAGACCTCCTGCCCGACGATGCCGTCCGCGTCAAGATCGAGGTGCAGGACGACGGCAGCCGTCTCGTCACAACAGATTAACGAAGAAAGTGTTAGCATCATGAGACAAAACGCTCGATGGTTACAATTTTTTACTTATGAATGATAAAATGATTCAACTTTCTGAAGTAGTTAAGTAGTCAGTAGTTAAGTAGATAAGCCAAATGTCTTGTGGCGGAAAACAGCCTGTAGAAGTGATGGCTTAACTACTG
>CACYOC010000028.1 GCA_902775975.1 uncultured Bacteroidales bacterium | reverse complement strand
GCAACAGTCTTAACCCAGTAGTCTTTGTTTGTCTTTGAGAATGTAAAATAAATGAAGTAGGAGAGGTGTTGTTGACTCTTCATCCATTCGATGGGTTTCCTGGTTGTTTGGTTCCCAAGGTTGAAGATGCTGAGAAAGTCTTCAACCGTAGTATCAGGACTTATGTAGCCGTGGTCAAGTAGTTCTTGATAAAGCGCACGTACACGACGGGCACCATAGGCAGCATCAAAATATTTGTCTTCATTTGGTGCAGTGAGCATAGTAAAGTCAACTTCGGGATAGAACTGCATAAGTTTTCCGGCTCTTTTGAATTGCCTTTCGCTGATAGGTAATGTGGAAAGTTTATTAGCCCTGTTGATGCCCCATTGTTCTTCGAAATGTGACCATTTATGTCGCATAGTTAAATGAAGTAGTTCACCAATGGCAAAGGCGATAATCTTCAGCGTGTAGTTGTCTGTGTCGCCCTTTGGTTGATATTCAGCGGTCAAATAGCCTGCACTAACTGCACGGTCAAAAAGGGCAGCAGCTTCCTCATTGGCAAATTCGTCAACCAAGTATCTGAATTTGCCTTTAGACTCTTGATTGATGTTATAGCAGAGATCATGAATAGAATTCATCGCATTGACAACTCCAGTAAGGGCATCAAGAGTATTTTGAGGAAGTGTGTCTTTTCCATCATTTATGTAGTTCTCTAACATTTCTGGAGAACCGAGTGACGCTATCTTCTCAATGATGATTGGGTCAGGATTAAAGTTAATATAGAGCATTATGTCCTCCTTCCACTGCTCGAATTGAAGCAATTCTTCAGCGTAGGATGTTAACTTAGTGTTTCCACCTATGCAGATGTCATATATGAGTTGCTTCGCGAACTTATTGAACTTCACAAAGCTCAAAACTGCTTCTTGTCTTGTTACCATATATATAATGTATAGAGAATTCTACTTACTTATGTCTGGAATCAAGTTGACTGCTGCTTGTTTGTTTTTGTCAAGAACTTTGGCGTAAATCTGAGTTGTCGAAAGTTCTCTGTGGCCAAGGAGCTTAGAGACTGTGTAGATGTCGGCTCCGAGGTCGAGCATCATTACAGCGAATGTGTGACGAGCACAGTGGAAAGTTAGGTTCTTAGAGATACCTGCTGCAAGTGCCCATCGTTTTAATTCGAGTGAAGTCCATGCACCATAGGTGAAACCCTCAAACACTCGGTCAACATCATTGCGACGGGTTCCTAAATAGGCTGCTGCCTGGTCTGAAATATCGAGGTATTCCTGACCACCTGTTTTCTTCTGTTTGAAAACAATACGAGTGTATTTTCCAAATTTCTGGACTTCACCCCATGTCAATTTCTCGATGTCGCTCTTACGGAGTCCAGTCAGACAAGAGAACAGAAATGTCGCTTTTAGAATGGGATAGTTACATGGAGTTGCAGCCATCTTCTTAACTTCATCGAGGGTCAGGTATTCACGGGCAACCTCTTCCTGCTTAAATCCTTCGACACCTCTGATTGGATTCTTGTCGATAATATGTTCTTCAAATGCCTGATTAAGACATGCACGTAGTTTATTGAAGTACGATACCTTAGAGTTCTGTGACAAACCAACAAATACGTAAGAAACCTTTGGGTCAGTTTTCTTCTGAGCATCTTTCTCTGCTGTGTTCAGATAATCCTTAAATCCCTGAATCCACTCGGCATCAATATCATCAAAGGTAGTTGCTTCATCACAGTAAACTTCCAGATGCTTCAAACAGCTATGCCAGTTTCCCCAATTGCCATTTGAGTCTGGAGTCTTCAAACGGTCTTCACACATCTGACGATAGTAATCAAGGAAACGAACACCGCCTTGTTTGGGTTGTGTGATGTCGAATTTGCCATTGATGATTTCTAATTCACGTCTTGCTCTCATGGCATTGGCTGCTGCAAGAGCCTGACGGTTTTGTTCTCTTTCCTGCGCTGTAGTAGGGACTACCTGATAAAGCTTCAGGTATTCCTTATGACGCTTGCCACCAACATTGATGTCAAGGTACAGGCTTGAACTTCCATCTTTAAGCTTCTTTTCGCGAAGCTTAACTTGTCCTCTTTGGACGCTTGCTGATTTTTTCTTTGCCATAGTCATTAATCGTTTTAGAAATTACCACCGACTTTTGTTTCGAGGGACACTTTTTCTGTCCCCGGGGGACAGTTTTTGACCCTTTGCGACTATTTCGGGGGACAACTGGGGGACAAAGTTAAAGAAAAATCTGCAAATAAACAATACCTAATACAAAAATCTGCAAAGATAAGCACAATCTTTAACACTTGAAAATAAGGGTGTTACGGGCTTATTTTTGCAGATTTTATTATTTTCTTTGTAGTGGCTTCACTTTCCCACGCAAAAATTCTTAAAGATATTTCCTAAGACTTCAGGGGTGGTGATTTGACCGCCGGTGATTTCGGAGAGGATGTTGAGAACATCGCGGAGATCTTCGCTCAGGAGGTCGCCGCTGAGACCTGTATGCAGACCGTCAAGGACGCGTGAGAGTGAGTGGCGGGCACGGACTAATGCATCGTAGTGGCGAGCATTAGTGATGATGACATCGGTGTCGGTGAGCGTGGGAATGTCTGCTGCATCGTAGATGGCTTGCTCAAGTTGTTGAAGGTTGGTGCCTTGCTTGGCAGAGATTTGTAGGAATGAATAATTATGCAAGTTTTGGAAGATAGATAACGGAATACTTAATGTAGTATCTTTATCTATCTTGTTTTGTATGATAATCAGTGATTTACCTTTTGTTAATTCGATGATTTCTTGAAGCTCTTTTTCTGTCGGAAGAGTATCGATGAGCCATAGTGCAATGCGGGCTTTATGCAAGGCTGCGAAGGTGCGCTCGATGCCAATCTGTTCCACCTGATCGGTGGTTTGACGAATGCCTGCAGTGTCGATGAAACGGAAGGTAACACCCTGGATGTCGATGGTGTCTTCGATGGTGTCGCGCGTGGTGCCATGGACGTCGGAGACAATGGCGCGGTCGTCTTTCAAAAGACGGTTCAGAAGGGTGGATTTGCCTACATTGGTTTTGCCAACAATAGCAACTGGTATTCCTTGCTTGATGGCTTGACCGGTCTCGAAAGAGTGGGTTAGACGGTTGATGTGACTGTCAATTTTATTCGCAAGGTCGTTCAGTTTTGTGCGGTCGGCGAATTCGAGGTCTTCGTGGTCGGAGAAGTCGAGCTCAAGTTCCAGTAGGCTGGTGAGGTGTAGCAGTTGCTCTCGCAAAAGAGCCAGTTCTGAACTTACGCTACCTCTCAGTTGTGACATAGCGAGTTGATGGGTGGCTTGGTTGGAAGAGGCGATGAGGTCGGCTACGGCTTCTGCCTGTGAGAGGTCGAGTTTTCCGTTGAGGTAGGCACGTTGGGTAAATTCGCCAGGGTTAGCCATGCGACAGCCGTTTTGCACCAGTAGTTCCAGAACCTTGTTTAAGATATAGCGCGAACCGTGGCAGCTAATCTCTACGCTGTCTTCTCCCGTGTAGCTGTGGGGAGCGTGAAAGACGGTGACCATCGCCTCATCAAGAGTTTCCTGATTTGGCATGGAAACAGGTTGCTCAGAACACTGTTTTGAATTTTGGGTGTTTTTGGCCGTGAGGCGGACGAAGTGTGCAGAATTAGGTGAAAATTTGTTAACGTCTTTGTCGGCTATTGCTTGAACCGCGTCAAAGGCCTTTGGGCCTGAGACGCGGATAATGCCGAGAGCACCGCCAGGGGCAGTGGCGAGGGCACAGATGGTGTAAGCCTCACCAGCCCGCTCCAATGTGAGAGAGGGTAGGACGGCGCTTGTTTTTATCATATTCTGTCGAGAACCTTCTGGATAATGGTGTCGATAGAGCTCTTGTAGTCAGTGTTCATCTTTTGGGCATAGCGGTTGGCGATGACCATGCAGCAGGTCATAGCGTGGTGGCCCAGCAGTGCTGCGAGACCAGCGAGGGCTGATGACTCCATCTCGAAGTTGCAGATCTTCATGCCTTCGTATTCGAAGGACTCAATCTTCTTGTTCTGTTCGGGATCGCCTACGGCAGCGCGCAACTGACGGCCTTGAGGACCATAGAAACCGCCACAGGCGACGGTGTAACCCTTGACCATGTCATCGGCAGCGATGCGGTCGATGAGTTCACGGTCGGCAACGGCCACATAGGGAGCACCCTTGATGGGATTCCAGTCCATGTGTTTCTTGAATGCTTCCTCCATCTTCAGGTCGCAGACGTCGTTGCGTCCTGCGTAGAAGTTCAGCAGACCGTCGAAGCCGATGCTCTTGACGGAAGCGATAAACGAACCGGTGGGTGTGAACGGCTGCAGACCGCCACAGGTACCGATGCGTACCATGGTGAGTGTGCGATGCTCGGGTTTTTCCTCGCGGGTATTATAGTCGATATTGGCTAGCGTGTCGAGCTCGTTGACAACGATGTCGATATTGTCACAGCCGATGCCGTGTGACTGGGCGGTGATGCGTTTGCCTTTATACATACCAGTGATGGTATGGAACTCGCGACTGGAGACCTCGTGCTCAATGCTGTCGAAGTGGGCAGCGACCGTGTTTACGCGGGCAGGGTCACCGACGAGTATGACCTTGTCAGCCAGGAATTCGGGCTTCAGATGTAGATGGAAGCAGGAACCATCACCATTGATGATGAGTTCGGATTCAGGGAAATGTTTTTTTGCCATAGTATTATAAATGTTAGTTAATAAATATATTTTCTGCGTTTCGCATGATTTTCTCTATTTGACGTATCTGTTGCTGCAGTTGTTGTGACTTCTGCTCGTCAGTCAGTATTTCCGTTTTCAGTTGCTGACGCTCTCTCTGAGTGGCCTGAGAATAATAGCGGCGTGACTTCTCTAACGAAGTTGCTAACTGCTGTTGCTCGTCGATGAGAGACAGCCACTGCTGGTAGCGCCGGCTGTTCTCGGGATGTCGGAAGTCGGATGCCTGATAATAAGATACTCGGTCATTGATGACAAAAGGCCGACGATGATCCTTCCGTGCTGGATGTGTCTTAGTGCCTTTCTGCTTCAGACGCTGACGGGCTGCCAATACGCGTTGATCATCGAACCAGGTATCGCGAATGCTGGATATCTGCGCAAAGGCCGTCAGTTGTTCTGGTTCGTATTCACTTTCATCGTAGTTCAAACGAGTAGAGGAGGGTACAAAGACATAGACACAGACCTTGTCTTCCGGCTGTCGGCGGTCTGTGACAAACCATCCTAAACTGTCGTATTCGTCGATGACATACATATAGTCGTTAGCTTCCGAATTGAACGGCATACCTATGTTTACGGGATGCAGATAGGTGTCGTTCTCGCTGTCATAAGACGTCATGTAGATGTCGTAGCCTCCTATGCCTTGAGGTCCATTGGCTGCAAAGTAAAGCGTCTGCCCGTCGCCCATGATGAAAGGATAGTTGACCTGCTGAAAGTTCTTGTCGTCATTGATACCTGCTATCAGCGAGGGCTTCATCCAAAGTCCATCCTCGTTTTCACTGATGTACAGCTGGCTGGTAGAGTCCGTGTCATGTTTAGACAGGTAGCACAAGCTGCCCAATCCGTTGATGTAGGCATAGCTGTCGCTATATTGGTAGTTGCGTAAGACGTCAGACGTGTGCTTAATCTGCCCTAAGTCGCTATTCATCTTGTAGCATTGCAGGAATTGGTTCTTATCGACTACGAAACTGTCGATGAATAAGACACGCTCAGTAGTTGCCAGCATGCGGTCAAGCTTTTCCTGACGTGCCTGTTCCTCGACTGTCAGTTTCTGCTTGCGTACATATTTAGGCTTTTTCGCATCAGCAGTAACTGTCAGAAGCATCAGCAACATCATCAATATACAGCGTATCTTCATGGGCTATCATAAATCTTAATACGCAAAGGTACGATTTTTCAATGACAATTGTCCATCCTTTATTTGACAATTAAGGTTATTTAATATTCCACCAGCTTTTCTGCATTCTCCAAGGCATGCCAAATGGAGAAGCGCGCCTCGGGGTTCAGTTGCTCAATATGGGCAAAGAGTTCAGCAGATTTCTTGCGGTTGGTATCGTGTTCGTAGGGGCATTGCTTGAGTTGTTTCTCGTATTGCTGCTGTTGGGCAAAGGCCTGTATGTCGCTTTCATGGCAAAGACATAGTGGGCGGATGATGGTTATCGGCATTTTCCGCATCCGCAGTTTGACGGGCATGGTGGCAAAATGGCCTTCAAAGGTCATGTTCATCAAAGCCGTATGGATGATGTCGTCCTGATGGTGTCCCAATGCAATCTTTGTGCATCCTAACTCCTGAGCCAGGTTGAACAGCTGCTTCCGTCGTTGCCATGAGCAAAGGAAACAAGCGGGCTTTGATTTTAGGGGAGAGGGGTGAGAGGTGAGAGATGGGAGATGATCAGTGAAGCATGTAGTGATGATGTGGAGAGGTACGCCGAGACGGTCGCAGAACGACTGAAGAAATGTCGTGTCCGTTTCGTAATGAATATTCTCCATGCGAACGTGTAGCGCTTCAACAGTGAAGTGAGGAACATGAATACGGGAACGGCGTGCCAGGAACTCCAGCAAGCATAGCGAGTCCTTACCTCCAGACAAACCGACGAGGATGCGGTCACCCTCGTCGATTAGCTGATATTTTCCTAATGCTTTGTTAAAAGACTTCCAAAGTTTCTCTTCCAGTGTCATAATACGAATCTATGCACCAGCTCCGAATAATCACTTCATAAAGACCAGATAAACGGCGCAGATAATGAAGAAGAATGCCAGGATGTGATTCCAATGCAGGTGAGTGCCCTGAAACAGGATATTCACGATGACGGCGAAGACTCCCAGTGAGATGCACTCCTGGATGACCTTCAATTGTACGAGATTGAATGGTCCTCCGTTACCCTCAAAACCGATGCGGTTGGCAGGCACCTGGCAACAGTATTCAAAGAAGGCGATGACCCACGAAAAGGCGATGACGCCGATGAGCGGCCAGTTGTTGCTGACACCCGTCTGCTGCAGTTTCAAATGCCCGTACCAGGCAAGCGTCATGAAGACGTTGCTTAGTACGAGCAATATGATGGTATATAATCCGTTCATAAACTAAAGCTATAGGTAAAAGTGAAAATTCACTTTTCTCTTAAATATTCGTCCATGTGCTGGGCAGCGCGGCGACCGTCACCCATAGCCAGAATGACTGTAGCACCGCCACGCACGATGTCGCCACCGGCGAATATTTCGCTACGTGCCGACTGCATGCCTTCGTTGACAACGATGGTGTTCTTACGACCCAGTTCCAGTCCTTCGATGCTCTTCGGTACCAGCGGGTTAGGAGATACGCCTACTGCCACGATGACTTGATCGACATCCAGCGTGACGGTCTTACCCTCTACGGGTACGGGACTGCGGCGACCGGAAGCATCAGGCTCACCGAGCTCCATGACCTGCAGAACGGCAGCCTTCACGGCACCATTCTCATCAGCCAGATACTCGATGGGGTTATGCAGCGTCAGGAAGTTGATACCTTCCTCCTTGGCGTGCTTGACCTCTTCCAGACGGGCAGGCATCTCCTGTTCTGAGCGACGATAGACCAGCGTAACGTTGCCGCCCAGGCGTTTGGCCGTACGACAAGAGTCCATAGCCGTGTTGCCGCCACCTACGACGAGCACGTTCTTGCCCAGGTTGATAGGCGTGTCGGTAGTGGGGTTGGCAGCATCCATGAGGTTCACGCGGGTGAGGTACTCATTCGATGACATGATGTTGATAGCGTTCTCGCCAGGAATTCCCATGAAGTTGGGCAGTCCGGCGCCAGAGCCTACGAAGATACCCTTGAAGCCCTGCTTCTCAAGCGTCTCGACACTGATGGTCTTACCCACGATGACATCCGTCTGGAAGTGGACACCCATCTTGGCAAGGTTTTCAATCTCCACATCCACAATCTTGTTGGGCAGACGGAACTCAGGAATACCGTATTTCAGCACACCGCCAATCTCGTGCAGTGCCTCGAAGACATATACGTCATATCCCTTCTTCACCATGTCGCCGGCAAATGACAGTCCGGCAGGACCTGAGCCGACGACGGCAATCTTGATACCGTTGGCAGGTGCAATCTCAGGCATGCTGATGTTTCCGCTCTCACGTTCAAAGTCGGCAGCGAAGCGCTCCAGATAACCGATAGCCACGGCAGGCTCGTTCATCTTCAGATGGATACACTTGCTCTCGCACTGTTTCTCCTGCGGACAAACACGTCCACAGACAGCGGGTAGGGCAGAGGTGGCTTTCAGTACCTTGGCAGCAGCCAGGAACTGTCCACGCTCAATGTTCTTGACGAACGACGGTATGTTGATATTGACAGGACAACCCTCTACGCAGGTAGGCTTGGCACAGTCAAGACAACGCTTAGCCTCGGTCATAGCCATCTCTTTTGTCAGACCGATGTTCACCTCCTCGGTACGAGTGGTGGCACGATAGACGGGATCCAGCTCAGGCATCACTACACGCTCGATGGCAGTACGCTCCTTAGGTTTCATGCTCTTGCGAAGCTCTTCACGCCAAGGTGCATTTCTGTCAGTCAGTACGGCAATGGTATCGTTGGTGGGGTCGCTGTCCATGACGACGTCAGTGGTTTTCTCGACGGGTGAACCGTCGAGCACCGTGTTGGTGACGAGGTGCTCTTCGTAGTGAGCCAACTCTTCCTGTTCCTCGCGCTTGAAGGTATTCATGCGTTTGAACATTTCGTCCCAATCGACGAGGGCTCCGTCGAATTCAGGACCGTCGATGCAGACGAACTTCGTCTTGCCTCCGATGGTCAGTCGGCAAGCACCACACATACCCGTGCCATCAACCATGATGGTGTTCAGTGATACCTCACAGGGAATACCATGCTTCTGGGCAGTCAGGTTGGAGAATTTCATCATGATGGGAGGGCCAATGGCGAATACCTTATCGACATGCGGCTCCTGTTCGATGAACTTCTCGATACCCACGGTAACGACACCCTTCTCACCGTATGAGCCGTCATCGGTCATAATGATGACCTCGTCAGAACTCTCACGAACCTTGTCTTCCAATATGATGAGGTCTTTCGAGCGACCGGCCATCACTGAGAGAACACGGTTGCCGGCAGCCTTCAGTGCCTGAATGATGGGCAGCATAGGAGCTACGCCCAGTCCGCCACCAGCACAAACCACGGTGCCGTAGTTCTCGATATGGGTAGGATTACCCAAGGGACCTACGATGTCAGCCACGTAGTCGCCTTCGTTCAGAGCGCACAACTTCTTGGATGAAAGACCCACCATCTGTACTACCAGTGTGATGGTTCCTTTCTCTTTGTCGGCACCGGCAATAGTCAGCGGCATGCGCTCGCCTTTCTGGTCAACACGTACAATGACAAAGTTTCCTGCCTTGCGACTTTGGGCAATCAGCGGAGCCTCCATCTCAAAGAGAAACACCTTCTCCGAGAATTGTTCTTTCCTTACAATCTTATTCATATCCGTTTAGTTTAGTGAATCATCTATTAGTCAATCATCTCGAAGCCAGTGTAGGGCACCAAGGCACGCGGAATGCGGATGCCTTGTTCCGTCTGGTTGTTCTCCAGGATGGCTGCCACGATGCGCGGCAGAGCGAGTGCAGAGCCGTTCAGTGTGTGACACAGCTCCGTCTTCTTGTTGTCGGCACGGCGATAGCGGCACTTCAGACGGTTAGCCTGATAGGTGTCGAAATTGGATACTGACGACACTTCGAGCCAGCGACCTTGAGCCTCCGAATACACCTCGAAGTCGTAGCAGATGGAAGAGGTGAACGACTGGTCACCGCCGCAGAGCAACAGAATGCGGTAGGGCAGTTCCAACTTCTTCAGCAAGCCCTCTACGTGTGCCAGCATTTCCTTGTGGCTTTCCTTCGAGTGCTCGGGCTTGTCGATGCGTACAATCTCAATCTTCGAGAACTCATGCAGACGGTTCAAACCACGCACGTCCTTACCGTAGCTGCCAGCCTCACGACGGAAGCACTGCGTATAGGCACAGTTCTTGACGGGCAGCTGGCTCTCGTCCAGGATGACGTCGCGGTAGATGTTCGTCACAGGTACCTCGGCGGTAGGGATGAGATAGAAGTCATCGACTTCGCAATGGTACATCTGTCCCTCTTTGTCAGGCAGCTGTCCCGTGCCGTAGCCAGAGGCAGCGTTCACCACCGTAGGAGGCATGATTTCCGTATATCCGCTCTTGCGAGCCTCGTCCAGGAAGAAGTTGATGAGGGCACGCTGCAGTTGAGCGCCCTTACCTGTATAGACGGGGAAACCGGCACCTGTAATCTTTACGCCCAGGTCGAAGTCGATGAGGTTGTACTTCTTGGCCAGCTCCCAGTGGGGCAGGGGATTGGCAATGCCCAGCTTGGGATTGACGTCCCAGTTGCCGACGGTGTCGTGGCCGTCGCATTCCTTCAGGTTCGACTTCACCACATGGTTGTCTTCTGCGGCAGCACCTTCCGGAACCTCGTCGTACGGAATATTCGGGATCTGACAGAGCAGACGTGTCATCTCGTCCTGCGACTCGTTCATAGTCTGCTCCAGCTGTTTGTTAGTCTCTTTCATGGCAGACACCTGAGCCTTGATGGCTTCAGCCTCGTCCTTCTTGCCTTCCTTCATCAGTCCACCAATCTGGGCAGCCAGTTTCTTGGCCTCAGCCAGGTTCTTGTCCAACTGCTGCTGAGCCTCGCGACGACGTTTGTCAACTGACAGCACCTCATCGATAGCCTCTTTGGCGCCCTTGAAATGTTTTTTCTCCAGTCCGCGAATGACGCGCTCTGTTTCCTCTGTAATGAGTTTAAGTGTAAGCATCTTTTTATTTACTATTTAACTATTTACTATTTGCAATTTATCTTTTACAACCTGCAAAGGTACAAAAACCTTGGCAAAGAGCCAAATTTATGGTACAATTATTGTCACAATGCCGTCATTTCGTCTCTCATGTCAGGCAATAGCCGTTGTATATACGGTCGTGGCCAGTCGTTCAGATGGTAGCGGTCGTTATCGTATTGCATGAGGTCCAGGTCCAGCGTGACACGCTCCTGATCGCGACCTGTCGCCCGTTCCAATTGCTTCAGCTGTTGTTCCAGTTCCGGTACCGTCAGCAGCGTGTTTCCTGCTGCCAACCGGTTCATATACCACCGTCCGCTGCCTTTGACGTCTGTAGTCCACAGGCGGCTGCTAAGCCTGATGTTGTCCAGCAACTGTGACAGACGTTCTGATGCCCACTGCACGTGAACACTCTGACGTTCGTTAGACCCTATGGCTATCAGTACCTTATGCATGGAGCAGTTTGTAGTCGGCCATTTCCATCAGGATGCCATGGCGATAGCAGTACAACAACTGTCGCAAGTCGTTAATCTGCATTCGCAGTTCTTCACCCTTGTCCGTATCGCTCACCCTCATGCGGTGAGAGGTCATCTCCACCAGCTGCGTGGTCGATTTAATGTCTGTCCCTCTGAGTATAGCGTCCTCGGCATTTAGGAAAGGCTCGTGCTGAACCAGTTCGAAGCCGCGGCTGTGATATACCAGCGTATAGCCGGCAATGCCTGTTGTCGAGTGGTAGGCTTCCGAGAATCCGCCGTCAATCACCATCAGTTTTCCGTTGGCCTTGATGGGGTTCTCGCCTTTCGAGGCATGAACAGGCACATGACCATTGATGATATGGCGGTTCTTTCCCTTGACGCCAAAGGCATCCAGAATGCGGTCGCAGACCTCCTCAGAGTCGCGCAGCAGGAAGTAGTATCCTTTCTCCTCCTTATAGGTCTCCGTATCTGTCAGGAAGTAACGCTCAAAGGTTGCCATCTTGGACTTATCGAACAGTGGCGAGTTCTTGCCGCACCACAGGTATAGGAAGTAGTCGCGGGCAAAGCTGCGCAGTTCCTTCTCGGTATCGCTCTCGAAGGCGGCACGTACCATCATGCCGATGTTGTGCATCAGTTCCTTACCCTTATACTTCTCACCACCGAAGAGTTCCACCTCTTTCAGCGAGCCGTCGGCATTGAGGGGAATAGAGGCATGATAGAGCAGGTTCTGGTTGTAGATGGCGTACATGCAACCATGCGACAGCAGCATCTTGCAATGCTTCTTCAGTTTCTCGCAAACTCGGAAGGAGTGGTGCAGCTTTTCCATCAGCACGTTCTCTTCTTCCGTCAGCTTGCAGGGATCCTTGGGGTCGATGGTAGGAAATAGGCACGACTTCATTGCATATTCCTTGCCGTCCATCTTCAGGACGCCACGGTCGTAGTCGATATAGTCCAGCAGGCAGCGGTCTTCCATCTGCCATTCCGGACGGCGCTTGAAAATCTGAGCCTCCTTCTTGAATTGTATGATGCTGATGGCCTTGTGCATCTGTGCTATCAGCCGTTTGGTCTTTTCGTCAATCTCGTTGCCTGTCAGCACCTTGGGAATAAACTCCGTACAGGGGTCGTCCTTGTAGGTCTCCATGGCAAAGGTGGCCAGTGGTACCAGGTTGATGCCGTAGCCGTCCTCCAGTGTTGCCAGGTTGGCATAGCGCAGGGACAGGCGTAGCACGTTGCAGATGCAGGCGTTGTTGCCCGCACAGGCTCCCATCCACAGCATGTCGTGGTTGCCCCACTGAATATCCCACGAGTGATACTTACGCAGGTCGTCGAGAATGATGTGTGCCCCTGAGCCACGGTCGTAGATGTCGCCCAGGATGTGCAGGCGGTCGATGGCCAGTCGCTGGATGACGTGACAGATGGCGATGATGAAGTCGTCGGCACGTCCTGTCGAGATGATGCTGTTGACAATACCGCTGACGTAGTCAGCCTTGTCGTTGTCGTCGGTACGTTCGTGGAGCAGTTCCTCGATGATATAGGCAAACTCCTCCGGCAGCGACTTGCGCACCTTGGAGCGGGTGTATTTTGAGGAAACGTCACGACAGACAGCCACCAGTCGCATGATGGTGATCTGATACCATTCGTCCAGCTCCCCCTCGGAGGCTTTGATGAGTTCTATCTTCTGTTCGGGGTAGTAGATGAGTGTGCAGAGTTCTCGTATCTTTGACTCGCGGATGCGTCCCTGGAAAATGTCAGTCACCTTTCGGCGAATGTTTCCGGAGGCGTTCTTCAGCACGTGCTTGAAGGCAGCATCGGCACCATGCAGGTCTGCCAGGAAGTGTTCCGTACCCTTGGGAAGGTTCAGGATGGCTTCCAGGTTGATGATTTCAGTCGATGCCGCAGCAATGCTGGGAAACGAGCTGCACATCAGCTGCAAGTACTCGATATCGCGTGTCAGTTGTGTTGTACCATTCATAGTCTTATATCTTTAATCGGTTTTCTATTTGTCTTCTCATTCTTTTGGTGATGCGGTCGTCGAGGGGAGTGACGGGCATGAAGCCCTCCGTCAGTCCCGTCTTCTCCGCCATCAGCTGCATGAGTCGTGCAGCCAGCTTCTGCAGACCGCGTATCTCTAGGTCTTCGTAGAGGCGTTCCTCCTGAAAGTCATGGAACCGCAGTTCCTTGTCCAGTTCCACCAGATGGGCTATCGTCAGCCGCTGGTGCATGAAGAGTTTCTTCAGCTGGCGGAAGGTCGTCATCAGTCGCTCGTTCTCCGAGACGAAACTGCTGCCGATAGCTCCTTCGATAGAGGGGACGTCCTCATAGTCTTCTGGCAGGAAGAAGGGAATGTTTTCCACATCGAGGTCGGGAGAATCGAAGTGCAGCACGCTGATGCCGTGTCTGACGATGTCCGTCAGGTGTTCTTGATGGGCATAGCACAGTATTTGTCGCCACTCTTCCGAACCAAGGGTAATCAGGTCTCCGTCTATCCAGCGGTCGTCACCGGTGATGCCTGCCTTGATGAACTGTTTCAGCATGTGGCGTGTCTGATCGGTCATCAGTTCCAGCGTGTTGGAGTCCATCACCTTGCGGTAGAGCACGACATGCTGGCGGTTGGCTTCCTGCGGTGTGATGGAGCTGGTAATCTGCGGATTGCGGATGACTACCAGTCGCGGGTTCCATCCCAAGCGCATCAGACACTCTTCTTCCATCTTGCCTTGAACGACGACGGCATAGGCCTTGCTGACAATCCATCGCTGGTAGAGCAGCTTTTTAGGCAACTTCTCCTTCCAGTAGTTCTCGTTGATGATCCACGGCTCCAATTGTCCTTGGGGTGAGAATATCAGACGCGTTCCTGTCTTCAGTGCCTGCCGCGCAGCAGTCCATGCCTGCTGTTGCCAGCATCCGTGGATGTGCAGCAGGTCGTAGTGGCTTTCACGCAACTTCTGTAGCGTTTCCAGCTGTTGTTCTTTCGTGTCTTCAGTATGGTATTGCAGGACTCTCATCAGGACGTGCTCCTTCTTTATATTTCGTCGCTCATATAGCCTACGGGCAACTGTCGGCAGTTGTAGCCCGACGCCATGATTTCGCCGTAAGCTCCTGCCGAACGGATGGCGAGCAGGTCGCCACGGTGGGCGGCATTGAGGTCTATATGCTTGGCAAAGACATCAGTCGATTCACAGATGGGACCTACGACGTCGTAGGACTCCACGGGTTGTTCGCTGCTGATGTTTTCTATCTTGTGATAGGCCTGATAGAGTGCCGGACGTATCAGGTCAGTGAAACCGGCATCGACAATGCAGAACTTCTTGACGGCTCCTTCTTTAATATATAAGGTACGCGTAATCAGTGAGCCGCATTGTGCCACGACGGCACGTCCCAGTTCGAAGTGTAGCGTCTGTCCGTCGTGCAGCTTCAGCTTCTTGGCATAGGTGTCGAAGTAGGCACGGAAGTCGGGTAGGGGCACACGGTTCGGGTGCTGGTAGTCGATGCCCAGTCCGCCACCCACGTTGATGTGCTCCAGACGGATGCGGTGACTTTCCAGCTGTGTCTGCAATTCGTTCACACGGTTGCAGAGGGCTTCGAAGTCGCCCATGTCGAGTATCTGTGAACCGATGTGGAAGTGCAGGCCGATGACCTTCACGTGTTCCATGTGCGATGCTTCCTCGATGACCTTCATCATGTCACTCATGGGGATGCCGAACTTGTTTTCCGACAGTCCTGTAGTGATATTGGCGTGGGTGTGTGCTCCCACGTTGGGATTCAGTCGGAACGCTACCCTGGCGGTCTTTCCCTTGGCAGTTGCCAGTTCGTTGATGACCTCCAGCTCGGGGATGCTCTCCACATTGAAGCAGAAGATGTCGTTGTCCAGTCCGAGGTTGATTTCCCAATCGCTCTTGCCTACGCCTGCATAGACGATTTTCGATGCAGGGAAACCGGCACGCAGTGCGGCTTCTATCTCGCCGCCGCTGACACAGTCGGCACCCAGACCAGCCTCGCGAATCATGCGCAGCACCTTCGGGTTGGCATTGGCCTTGACGGCATAGTGTACACAGAAGCCCTCATGGCGCTGTGCCTCCTGACGAATGGTGTTGAGCGTCTCTCTCAGCAACTCGGCATCGTAGTAGTAGAACGGCGTCTTGAGCCGTTCGAATTTCTCTATCGGGAAGGTACCTTTCATCTTCTATTTGTTGTTGAACAGGTTGTCGCTCAGTGACTGCAGGGCACGCTTCTTATCCTCCTCGCGGATGAGGAACGAGATGTTGTAGTTGGAACCACCATAGCTGATCATACGGATAGGAATGTTCTTCATGGCGTCCATCACCTGTGTCTCGAAGCCGATGTTCGACCAGTCGAGGTCACCCACCACACAGACCACACACATGCCGGTGTCAACGGTCACGGTACCGTACTTCTTCAGCTCGTCAACAATCTCTCCCAGATGGGTGGAGTTGTCGATGGACATGCTGACGCCGACCTCTGAGGTGCATACCATGTCGATAGGTGTCTGGTAGGACTCGAAGATTTCGAAGACCTTGCGCAGGAAACCGGTAGCCAGCAACATGCGCGACGACTTGATTTTCACGGCGATGATGTTGTCCTTGGCGGCTACGGCCTTGATCTTGCCGTACTCCGTCTTGTTGCTGATGGTGGTACCCTCGGCATCGGGCTGCATGGTGTTGAGCAGACGCACGGGAATGCCGGCGTACTTAGCGGGCTGCACGCAGGTGGGGTGCAGAATCTTAGCACCGAAGTAGGCCAACTCGGCAGCCTCTTCGAAGTGCAGCTGATGGACGGGCTGAGTCTTGTCAACGACACGGGGATCGTTGTTGTGCATGCCGTCGATGTCGGTCCATATCTGAATCTCTTCGGCGTTTATGGCGGCACCTATCAGTGAGGCAGTATAGTCGCTGCCACCACGCTGCAGGTTGTCAATCTCGCCGTATGCGTTGCGACAGATGAAGCCCTGGGTGACATACACCTGCTGGCCCTCGTTCTGCTCCATGATGGCTGCCAGCTTCTCCTTGATGTACAAGGGGTCGGGCTCCGAGTTCTTATCGGTGCGCATGAAGTCCAGCGCATTGAGCAATACGGCCTTGATGCCCTGTTCCTTCATGTAGTTCACCACCATGTTGGTGGATATCATCTCGCCCTGTGCCACGATGCTCTTCTCCTCGAACGACGTGAAGAGCTCCTTGGTGAACGACCGCAGGTAGTTCATCTCGCTCTGCAGGAATTCGCGTGTCTGCTCCTTCATGGCCTCGGTGTCATACAGTTCTTCAATATGCTGCATGTACTTACGCTCCAACTGGTTGATAATCTCGTTGGCACCGTCGGGGTTCTTCTTGTACAGATAGTCGGAAATCTCTACCAAAGAATTGGTGGTTCCTGACATGGCTGACAACACCACGAAAACGGGTTCTCCTGACTTGGTTACTAACGCTGTTACTTCCTTCATGCGGCTCGGAGTACCTACCGATGTACCGCCAAACTTCATTACTTTCATCTTATGCTTGTTTTTGTTGTTTCTTCGTTATTTCTCAGTTCAAATGGGCAGTTCTTCGCGAACGCTGTAATCGACCACGGGAGCCTCTACGGCTTCTTCGTCCTCGTAGAGTGCCATGGTGTTGTATGTGTCGGTGATCTCTTCCAGCCGACCGTCGATGCAGCGATAGACCACACCCGGATATTCGTTCAACAGGGCAATGTTGTGGGTGGTCATCACCACGGCTGTGCCGGTCTGTGTCACCTGGCGCAGCAGCTGGATGATGCTGGCCTGCGTCTCCTGGTCCAGGTTGCCCGTAGGCTCGTCGGCGATGATGAGCTTCGGATGGTTCAGAATGGCTCGTGCAATGGCTATGCGCTGCTGTTCACCGCCCGACAACTCGTGAGGGTAGCGGTCGGCAAAGTCTTGCATCTCCACGTCTTCCAGCACATCCTTGATGCGTTCGTCGATGTCGGCCTTCTTCTTCCATCCCGTAGCCTTCAGCACAAACTTCAGGTTCTCATAGACGGTGCGGTCGCCCAGCAGCTGGAAGTCCTGGAAGATGATGCCCATCTGGCGACGCAGTGCGGGTACGTACTTCTTCTTCAGTGTCATCAGGTCGTGGTTCAGCACGATGGCTGTCTCGGCGTTCTCTACATCCATCTCGAAGTAGATGGTCTTCAGCAGCGAGCTCTTTCCTGAGCCCACACGTCCTACGATATAAATAAACTCACCCTCGTCAACGTGGAACTCGACATTTCCTAACACGGGGGCTCCGTCCTTGTGGTAGATATCTACCTTTTTGTAGTCTATCAGCATATTTTATATTTACAATTTGACTATTTACAATTTACAATTTACAAGGGGGCAGCAGCTGTTCACTTCATCTTTCCCGCAGCCTTGGCCTCACGGCGCTGCTTGTCCCATTCCGGGTCGTGACGACGGTGCAGCTCTTCGGCAACGTCCTCGATGCGCAGCCCCTTTTCGGTCAGCATGACGATGAGGTGGTACAACAGGTCGCTGGCTTCATAGACCAGATGTTCCTTGGTGCCGTTGGTAGCCTCGATGACGGTTTCCAGGGCTTCTTCACCCACCTTCTGGGCTATCTTGTTGATGCCCTTGGTGAACAGGCTCGTGGTGTAGGAACCTTCGGGCATCTCCTGCTTCCGGCGGTCGATGAAGTCCTGCAGCTCGCTGAGAAACAGCAAGGCATCACTGTGCTGAGCGGTTCCGCCGCTCAGTGGTGTATTCTCTTCGCCCCAGCAGGTGTCGGTACCCTTATGGCACGTAGGACCAACGGGGTGAACGCGCACCAGCAGCGTGTCGTTGTCGCAGTCTATCTTCATGTCCACCAGATTCAGGAAGTGCCCGGAGGTCTCGCCTTTGGTCCACAGCGTCTGGCGGGTACGGCTCCAGAACGTCACGTGACCCGTCGCTACGGTCTTCTCGTAAGCTTCCTTGTTCATGAAGCCCAGCATCAGCACGTTGCGGGTCTCGGCGTCTTGTATGATGGCGGGTACCAGTCCGCCCATCTTTTCAAAGTCTATTGTCATGCTTGTCGTTATTTTCGTTGTTTCATTGTTTATATTCTGATGTTGATACCCTCGCCCTTGAGGTATTGCTTCAGCTCCGGCACGGGAATTTCGCCGTAGTGGAACACAGAGGCAGCCAGGGCAGCGTCGGCATGTCCTTCCAGGAATACGTCACGAAAGTGCTCCTTGCAGCCTGCTCCTCCGCTGGCGATGACGGGAATCGACAGCGTGTCTGCCAACTGGCGCAGGGCTTCGTTGGCATAGCCGTTCTTCGTACCGTCATGGTTCATCGAGGTGAACAGTATCTCGCCGGCACCGCGCTCCTGGGCTTCGTGTGCCCACTCGAACAGTCCTCTTTCCGTACGCTCGCGACCGCCCTTCAGGTAGCAGTGCCACTGTTGGGTGGTGGGTGTTAGGTGTTGGGTGGTGGCGTCGTCCATACGGGCGTCGATGGCTACGACACACACCTGTGAGCCAAAGCGACGGGCTATCTCTTCGATGAGTTCAGGGCGCCGCAGGGCTGCCGAGTTGATGCTGACTTTGTCGGCACCGGCATAGAGCAGTCGCTCTACGTCTGCCAGCTCGTTGATGCCTCCGCCCACGGTGAAGGGGATGTTGACTTCCTCTGCCACGCGTGTCACCATGTTGGTAAAGGTCTTGCGACCTTCGAACGAAGCGGTGATGTCGAGGAACACCAGTTCGTCGGCTCCCTGCTCGCTATAGGCTTTCCCTAAGGCTACAGGGTCGCCGGCACTCCGCAGATTGACGAAGTTGGTGCCTTTGACGGTCTCACCGTCTTTGACGTCCAGACAGGGTATGATGCGCTTTGCTAAACTCATGGTCGTTGTCTCATTTTGTTGTTTTGTCGATATGTCGATATTTCGTTATTTCGATATTAACTCCTTCAAGTCTATCTTGCCTTCGTAGATGGCTTTGCCGAAGACGACGGCAGGAATGCCGGCAGCCTCCAGTGCCCTGATGTCATCGATGCACGACACACCGCCGCTGGCGATGAGGTGCAGGGTGGGGTATTCTGCCATGATGCTACGGTAGAGCTCGATGGCGGGTCCCTGCAGGGTGCCGTCCTTCGATATCTCTGTGCAGAGCACGTTTGTCACGCCTGCCTCTACGTAGCGGCGCAGGAACGGCAGCAGGTCTTCCTTGGAGTCTTCCTTCCATCCGTTGATGCTGATTTTCCCATGGCGCACGTCGGCACCCAGGATCATGCGCTCGGCACCGTAGCGCTTTACCCACGACAGGAACAACTCGGGATGGGTGACAGCTACCGAACCGACGGTCACCATCGACGCACCGTTCTGGAAGGCCAGCTCGATGTCCTCCTCGCTCTTGATGCCGCCGCCGAAATCTACCGTCAGACGGGTAGCTGTGGTGATGTCATGCAGCACCTGTCCGTTGACAATGTGTTTCGCCTTGGCACCGTCCAAATCGACGACATGCAGCCTACGGAACCCTAAGGCTTCAAACTCTTGGGCCATGTCCAGCGGATTGCCATACACGGTCTTCTGCGCGTAGTCGCCCTTGGTCAGGCGTACGCACTGGCCGTCGATGATGTCTATTGCGGGAATCAGTTCTATCTTCATGGGGTCGTTATTTCGTTGTTTCGATATGTCGATATGTCGTTATTCCGTTATTCCTTTATGTCGAGGAAGTTCTTGATAATCTTTTCGCCTACCGTACCGCTCTTTTCGGGATGAAACTGGCAGGCGTAGAAGTTGTCGCGATGCATGGCGGCAGAGTAGGGCAGTATGTAGTCTGCCACGGCTGCCGTATCGGCACACAGGGGCACATAGTACGAGTGGACGAAGTAGACATAAGGCTGAGGGGCGATGGCTGATGGCTGAAGGCCGTCAAACAGTCTACATTTAACATCTTCCGTCTTACATCTTACATCTATCGCATTCCATCCCATGCATGGCACCTTGTCCTCGTGGCGCTGGGGCTGGAAACGCTTCACGTCGGCGTCGAAGATGCCGATGCAATCGACGTCGCCTTCTTCCGAGTGGCGGCACAGCAGCTGCTGACCCACACAGATGCCCAGCACGGGCTGGCGCAGCGAACGGATGACATCGTCCAGCCGGCGAGCCTTCAGATACTCCATGGCACCACGGGCTTCGCCCTGTCCAGGAAACAGCACGCGGTCGGCACGCTGCAGCTGCTCGGCATCGTCCGTCAGCAGCGGCTCAACACCCAACCGTCTCAGTGCGTTCACCACCGAGTAGATGTTTCCAGCATTATATTTTACGATTGCTACGTCCATTTTTTTTCTTACTAATCTCCCATCCCTTTGGGAGGGGCTGGGGGTGGCTTAACTAAAAATAATCGTCTTGTTCTTATACGTCAGGATCTTGCGCTGTATGTGCTTCGATACGGCGTGCGACAGCACTATCTTCTCCAGGTCCTTACCCTTCAGTACCAGACTCTCGGGAGTGTCCTTGTGCGTAATGCGCGTCACGTCCTGCTCGATGATCGGACCGGCGTCCAGCTCGGCAGTCACATAGTGGCTCGTGGCACCGATAATCTTCACGCCTCTTTCCCATGCCTGGTGGTACGGCTTCGCACCGATGAAGGCAGGAAGGAACGAGTGGTGTATGTTGATGATATGGTTCGGGTAGGCGGCAATCATCTCGTCCGAGATAATCTGCATGTAGCGTGCCAGCACGATGAACGTCACCTTCTCGCGTCTGAGCAGCTCCATCTCGGCCTTCTCCACCTCCTCTTTGTTCGAGTGGTCTTTCTTAATGCTCCACACGTAGTAGGGGATGCCGAACTGGTCGGCGACATAGCGCAAGTCCTCATGGTTACTGACGATGCACGGAATGTCGATGTCCCACTCGCCGGCCTTCCAGCGTGCCAGCAGGTCGTACAGGCAGTGGCTCATCTTGCTCACGAAGATAGCCATCCTGGGACGCTTCTCGCTGAAGTACAGGCGGCACGACATCTGGTAGCGCTGGGCGTAGAGCGTGTTGATGTACTCCAGAATCTTGTCCTGAGGTACGAGGAAATGCTCCAGCTCCCATTCGAGGCGCATGAAGAACATGCCATCCACCTTATCGACGTACTGGTCGAGATATACAATGTTTCCTTGGTTGTCGGTGATAAATCTAGTCACTTCCGAGATGATGCCCGGTTGGTCAGGGCAGTGTAAAAGCAATATTGCTGTCGGTTTCATATATCCTTTTTCGTTCTTTTTAATCCTTAAATCTGACGTGTGCGCGTACCGCACGTGCGTAATTTAGTGCGCAAAGGTACAAAGAAAAAGTGAAACCACCAAGAAACTCCCGCTTTTTCTGCCATAAAAAAAGGAAACGGCACGATTTCATCATCCGTGCCGTCTCCTCCTATGCTCTCTGTCGGTTCACCCGCCAGGGTTCGTGCCGCTTGCTCCGTGCTTGCTTTTTGCCTCCCTGCGCCTGGCGGTTCACCCGCCAGGGCTCGAGCCGCTTGCTCTGTGCTTGCTTTTTGCCTCCCTGCGCCTGGCGGTTCACCCGCCAGGGCTCTCGCCGCTTGCTCCGTGCTTGCTTTTGCCTCCCTGCGCCTGGCGGTTCACCCGCCAGGGCTCGTGCCGCTTGCTCCGTGCTGGCTCTTTGCCTCCCTGCGCCTGGCGGTTCACCCGCCAGGGCTTTAAGGCTGTGGCTCAGGCTTGCTCTCTGCCGACTCGTGCTTCAAGTCCTCAGCCCATATGAAGCTGGCCTTGCGGTACAACGACTTGGCGGTCAGGTTCTTCGAGTCCGACTGGTCGGGCAGGAAGCGCAGGCGCAGACCCTTCAGGTTCTTCGTCACGCTGAAGTCCTCCACCTTTGCAGCACCGCCCTTGGCGTTCTGTGCCGACAGGTAGAACGTGCCCAGACCGTCCAGTTTCACCTTCTTCGAGTCCAGCAACTGCTCCAGAATGCACTTCTCAGCCTTCTTCAGCACACCGCTCACCACGTCCTCCGTGTAGGGCGAACCGTGCTCCGCAATGTGCTGTGCCAGCATCTCCGTGTCCATCGTCTCTGTGTGAACCACGCGACCGAAGTGGCGACCGAAAACCGGTGACTGATCGTTCGTAACCTTGTAGATGTCATAAATTACTTTTGCCATAATCTAAATCCTTTCTTTTTGTTTGAATAATTGATAATAAGTTAACTAACACTTTGTCAACGAGCCTCACTTACTTATCGGGAAAGGAATGAACCACGGAAACCGCCGTCTCCACAAGGCTCCTCAGGCAATACTGGTGCACCTAATCTATATTTATCACCTTCCTCCCTCAGAGGTTTTGTTTAACACTACAAAGGTACGAAAAAATCCTGAAACCACCAAACATTTCCTCCACTTTTTTTACTCTTTTTTCTGCGCCTGGCGGTTCACCCGCTAGGGTTCTTCCTGCTTGCTCCGTGCTGGCTGCTTGCCTTCCTGCGCCTGGCGGTTCACCCGCCAGGGCGCTCGCTGCTTGCTCCGTGTTTGCTTTTTGCTTTCCTGCGCCTGGCGGTTCACCCGCCAGGGTTCTTTCTCCACCAGTCGTCCCTGGTTCTGCATAGCGCCTGCGCCACGCAGTTCATCGCCTTGCACTCCGCTACGCTGATGCCGTCCTCCGCCAACCGGTAGCGGTACCGCCACGGGCTCACCAGCAACAGCCGCCGCTCCACACATCGTTCTATCTTCACCTGCGACGGGTGGTAAATCTCCGGGAAGCCGTTATCTACTATCAGCACCACCGCATAGCCCCGGGCTATCGCTTCATCCATGATCTTCTGCTCACCCTGTGCGATGCGCGCCGACACCAGCACCGCCCCTTCGGCGGCAGCCTCCAGACAGCGCGCCTTCTGCTGTTCAAATAGCTGCCGGTCCTTCCTGTGACAAACCACAGGCAACAGCCGCCGCGTCAGCAGTTCTGCCGCACCATAGCTGTCGCACACCACCATGCCGCCCTGCGTCAACAGCCGCTGCTCTATGCCCGTCCACTGCTCGTCGTCTATCTGCGACGGGTGGCACACCTGCAGCAGGTATTTCTTCAGCGCCCTCACTCCGAGGGCGGTGCTAACGTTCATGCGTTGTGCCTGCAGCTGAACGCGGTGTACCGTTCTTAGCAGGCGGCTTCGCGGGTTGTCATGTATGTAGGCGCGCTGCGCCTCCAGCTGTGCTTCATCCACCGGCATGACATCTACATATCCCTTCTCAAAGAGCGGTTGCCTATCCGTTGTGCCGTCCGACGGCGTGTTTTTCATACTTTGCGGGTCAACCGCCAAGCACAGGTTTCCTTTTCCAGCGCCCGTTCCTTTTCCAGCGCCCGTTCCTTTTCCAGCGCCCGTTCCTTCTCCTGCGCCCGTTCCTCTTCCAGCGCCCGTTCCTTCTCCTGCGAGCGAGGGTTCACCCCTCGCTATATTGCTCGTTGCTCCACCCCTCGCTATCATCCTCAGGCTATAGGGCTCAACACCCTTTGTTCCCGTCATTTCCCAGTAGCGGCGGTTGCAGCCTTTCTTAAATCCTGCTATCACCTGTCCCAGGTGCGTCTCTCGTCCATTGGCACTGACGATGGTACCTTTTACCGCCACTAACGCATGCAGGTGTTCAGGCATGATGACGTAGTCCTGCACCTCAATCATCGGGTAGTGGCGGCTGATACTGCTGGTCAGTTCCTCCTCAACCATCCGTCCTACCTCCGTCAGTTCAATCCTCGGCGCATTCGCGCTGTCCTCCGGTTCGTTGGCATCGCCAACCACCTTGCCCAAGGGTTGATACAGCACCTTGTTCACCGAGATCGTCACGTGATACATTCCCCGCCACACATAGTTCTTATGAAAGCTTCGCCTTCCCATGCTATGCTCCGTCGGTTTTCTGATGTCTTTCTTCTTTTCGTCCATGATGAGTGCAAAGATACTGACAATTCCCCAACTTTCCAACAAAATGCAACAAAAAGTTTGCTCCGTTCGGAATAATTGCTTATCTTTGCAGGCGAAAAGGTTGCGAGAACGGGCTTCACCTCAGCAAAGAGCAAGCTCTCTGCATTCGGTTTGCACCGTCCTTGCAGGCGAAAAATATTGTTTAACCCCTAAAACCGGGATGCCTATGGGCTAAGGAAAAGAAGTGAAGTAACAGAAATGGACATATAGGATGAACATCCGCTTTTAGATTCTTGTTGTTCGAAATCGCCAATTTCAATACATCTATCAAGAACGAAAGTAGGAGTTCACGCCAGACGGCGTGGGCATTACTCGTTTAAGATAGATTGGTGTTTGGCGATACCAGAACAACGTAGACGAAGTAACTTGTCCACGTTTTCTTTTTGTGTATATAACGCAATAATCATTTTATTGACAACTTAATATTATTAACTTTTAAACAATTGCAATTATGAAGAAATTCTTTATCGCTTTTGCCATGTTTATGGCTTTGTCTGCTAACGCTCAAGAAGTAACAGTTGCAGAACCGGAATTTGCTGATGAAACGATCATGCTTTGGTCGAATACACAAGGTGTACTTCTAAAGCGTGAAAGTGGAACTGTGAAGACTAAAGCTGGTGCGAGTCTATATCTAACGGGAATAGGTAAAGTAAAGTCTCGTCTTACTCTTGCAGGAACAAGGTCTGTTAATTTTGGAATTAAAGGTGGTTCTACCACTCGTTTGATAATTAAGGCAAAGGATAATAGTACAGATCCTAATTCTTTCGTGAATATTTTCAAGTTTGATATCTACAAGGATAGTGAACGACGTTATCAATTGTCAGAGGTGGGAACATTTTCTAAGGCTGAGACTAACAACCTTTCAAGCGTTGAATTTAAGGCAAAGAAGTATGGTGAGTCATCTTATTTAATCCAAATGGATAATTTAACTCCTGGTGAGTATGGTATAGTCCTTGGAGATCCAAATACCCAAAATACGAAGAACGTCATGAAGGTTACAACATTTACCGTTGAGTAAGTGTCACTCATATATTACGTGCACAGTTTCCCTTATTATGTATTGTAATTGTGCGCTTTGTAGCAAATTTCCCCATGATTCTTTGGAATTGTGGGGATTTTTTGTACCTTTGCACAAAAAAGGAAAAACGATGGAAATAAAGAAATTTTACCAGAATCAAGATAGTCTTGCTCAGATAGAAGAGCCCTATTGTGGTGCACTGAAAATCATGGTGGATTTTTATATTGAGGCTCCACAAGATTGTAATAGACTCCATCTCAATAGTTTCATAGAGTATTCAGTTATCAGTGCTGTTAAAACCATATGTGAAGGACTGGAAAAAGCCAGCCCTAATTTTCCAACTGCTCTTTTACGATATAAGGGAGGTGTTCTAGTAACCTCTCATGCCAACAATATGGATTTCGGTAATTTCCATGTTAACAAAACATGGGAGGCGGCTGTCATTTTTGGCTGTGTGTACTATGTATTAGCTAATAACACTAAAATATCCCAAAAGCACTTGAATTACATAGAAAAAGTCTTCTCAACAGATAACGAGTCTAAACAGTATTTCAATAAGTTTAAGGAACCTGCCGACCAGAAGCGTAAAGAATTGATAGCCAATGCCCCCTCAGAGCAGTTTGAGGGGGAACCATTGCCTCCGTCGAAACGCATTGTATTGACTAACCAAAGTGAGACAGCGAGAGTAGTTAAGGCCATGGCTATGTCAGGTCATTTCAAGCATGAAGACGGTTCAAGGGTCAGCGAGGCTGAAGTAGGTAGAAAGTTCTGTTCGTCGTTTGGCATAAAATCCTCATGGGATTCTCTGATACAGTCGGCCTTTAAAATGGAGGGCGGTGTTGCAGGTACATTTGACGCACTAAAGGATAAGGCTGTAAAACACTACAGAAAGGTTAATAAGATATGTGACTGATTTTCACTAATTTAGTATTCTTTACTATAGGTCGTGCATTTTACGTACTATAGGTTTGCGGATTTTTTACTATAGGTTCAACGGCTTAAGGCGTTAAGTCGTTGTTTTTTTTGCTATAGATATGTACTATAGCTGCGAATGAAGGGGTAACACTGCAATTTCTTTTATATTGGCTATCTTTGCACCGCATTTGGGAAACTCCCGGGTGCGGTGCCTTTGTGTCTGACCGGTTGAAAAGGATGCGGGGCATCAGGACGTCCTCTTTGTTTAACTTCCAAAAAAACATAGAAAAATGGAAGAAAAAGTTAAGAAGACGCTGGTTGACGATATCGTCGGCCAGGCCGTGGAGCAGCCGACGGCAGAGGAAAAGGCTGCACAGAAGCGTCGTGAACAACTGGATGCGCTGCGTATCATGAGTGGTACGGAGGTGCCGCCGGAGCAGCCGACGCTGACAGTCGATGGAGTAGGGGTCTTCGCCCGTGAGGACATCCATGCCATCAAGGGTAAGCAGAAGTGCGGCAAGACAACGGCCTTGAAGGTGTGTCTGGCGGCATGGATGAACCAGCGGCAGTTCCGTGTGGAGTCGCCACTGGAGCAACCCCGTGTGCTGTATCTCGACACGGAGCAGAAGCAGTCGGACGTGAAGCTCATCGTGACCGACGTGATGCAGATGACGGGTCGTGAGGCGGAGTACGTGGACACCCATCTGGCGGTGTATGCACTGAGGAAGCGCGACTTCCAGCTGCTGCTGGACGACCTGCGGCTGCTGATTCAGGACTACGGGCCTGACGTGGTCATCATTGACGGCATCGTGGAGTTCGTGGCGTCGTTCAACGACGAGTCGATGGCCAAGCAGCTTATTCACGAACTGCTGTGCATTGCCGAGGAGCGTCACTGTGCCATCGTCTGCGTGCTGCACACCAATAAGGCCGACGATGACCACAACATGCGCGGTCACCTGGGTACTATGCTGGCGCAGAAGGCCGGTACGGTGCTGGAGTGTAAGAAGATGGATACGGTCATCACCGTGACGTGTGGCGATGCTCGCCATCAGGAGATGCCCGACTGGAGCATCATGTTCACTGCCGAAGGTTACATTGTCGATGCCGACGAGCAGCGCCAGCAGCAGCTGGAGAAGCGCCGTCAGGACTTGGCACTGCGCCGCCAGGAGGCTTCGCAACAGAAGTTGAAGGAACGTCTGGACTATGCGCTGCTGTGCATCCGCGACAATGGCGGCAGCATGAGCCGCAAGCAGCTGACGGAGATTCTCTGCAAGAAGTTTGAGCTGACTCGACAAACCGTGTCAGCCTTCATCTCTCAGTGCATCAAGGAAAAGACGTTGTTGGAGGTGAATGGCTTTATCCATGCCTCAGAAGACACCGCTTTGGCCTTCTGACCGCGGAAAGATTTTTGTCTGTCTGTCAAATACCACCTATATATATGGTGGTTTTGACGGACCGACGAGAATCCGTCAAAAAAACACATGTTTTACACATAATTATCAGAACACATGAATAACAATTATAGATATTGTTTAGACGATCCTCGTGTGACGGGTCGCCGCCAACAGAAAACCACCTGTCCACAGTGTGGACGAAAGCGATGCTTCGTGCGCTATGTCGATACACAACGCGACTGTCAGTATGTCGATAACCGGGTAGGGCGCTGCGACCATGAACACAGCTGCGGCTACCACTACAAACCCGCAGAATTCTTCCGCGACCAGCCATGGGCACGGCCTGACGAACAACCCCTGAAGGTCATCGTACAACAGCCGTCGCGCCCCCTTATCATTGAACCGTTGCCCGAGGGCTATATGGCACAAAGCCACTCGCCACACAGCACCTTTTGGCAGTGGTTCTGCGAAACGTGCATCCAGCGGTTGGGCGTCAGCGAAGCAGCAATTCAGTGTCTCTACGACAACTACCACATCGGAGCCACCCGCCGTGGTGAGGTCATCTTCTGGCAAGTCGATGAGCACCAGCGCATCCGTACCGGTCATATCATGCAATATCGTACCGATGGCCATCGTGATGGCTATCAGGGCTGGGTACATGCACGAATGATTCGCCAAGGCCTGTTGCGACAGGACTTCCCGCTGGTACAGTGCTTCTTCGGACAGCACCTGTTGCCCACACGTCCTGACGCCACCGTGTGTCTCGTGGAAAGCGAGAAAACGGCGCTCGTCATGGCTGCCGTACATCCCGAACATCTGTGGCTCGCCACCTGTGGCAGCGGCGGTCTCAATGCCCAGAAATGCCAATGTCTGAAGGGGCGGCGCGTCGTACTGTTTCCCGACAGCGGTTGCTTAGAAAAGTGGAGCAGAAACATGCAGTCGTGCAACGACATCAGTTATACCATTAGCGACCACTTGGAGCAATATCCCGCCAACACCGACCTGGCAGACTTGCTGCTGCATCCTCCATGAGGATGTAACGATCGTCTGGAAGCTCAGTGCGGACGGTCCGGATGGTCAGTGCGCATAGTCCGCAACACGAGTGCGCATAGTCCGCAACATGAGTGTGCATAGTCCGGACGCTTAGTGCGCATAGTCCGCACGAACCGTTCGCATACTTGGATTAGGAAATACAGACCCTTGGTTTTCGCCGGAAAAAATCATCGCGCTCCAAAAACGTACGCATTCTTATATATATAATAAGGTATTAGCATCAAAATAATAACCGAATTCCAGACATGAGGTCGTATCCCTTAAAAAACAGCCCAAAATAGACCACCAGCCATGAAAGGCACTTTTGAAACATAATACGTATTATGATAAATAGGTAATATATGGAAAGGAAACAGCCCCCCATGATTAGGTCTTAATTCCTATTTATTCTTAAAATACTTTGGGGAATCGTACGTGAACTTTGCAGGAATGAAAATTTTCGCTATATTTGCAAACGGAAAATTTTTTTCTCAGAAAAAGGGCAAAAATTCGTATAAGAAGCCTGGAGCTTGTGAAAACGAGCAAAAATAAGAATAAGAAGCATGAGGTTCGTAAAAACGATGGAGATTTGAAGAAAGAATGAAAAATTGATAAGATATGAAAGACTTTAATTTTTATGCGCCGACCCGTGTGGTGTTCGGACGCAACGCTGAGAAACAGATTGGACAGCTGGTGAAAGCCAACGGTGGTCATAAGGTGCTGATACACTATGGCGGCGGTTCTGCCGAACGCTCTGGACTGCTGGGCGTAGTTCACCAGCAGCTGCAAGATGCCGGCATCAGCTTCGTGGAGCTGGGCGGCGTGGTGCCAAACCCCCTATTGTCGCTGGTGTATCAGGGCATTGAACTGTGTCGCCGTGAACAGGTCGATTTCCTGTTGGCAGTGGGCGGCGGCTCGGTCATCGACTCCGCCAAGGCTATCGGCTACGGCGTACCCTACGACGGCGACGTGTGGGACTTCTGGGCTGGCAAGGCCGTTCCTGCGCAGTGTCTGCCCATCGGTACGGTGCTGACGATTCCTGCAGCAGGCTCGGAGATGTCGAGTAGCTGTGTCATCACGAAGGACGACGGACTCATCAAGCGCGGCATTAACAGCGACCTGTGCCGCTGCCGCTTTGCGGTGATGAACCCCGAGCGTACCTACACCCTACCCCCGTACCAAACGGCTGCCGGAGCCACGGACATCATGATGCACACCATGGAGCGCTACTTCACGACGGTGGACGACATGACGCTGACTGACGCTATCAGCGAGGCACTGCTGCGCACGGTGAAGGACGCGGCACTGGTGGTCATGGAGCACCCCGAGGACTACCGCCACCGCGCCCAGATCATGTGGGCAGGGTCGCTGGCACATAACGACCTGACGGAATGTGGTACGGAGAAAGACTTCGCCACGCACCGTCTGGAGCACGAGCTGAGCGCGCTGTTCGGCGTGACCCACGGTGCCGGACTGGCAGCGTTGTGGCCGTCGTGGGCGCGATACGTCATGAAGAAACACATGAGCCGTTTCGTGCAATTTGCTGTCAATGTGATGGGTGTAGAGAATGACTTCTCGCATCCTGAAGAGACGGCAGAGAAGGGCATCCGTGCGATGGAGGACTGGTATCGGAAGATTGGCATGCCGACGAACATCCGTGAGCTGATAGGTCGTGAGGTGACGGACGAGGAGATCAGCGTCATGGTGGATAAGTGCTCGCGGGGCGGTACCATCACGCTGGGCGCCATCGAGGTGCTCGACAGTGCCGCTATGCGCAGGATATACGAAATGGCGCGGTAAACCCTGGCGGGTGAACCGCCAGGCGCGGGAAGGCGAGAAGCAAGCACGAAGCAAACGGTAAACCCTGGCGGGTGAACCGCCAGGCGCAGGAAGGCGAGAAGCAAGCACGAAGCAAACGGTAAACCCTGGCGGGTGAACCGCCAGGCGCAGGAAGGCGACGGGGCTAATCCTTGAAGCGGTTGCCCCAGTAGTTGAGCATTCGCTCGTAGAGCTTTTCCTCTGCGGGCGAATGTTGTGCATGCCACAGGCGCTCGTTCTGCAGGTCGTCGGGCATGTACTGCTGCGGGGTGAAGTGACCCTGGTAGTCGTGCGGATATTTGTAGCCGTCGCTGTAGCCGAGGTCTTTCATGAGCGACGTCGGAGCGTTGCGCAGGTGCAAGGGTACGGGCAGGTTGCCGGTCTGGCGCACCTTGGCGAGAGCGGTGTCGATGCCGAGGTAGGCCGAGTTGCTCTTGGGCGACGTGGCGAGATAGACGCACGCCTCTGCCAGTGCGATGCGTGCCTCGGGCCAGCCAATCTTCATGACGGTGTCGAAGGCGGCATTGGCGAGCAGCAGTGCGTTGGGGTTGGCGAGTCCGATGTCCTCGGAGGCCGAGATGACCATGCGGCGGGCAATGAACTGCGGGTCTTCCCCACCCTCTATCATGCGTGCCATCCAGTAGAGGGCGGCGTCGGGGTCGCTGCCACGGATGCTCTTGATGAAGGCGGAGATGATGTCGTAGTGCATCTCGCCGTTCTTGTCGTAGGCCAGGGGGTTCTGCTGCAGGCACTGCTCGACGAGGGCGTTGGTGATGACCAGCGATGAATCGCTGGGCACTGCGGCGGAACCCGATGGAGAAGCACCGGGAGTGGCGGCGGAACCCGATGGAGAAGCATCGGGAGTGGTGGCGGAGCCCGATGGAGAAGCATCGGGAGTGGTGGCGGCGGTTTCTACTACGAGCTCGAGGATGTTGAGGAGCTTGCGGGCGTCGCCACCGCTGAAGCGCAGGAGGGCGGCGGTTTCCTGGAACTGGATGTTGCGCTCCTTGAGGAAGACGTCTTGCGTGACGGCCCGGTGCAGCAGTTGTTCAAGGTCGGACTTGTCGAGCGACTTGAGGACATAGAGCTGACAACGGGACAGGAGCGGACGGATGACCTCGAAGGAAGGGTTCTCGGTGGTGGCACCGATGAGTGTGACGATGCCCTTCTCGACGGCGCCGAGCAGTGAGTCTTGCTGTGACTTGGAGAAGCGGTGTATCTCGTCGATGAACAAGATGGGTGACGCCTCGTTGAAGAAGCGCCCCTTCTGTGCACGTTCAATGACGTCGCGAACGTCCTTGACGCCGCTGGTGACTGCCGACAGCGTGAAGAAGGGTGTCTGCAGGCGGTTGGCAATGATTTGCGCCAGGGTGGTCTTACCCACCCCCGGCGGTCCCCAGAGGATGAACGACGAGATGCGTCCGGCGTCGATCATCTTGCGTAATACGGCGCCTTCTCCCACGAGATGTTGCTGTCCGATATAGTCGTCGAGCGTGCGTGGACGTAGTCTTTCTGCTAATGGTTCTGACATAACTTGCTGCAAAAGTACAAAAAAAAACAGGAAAAAACTTGTAAAACGCAAATAAAGTGTGTACATTTGCAGAAAATTTTGAAATTAAGCAATTAGAGTATGGCTAAGAAATCATCAAAATCAACAAAAACAACAACTGAGAATCAGGACAATGAGGCTCTGAGCCTGAAGTCAATCACGAAGAGCAGCGTCTGGGACGTTCAGGAGAACGACATCTTCCGCATGTTGGAGTCGTCCAGTAAGGATGCCGAGATGAAGGAGAACCTGCGCTACTTTGCGTCGATTATCCGCAGTGCTTTCCTGGTTGAGGAGGTGAAGGACAACGACAAGGCGCTGGCCGAGAAGTACGTGCAGCAGGGTTACCAGGTAGGTTCGTTCAACATTTCCGACAGTGGCAAGATGACGTGGGCTATCAAGAAGCGTCCCATTATGCGCGTCACCGACCTGACGTACGAGAACATTCGTCACATCTCCGCCGCCAAGCTCATCGAGGTGCTGGACCGCAACTTCGGCGGTGGCTGGGAGTCGCTGTCGCAGTCAATCCAGGACATCATTGAGAGCGGTTTCGACATCTCCACCACTACCCTTCCGAAGGACCGTCTGCACAAGAAAGGCGGCATGTACGAGAAGAAGGTTGCCGACGGCTACGAGGTGCTGGAAGTGGAGAAAGGACTGTGGGTAGAGGCCATCTTTGCCAAAGCCAAGCCCGCTGCCGCCAAGCCTCGCATGAAGTTTGACTCTTCGTATAGCTTCGGCGACGAGGAAGAGGACGAGGATGCCGACCTGCCCGAGGACAACTACAACCGTCCTGACGAAGACGACATCGAGTTGGAAGAGCCCAACGACGAGGACATCACCGAGGACAACTACCGCACGACGTTCAGCATTGACGGCGAGGACGACGAGGAGGATGCCGAGGGGCTGTCCGACTATCTGGCTGACGAGTGATGTCGAGATGTCGAAATATCGAACCTTTAATATTTAATTTACTATGAACATTCCAAGTGTATTCTGGCTTGTACCCATTGCTTCCGTGATAGCTCTGGGTATGGCCTGGTTCTTCTTCCGTCAGATGATGAAAGAAGACGAGGGAACGCCCCGCATGAAGGAGATAGCCCTCTACGTGAGAAAAGGTGCCATGGCCTATCTGAAACAGCAGTACAAGGTCGTGGGTATTGTCTTTGTGGTGCTCTGTGCCCTGTTTGCCTTCATGGCCTACGGTCTGAACGTGCAGAACTCGTGGGTGCCCTTTGCCTTCCTGACGGGCGGTTTCTTCTCCGGTCTGGCAGGATTCTTCGGCATGAAGACCGCCACGTACGCCTCTGCCCGTACCGCTAACGCTGCCCGTGGCAGTCTGAACGCCGGTCTGAAGGTGGCTTTCCGCTCAGGCGCCGTGATGGGTCTCACCGTTGTGGGACTGGGCTTGCTGGACATTGCCATCTGGTTCATTGCCCTGAACGGACTGACCGACGACTCGCTGATTACCATCACCACCACCATGCTGACCTTCGGCATGGGTGCTTCGACACAGGCCCTCTTCGCACGTGTCGGCGGTGGTATCTATACCAAGGCTGCCGACGTGGGTGCCGACATTGTGGGTAAAGTCGAGGCCGACATTCCCGAGGACGACCCCCGCAATCCCGCAACCATTGCCGATAACGTTGGCGATAACGTAGGTGACGTCGCCGGCATGGGTGCCGACCTGTACGAGTCGTACTGCGGTTCGGTACTCTCCACCGCTGCCCTCGGAGCCGCTGCCTTCAGCGTTGCCGGTCTGGAGGTGCAGCTGCGTGCCGTCATCGCCCCGATGGTCATTGCCGCTGTTGGCGTGTTCCTGTCGCTCTTCGGCATCTTCCTCGTCCGCACGAAGGAAGGCGCCACGATGAAGGATCTGTTGCGCTCGCTGTCGTTAGGAACTAACGTCAGTGCCGTGCTCATCGCCATCGCCACGTTCGCCATCCTCTACTTCTTAGGCATCGAGAACTGGCTGGGACTCTCCTTCTCGGTCATCAGCGGACTGGCAGCCGGTGTCATCATCGGACAAGCCACCGAGTACTACACGTCGCACTCGTACAAGCCCACCCAGAAGATTTCTGAGGCAGGACTGACGGGTTCCGCTACTGTTATAATAAAAGGTATAGGCACGGGCATGATATCCACCTGCATCCCCGTCATCACCATCGGTGTGGCCATCATCCTCAGCTTCGGCTTTGCCAACGGTTTCGACCTGAGCATGTCGAGCGAGAGTCTGGCACACGGTCTGTACGGCATCGGCATTGCCGCCGTGGGCATGCTCTCCACACTGGGCATCACCCTGGCTACCGACGCCTACGGTCCTATTGCTGACAATGCCGGTGGTAACGCCGAGATGAGCGAGCTGGGAGAAGAGGTGCGCCACCGTACCGATGCTCTCGACGCCCTGGGTAACACCACCGCCGCTACCGGTAAGGGCTTTGCCATCGGTTCTGCTGCCCTCACGGCACTGGCACTGCTGGCATCGTACATCGAGGAAATCAAGATTGCCATGGAGCGTGCCGGAGTGATGATGGAGAACGTCAAAGGCGAGATGATTTCCGCTGCCGATGCTACCATCCCCGACTTCATGAACTACTTCCAGGTGAACCTGATGAACCCCAAGGTGCTCGTCGGTGCCTTCATCGGTGCCATGGCAGCCTTCCTGTTCTGCGGACTCACCATGGAGGCCGTCGGTCGTGCCGCCCAGAAGATGGTAGAGGAAGTACGCCGCCAGTTCCGTGAGATTCCCGGTATTCTGGAGGGTAAGGGTACGCCCGACTACGGCTCCTGTGTAGAAATCTCCACACGTGCCGCTCAGCACGAGATGATATTCCCCTCGCTGCTTGCCATCGCCATCCCCATCGTCGTAGGCATCGTCCTCGGCGTTGCCGGAGTGTTAGGCTTGTTGGTAGGCGCACTGGCTGGCGGCTTTACGCTGGCAGTCTTCATGGCTAATGCCGGTGGTGCGTGGGACAACGCCAAGAAGATGGTCGAGGAAGGCAACTTCGGCGGCAAGGGCTCCTTTGCCCACAAGGCTACCATCGTTGGCGATACCGTCGGTGACCCGTTCAAGGACACCAGCGGTCCGTCGCTGAACATCCTCATCAAGCTCATGTCGATGGTGAGCATTGCTTATGGGGCTTATAGGCCTTATGGGGCTTATAGGTCTTTTAAGAGAACCTTGCGCGATTCGCGCAGATAGATGCTGCGCAGCTCCAGCGCCTTCGCCCACTGTCCCTTGAACAGCTCGCTGACGTCGAGGTCTATCTTCCACTTACCCTTCGACTCCAGGCGGTCTATCATAACCCCTAACGTCAGGTTGTTAATGTCCTCGGCAGGCATGAAGTGCGAGTCCTCGCCCTTCTCGTCGTTCGTCACCTCGACCACCAGACCAGCGTCCGTCAGGTCGTACAGCAGGTCGTTGACAAAGCGGATGGGAATCTGAGTCTCGTCGCGTAACTCAAGGGCGGAGTAAGGCTTCTGTCCTTTCTCGAAACGATGGCAGATACGGCTCATCAGCAGTGCCGACAGCATGATGCGGTAGCGGTGGCTGATTTCGCCCGTATTGGCGTCGTAGTCGTAGTAGTCCAGGTTCTGGTTGGTATAGCACAACTCGGCACCAAACAGACAGATGGTCCACGATATCTGTACCCACAGCATAAACAACGGCAGGGCGGCAAACGAGCCGTAGATGGCGTTGTAGCTGGAGAGGAAGATCTGCGAATGGATATAGATAATCTGCAGACCCTGCATGGCAAAACCGGCAAGGATGCCCGGAATGATGACGTTGACAGCCCTGACGTGCGTGTTAGGCATGAAGATGTACAAGCCGATGAACATTCCCGCCATCAGCACGTAAGGTATCAGGTCGATGAGGAAGCGCACGAAGGATCCTAACAGCAGGACATCGGGCATCTGGTTGACCACCGTCGTCAGCAGCAGGGTGATACCCGACGTGACGACGATGATGATGGGAAACAGCAGAAACATCGCCAGATAGTCGGTGAACGTGCGGAAAATGCTGCGCGGCTTCTTCACCTGCCATATCTCGTTGAAGGCGTCCTCGACGTTGCTCACCAGCATGAGTACCGTGTAGAGCATGAACAGCAGACCGATACCTAAGAAAACGCCGCTCTTGGTGTGGACCAGATAGCTGTTGACGAAGTCGATGATGACCTCTGCCACCTGCGGCTGCGACGACAGTGCATCGCGGAACCACACCTCGATGTACTTGCTGTAGCCGAAGCCCCGCGCAATGGCAAATACCACCGCCAGGATGGGAACGATGGCCAGCAGTGTAGAGTACGTCAGGGCGGCAGCCTGTGACAGCACGCGCTTGTCGAGGAAGAAACGCACCGCCAGCATGACACGCTTGACGGCACTGACCATCAGGAAACGCACTGGCGACACATCACCCTGCGTGATGCGCCAGATGTCGGTCGTAAAGAAACGGATGATTTGGTTGATCTGCTTACCCACTTTGATATCCTCCTTATTTATTTTGTTGTCAGTGTGAAAAAAGCAGTGCCCCTATAAGCCGGGTTCTGTGCCCCTTGCGGGGTGTCTGTCATTTATCTAATCCGCCGGTTACCCTGCGGCTCAAGCATTCCACCCTCCACCGTAGCTGACGCATCGGACGGACAGTCCTCAGACAGTGGTTTACGCGAACTTGCAGCCCCCAGATGGAACAGCCCGACGATCGCCCGCCGGCTGGTGGTCTCTTACGCCACCTTCTCACCCTTACCCGCCGCAGAATCTCCGCAAGGAGCCATGACGGCAAGGCGGTAGTTTTCTTCTTCCATATCCAGCTGTCGCCAACTGCTGGCACTTTCACCAGTGGGGTGTCCTGTGCTGCCCGGACTTTCCTCTCGTGCTCTACCCTCCTCCGTGACGGGAGGTGGTTAACACCAGCGACAGACCGTGGCACTGCTTAAAAAAGGATGGTCGCACGAGCGCCATCCTCTCTTGTGATCCGGTCGGGATTCGAACCCGAGACCCACAGCTTAGAAGGCTGTTGCTCTATCCAGCTGAGCTACCAGACCATGGGTTGCAAGGCTAAAGAAGGCCAAACTCCCAAGCGCATTTGTTAAATGCGGGTGCAAAGTTACGAAATATTTTTCAATTCCGCACGCATAATTCGCAATTATTTTGTAAATTTGCCCACAATTATGGCTATTATCGAGATTACATCCCTCCAAAACAAGCAGCTGGAGGTCTTTAGCACACTTACCGAGGCACAGCTGCGCATGACCCTGGAACCCGAAAAGGGACTCTTCATCGCCGAGAGCCCGAAGGTCATCCGTGTGGCGCTGGATGCCGGTTGGCAACCCACGGCCCTACTCTGCGAACACAAACACATCGACGGCGATGCCCGTGACATTGTGGAACGACTGCCCGAGGACGTCCCCGTCTATACCGGCCATCGCGAACTGCTGGCGCAGCTGACGGGCTATACGCTGACCCGTGGTGTACTCTGTGCCATGCGGCGCAAACCTGCTCCCGCACTGGCAGACGTGCTCAGAGACGCCCACCGCATTGTCGTCATAGAGGCCGTGACGGATACGACGAACATCGGAGCCATCTTCCGCTCGGCAGCAGCCTTGGGCATCGATGCCGTCATTTTGACGCGCGACTCTTGTGACCCGCTGAACCGAAGGGCTGTCCGTGTGTCGATGGGTTCGGTGTTCCTCGTGCCTTGGACGTGGATAGACGGTCCTGTCAGTAGTCTGAAGGACTACGGCTTCCGCACGGCAGCCATGGCACTCTGCGACGACAGCATCGCTCTGGACGACCCACGGCTGGCGCAAGAGGAGCGACTGGCAATCGTCATGGGAACGGAGGGCGACGGACTGCCCCGCCAAACCATCGAGCAAGCCGACTACACGGTACGCATACCCATGGCGCACGGTGTGGATTCGCTGAATGTTGCCGCCGCCGCTGCCGTCGCCTTCTGGCAACTGCGACGGTAACGACAAACTCACGTAAGATTATTGGTAGGAAAGACGATAGTGAGCACCGTCGTATTTCACCTGCATGACAGCCTCAAAGGCATCATCGTCCGTGGGGTTCAGTCGGCGGTGCAACGCTAATGCCACGTGTCCCATGGTGCGGCGCAGGTTGATTTCCACACAGGGATGCAGCAGATAAGGAGCTGCGGTCTCTGTAGTCCCTTGTTCATGGGAAGAAGCACAAATCATCATATCCACCCCGAAGCATCCTCGGTAGTCGGAAAGCGACAAACAACGTCTTATCCTTTCTTTAATGTCTTCCAGTAAACTTACTGGGATATAACGACTTATCACTTCTTGCTTTCTCTTTTCAGTGACCAGCAGATTTCCCATATAAGCACTGCCAACGGTATGGAATAGCGACAGTCCGCAATAGCGGATTTGTCCCATTTCATCGACCTCGAACTCCATGCCGAAGTCCATCACCTTCTCGTATTTGGGCTCAGCCATGATACAGCCTTGCGTCTGGATGGTGCGGGTAATCCAGGAGATTATGGGGCTCATAGGGCCTATGGGGCTTATAGGACTTGCTGATTCTAAGAACCTGACCCCTCGCCCACTCGACGACCAGGGTGCCTTGAGCACGATGTTGCCGTGGCGCGACTGAAAAGCGGCAATTTCATCGAGCGTAGAACAAGCTACTGCCTCGCCCACCGTTCCCTCAACGCGCAATTGTGGCAGCAAGAGAGCTGCCGTGCGGCGATGAGACAGTTGGCGGTAGCGCTCTAACTGTTCGTCGGTAGGCAGCACGTCGGCAGGCACGCCCTGACGCCTGAGTTGAGCGCACAAGGCACGGTCCCAACCCCAAGGAGCAACAGCCGTAACGTTAACTTCCGCCAAGGAACAGACATAGTTGCCGGGCCATTGCTTACCGGCTGCAGCAACGTCATCGACCCACACCGCATCGCCCTCCTCTGCCCACAAGGCAGGCAGAAAGCCTAAGTCGCTGCGCAACAGGCGTCCGGCACGTGGCGATGTGAAGTTCGACAGATTGGCGGCAAGCGCCATGTCGTGCTCAGGGTTGAAAACGTGTAACGTCATGTTCTTACGGCTTTACGATGATGGTAATCATGTTTCATTCACTAAGAAAAATGTTTCCTTTCGGCTTTGCGGGTGCAAAAATAATAAAAATAAATGAGATTTTTGCAATCTCTGCTTTGCAATTTGCAAAATAATTCGTACCTTTGTGCCTGCTATTGAAAACAATACCCAACGATATGGAAGCTTTTTTTCGAACGCATCGCTACCTGGTAGAACACGTCAATGCCCCTGTACGTCGCCTGTTGATGGACGAAATCGACTGGAACGACCGCATGATAGGCATCAAGGGAACCCGTGGCGTGGGCAAGACGACTTTCCTGCTGCAATATGCCAAGGAGCGATTCAGTCTGGACGACCGCCAGTGCCTGTACATCAACATGAACAACTTCTACTTCCAGGGGCACGGCATTGCCGACTTTGCCGGCGAGTTCTGCAAGAAAGGCGGTCGCGTGCTGCTCATCGACCAGGTGTTCAAGCAGCCCGACTGGAGTGCCGAACTGCGTAAGTGCTACGACCAGTACCCTTATCTGAAGATTGTCTTCACCGGCAGCAGCGTGATGCGCCTGAAAGACGAAAACCCCGAATTGAACGGAATTGTCAAGTCGTATAACCTGCGCGGATTCTCCTTCCGCGAATTCATCAACCTCATGACGGGCAACGACTTCCGCCCCTATACCTTAGAGGAGATACTGCGCGACCACGAGCACATCATCAAGCAGATACTGCCCAAGGTGTCGCCCAACCGCTACTTCCAGGACTATATCCACCACGGCTTCTACCCCTTCTTCCAGGAACAGCGCAACTACTCGGAGAACCTGCTGAAGACCATGAACATGATGATGGAGGTCGATATCCTGCTCATCAAGCAGATTGAGCTAAAGTATCTGACCAAGATTAAGAAGCTGTTCTACCAGTTGGCAGAGGACGGACCGAAGGCTCCCAACGTCAGTCAGTTGGCTAACGACATACAAACCAGCCGCGCCACGGTGATGAACTACATCAAATACCTGGCGGACGCCCGTCTGCTGAACATGATCTACCCCGTCGGCGAGACGTTCCCCAAGAAACCGTCGAAGGTCATGCTCCACAACTCCAACCTACTCTATGCCATCTACCCCATCCACGTCGATAAGCAGACCGCTATGGAGACGTTCTTTGTCAACACCATGTGGAAGGACCATAAGGTCAATCAGCAGGGACATGAACAGTTCTACACCATCGACGGACACCTGAAGTTCCGTATCTGTGACGCTGCCGCGCATAATAAAATAAGGTACGCGCCAGACACCATCTATGCGCGCTATAATACTGAAATAGGCAAAGATAACCAGATTCCGCTATGGCTTTTAGGGTTCCTCTATTAATTTAGACAAAATACAAACGCAAACGTTTTAGCAATATTTTGCAATCTCCGCTTTGCACTTCGGGAATTTATTCGTAACTTTGCAACGGAATTGAGAACAGCGCTACTAATGTAACGAAATACATAATATTTTTTAATCTATTCTAAACAAATGTCTAAAGAAAAGAAATTTATCACCTGTGATGGTAACGAGGCTGCGGCTCACGTGAGTTACATGTTCTCGGAGGTAGCTGCTATCTACCCCATCACCCCGAGCTCACCTATGGCTGAGCACGTTGACGAATGGGCTGCCCGTGGTCGTAAGAACCTCTGGGGTCAGACCGTAAGTGTGCAAGAAATGCAGTCTGAGGCTGGTGCTGCCGGTGCCGTTCACGGTTCACTGCAGGCTGGTGCCCTGACTACCACCTTCACCGCTTCTCAGGGTCTGCTGCTCATGATTCCTAACATGTACAAGATTGCCGGTGAGCTGATTCCTTGCGTATTCGACGTTTCTGCCCGTACGCTGGCTTCTCACTCTCTCTGTATCTTCGGT
>CACYOC010000027.1 GCA_902775975.1 uncultured Bacteroidales bacterium | reverse complement strand
CCTGCGATTGACAACCTTGCGTTGTCGGGATGAGGCGACTCGAACGCCCGACCCCTACGTCCCGAACGTAGTGCGCTACCAACTGCGCTACATCCCGATCTTTTGAAAATCGGCTGCAAAGGTACGAAATAATTATCAATTACAACGCACGAATTAAGAATTATTTTCAGTTTTCAGTGAAAAAATGTGTTATCATGCGGAAAAAACCGAAGGAACGGCTGCTATAACAAGCTGTCCAACGCCGCCAACTCCTCGTCGGTTGTCGCCCAGCTGGTCACAAAGCGGCAGATGGTGTGGTGGATGTCAGCCTTGCCCCAGTGCGTGAACTCCACCTGTTGTTGCAAGCGCTCCACGATGTCGTTGGGCAAAACCACAAACTGCTGGTTGGTCGGCGAGTCCAAGAAGAACTCATAACCTTTACGCTTGAACATCTGCTTCATCAGCATGGCCTTTTCGATGGCATGACGGGCCAGCTTAAAGTAGAGCTTGTCCGTAAAGAGCGCGTCAAACTGCAGACCAATAAGTGCTCCTTTGGCTATCACGGCACCGTGCTGCTTCTGAATGGAGAAGAAGTGCTTGTGGGCCTGACGGTTTGTAAACACGACCGCCTCGCCGCAAAGTGCTCCTATCTTCGTGCCGCCAATGTAGAACACATCACAATGCCGAGCCAGGAAAGGAAGCGTGATATCGCAGCCATCGGCCATCAGGCCATAGCCCAGACGAGCCCCATCAATATAGAGCGGAATGTCGTAGTGCTGGCAAACGGTATAGATGTCCGTCAACTCCTGTGCGGTATAAAGTGTTCCTAACTCTGTAGGGAAAGTGATATACACCAAACCGGGATAGACCGCATGGGCATTGTTGCCATCGTGCATGAAGTCGTCGAGATACTTGTCCAGCGTCTTGGCACTCATCTTGCCCTGCTGCTCAGGCAGCGTGATGATCTTGTGCTCCGTAAACTCCACAGCACCAGCCTCATGGACATTGATATGACCGCTGTCAACACAGATGACGCCTTCGTACTGATAAAGTATGGAGTCTATCGTGGTAGCGTTGGTCTGAGTGCCGCCCGTCAGGAAGAATATCTGCGCATCAGGCATGCCACAGGCTTCACGGATACGGCCTTTAGCCCGTTCGCTAAACTCATCGAAACCGTATGGCGTCGTTCTCACGTCATTGTTCTTGACAAGGTTTTCCAGTACCTTGGGATGGGCTCCGTTGTTATAGTCGCACTCAAAAGATAGCATACTCGTTGTGTTTAATTGAATGATTCACCAAATAAAAAGCATAATTTCTCGGCAAAGGTACAAAAAAATCCCCATTTTGATTGATATACATTATTATTTTTTTAGTCGATGAAAATTTTTAGGTAAAAGATAGCATGAATGTGCTGTCTTTTTTGTACTTTTGCAGCCTGTTATATAACGTTATATTTATGTCAGACATTAAGAGAATAAAAACTGCGCTCATCTCTGTTTTTCATAAAGATGGGCTGGAAGAACTGCTTCAAAAGCTGAACGACGAAGGCGTCAAGTTCCTGTCAACAGGTGGTACCCAGACATTTATAGAGTCTTTGGGATATCCGTGCCAGAAGGTGGAGGAACTCACCACCTACCCCTCTATTCTCGGTGGACGCGTGAAGACACTGCACCCCAAAGTGTTTGGAGGTATCTTAGGACGCCGCGACAATGAAGGCGACCGTCAGCAGATGTCACAGTACGAGATTCCCGAGATCGACCTCGTCATCGTTGACCTCTACCCCTTCGAGCAGACCGTTGCCAGCGGTGCCGTCGAGGAGGACATCATCGAGAAGATTGACATTGGCGGCATCTCGCTGATACGTGCCGGTGCCAAGAACTTCAACGACGTCGTCATCGTACCCTCAAAGGCAGAATACAGCGTGCTGCTGGACATCCTCAAGAAACAAGGAGCAGAAACCACTAAGGAGCAGCGCCGCATGCTGGCTACCCGTGCCTTCGGTGTCAGCAGTCACTACGACACAGCCATCCACGGCTGGTTTGCCAAGTAAATTGCAAATAGTAAATTGTAAATTGTCAAATAGTAAATTAAAATGGGATTTTTCAGTTTTGTCCAAGAAATAGCAATGGACCTTGGCACCGCCAACACCATTATCATCAGCGATGACAAGATAGTTGTTGACGAGCCCTCAGTAGTAGCACTGGACCGCCACACCGGCAAGATGCTGGCTGTTGGCAGCAAGGCCAAGATGATGTACGAGAAGACACATGACAACATCCGCACCGTGCGCCCGCTTCGCGACGGTGTGATAGCCGACTTCTCCGCTTGTGAGCAGATGATGCGTGGCCTCATCAAGATGGTTCACCGCGGCTCACGCCTCTTCTCACCTTCGCTGCGCATGGTCATCGGTGTTCCGTCGGGTTCTACGGAAGTAGAGCTCCGTGCCGTCCGCGACAGTGCAGAGCACGCCGATGGTCGTGATGTCTATCTGATCTTTGAACCCATGGCAGCAGCCATCGGTATCGGTATCGACGTAGAAGCCCCCGAGGGCAACATGATTGTCGATATCGGCGGTGGCTCTACCGAGATTGCCGTCATCTCACTGGGCGGTATCGTTTCCAACAACTCCATCCGTACGGCAGGCGACGACCTGACTTCCGACATTCAGGAATACATGTCGCGCCAGCACAACGTAAAGGTCTCTGAGCGTATGGCGGAGCGCATCAAGATTGCCGTCGGCTCGGCATTGACAGACTTAGGCGACGAGGCTCCTGACGACTACGTTGTACACGGCCCGAACCGCATTACGGCACTGCCTATGGAGGTTCCTGTTTGCTACCAGGAGATTGCCCATTGCATGGACAAGACCGTAGCAAAGATTGAGAACGCTGTACTCTCTGCTTTGGAGAACACGCCCCCTGAGCTGTATGCCGACATCGTCAAGAACGGCATCTGGCTGGCTGGTGGCGGAGCACTGCTGCGTGGTCTTGACCGCCGTCTGGAAGACAAGATCAACATTCCCTTCCATATTGCCGAAGACCCGTTGCACTCTGTTGCCAAAGGTGCCGGCATAGCGTTGAAGAACGTTGACCGCTTCACCTTCTTGATGAGGTAACGCCACCATGCATAATCTGCTGGAGTTCCTACAACGTCACTACCACTGGCTTTTATTTGTAGTGCTGGAAGTGGTGAGTCTGGTGCTGTTGTTTCAACACAACAGCTACCAGAGCAGTGTGTGGTTCTCGTCAGCAAACTATGTGGCAGGGACGGTCTATCAATACAGCTCTGCCGTCAAGTCACTCTTTCACCTGAAGGAAGTCAACAGCGACCTGGCGCTCCGCAACTACTATCTGGAACGTCAGGTGACGCAACTGCGCCGGTTGTATGCCGACCGGACGAAGCACATCAGCGACCGCGAGAAACAGGAGCTGGACTCACTGAGCCAGTATCAGCTCATACCTGCCAAAGTGATCAACAACGAACTGGACAGCCCCGACAACCTGATGACCATCGACCGGGGTACATCCGACGGTATTGAGACGGGCATGGGTGTTGCCTGCGGACAAGGTATTGTCGGCGTGGTCTATCTGACCTCCACCCATTATTCCGTCATCATTCCCATTCTGAATAGCCATTCCTCGCGCATCAGCTGTGCCATCAGAGGGCAAGGCTATTTCGGAGTGCTCCGCTGGGAGGGAGGCGACGCTCGCTATGCTTATTTGGAGAACATTCCACGCCATGCCCGTTTCAAGCGCGGCGACTGGGTAGAGACGAACGGCTACTCCAGCATTTTCCCTGCCGGTGTGCTGGTAGGACGCGTAGAGAAAGCCTTCAACTCCAGCGACGGACTCTCGTATCGTCTGAAAATCAGACTCTCGACCGATTTCGGCAACATTCGCGACGTCGTAGTCATCAGCGACAAGTCCATTGCTGAGCGCATGAGACTGCAGCAAGCCGCCAAAGACTCTCTGAAACTGAACGTAAAGGAATAACATGAAGACAGACACGCTGAAACGAATAGCAACGCTACTGGTGTTCCTCATAGCACAAGTGCTGTTGTTGGACTACATCCACCTGCTGGGTGTCGCCACGCCTTTGCTGTATGTCTATTTCATTCTGCAATTTCCTTATCAGCACCCGAAATGGTCTATTCTCCTATGGGGCTTTTCCATGGGACTGTCGGTCGATATCTTTACCAACACGCCAGGAGTAGCCGCTGCCTCGCTAACAGCCATTGCCGCCATACAACCCTACTATCTCGGCATGTTCATGTCGCGCGACGTGTTGTCTGGTTTCAAGCCGTCCATCAAGTCGCTTGGAGCACTCAGGTATAGCTACTATGCCATTCCTCTCGTCCTGCTATACTGCATGCTGTTCTTCACATTCGAGCAGTTCTCGTTCTTCAATCCTTTGCGCTGGATAGCATGTGTAGTAGGCAGTGCCGCTATCACTTTGGCACTCATATTCACCTTTGAGACTGCCAAAAAGAAATAAGAAGGCGAAAGGAGGGCTATCGTGAAAGACGTAAAAGACCACGAACTGGATTATCGCCGTTATGTGATTGGCGGGGTGGCAGCACTCATCATTGCTGTCTATATCATCCGTCTGTTCACCCTGCAGATTACCAGTGACGACTACAAGAAGAGTGCCGACTCCAACGCTTTCCTGAAAAAGATAGAATTCCCCTCAAGGGGCATCATCACCGACCGCAACGGCAAGCTGCTGGTATTCAACCAGCCAGCCTACGACATTATGGTGGTCATGAACGAAGCCAAGGGCAGACTGGACACCCTCGATTTCTGTAAGACGCTGAACATCACACGCGAAGAGTTCGACCGCCGCATGGCAACCATCAAGGACCGCAACAAAAACCCGGGCTATTCGCGCTTCACCCAACAACTCTTCATGAGCCAATTGGCAGAGGAAGACTTCAGCGTGTTCCAGGAGAAGATGTTCCAGTATCCCGGCTTTTACATACAACGACGCTCCATCCGCCAATACCAGTATCCCTTTGCTGCACACGTTCTCGGAGATATCGGTGAAGTCTCGACCGCCGACATTGAGGAAGACGACTACTACCAGCCTGGCGACTACATTGGCAAGTTAGGCGTGGAGCGCAGCTATGAACGGCAGTTGCGGGGACAGAAGGGTATGCAGATTCTGCTCCGTGACGCTCACGGCAGAGTGCAAGGCCGCTACCAGCAAGGAAAGTTCGACCGCAAGCCTGTTGCCGGCAAGAACCTGACGTTGGGACTGGATGCCGACCTCCAGGCGCTGGGTGAGCGACTGATGGAGGGCAAGATTGGCAGTATCGTTGCCATCGAGCCCCAGACGGGCGAGATTCTCTGCATGGTATCATCTCCCAGCTACGACCCACGCATGATGGTGGGTCGCCAGCGCTCCAAGAGTCATCGTGCGCTGAGTCAGAATGTGTGGAAACCTCTGCTCAACCGAAGCATCATGGGTCAGTATCCTCCCGGTTCAACGTTTAAGACCACGCAGGGCTTGACCTTTATGACCGAAGGCATCATTCATCCTACACAGACGGCCTATCCCTGCCAGCACGGTTTCAACTACCGAGGACTGCATGTCGGCTGTCACGGCCATGCGTCTCCACTGCCACTCATTCCAGCACTCTCCACGTCGTGCAACGGTTATTTCTGCTGGGGACTCTACTACATGATAGGTTCCAGGAAGTACGGTTCCGTGCAGCAAGCCATGAACACGTGGCGCGACTACATGGTGTCTATGGGCTTCGGCTATCGGTTAGGTGTCGATTTGCCTGGCGAGAAGCGAGGCCTCATCCCCAATGCGGAGTTCTACGACAAGGCCTACAAGGGTTCGTGGAACGGACTGACCATCATCTCTATTGCCATCGGACAGGGTGAGGTTAATGCTACGCCGCTGCAGATTGCCAACCTTGGTGCTACCATTGCCAACCGTGGCTGGTTCATCACACCACATGTCGTCAAAAAGATACAGGATGAACCTTTAGACAGTCTCTATACCCAGAAGCGTCACACCATGGCCAGCCGTGAAGCCTACGACTATGTCGTGCAGGGCATGCGAGCTTCTGCTACGGGAGGCACATGCCATGAACTGGCCAAGTACGACTTCATGGCTTGCGGCAAGACGGGTACGGCCCAGAACCGTGGTCACGACCACTCCGTATTCATGGGCTTTGCCCCCATGGACAACCCCAAGATTGCCGTTGCCGTCTATGTCGAGAACGGTGGCTGGGGTGCTACTTATGGCGTGCCCATTGGCGGGCTGATCATGGAACAGTATATTAACGGTAAGCTGTCGGAGTCTTCAGAACACAGGGCTACCGACTTGCAAAACAGACACATCTCCTATGGTAACACCAGCAGATAGTCATCGACAGCAAAGCGTACTACGCAACCTCGACTGGTGGACGATAGCCATCTACATCGCCCTGCTCAGCTTCGGGTGGCTCAGCGTGTGCGGTGCCAGCTATTCTTATGGCGATACCGACATCTTCAGCCTCTCCACCCGTTCAGGCATGCAGATTGTTTGGATAGGCACCAGCATCATGCTGGGCTTTGTCATCGTCATGCTCGACGACCGTTTCTACGATACCTTCTCCTACATCATCTACGGACTGTTGCTGCTATTGCTGTTCCTGACGATATTCAATCCGCATAGCATCAAGGGTTCCCGCTCTTGGCTGGTGTTAGGCCCCCTTCGTCTGCAACCTGCCGAGTTTGCCAAGTTTGCCACGGCACTGGCACTGGCGAAGTTCATGTCCATCTATGGCTATAACATCCAGCAGTGGCGCCACTTTGCCGGCAGTCTGCTCATCATCCTGCTGCCGATGGTCTGCATCGTGCTACAGCGTGAGACGGGTTCAGCGCTGGTCTATCTGTCCTTCTTCCTCATGTTCTATCGTGAGGGTATGCCTGGCAGCATTCTGTTCACCGGCGTTGCCATGGTTGTCTATTTCGTTGTCGGCATCCGCTATGCCGACGTCTATATGGGCTCTTCGCTCACCTCCGTCGGCGAGTTCACCGTACTGCTGCTCGTCCAGCTGTTCTCTATCGGCATGGTATGGGTCTATGGCAACCGTCGTCTCGCCATGCACCTGTTATTCTATGCCATTGGAGCAACGCTACTGTCGCTGCCGCTATTGCTCATTCCGCTGAACATCATCTATATCCAACTGGCCATCATTGCCGCCATCACAGGTTATCTGCTATGGGAAGGACTGGGCAGTCGTTTCCATACCTATTACTTCATAGCCCTCTTCGCGATAGGCTCTACCTTATTCTATTATGGTAGCGACTACATCATGCAAAACGTCATGGAACCTCACCAGCGCTCCCGCATCAACGTGCTGTTAGGTCTCGACGAAGACTTGCGGGGCGCCGGCTATAACGTTCATCAGTCGGAGATAGCCATCGGCTCGGGCGGTCTGGAAGGTAAGGGATTCCTCAACGGCACCCAGACCAAGCTGAAGTTCGTGCCTGAGCAAGACACCGACTTCATCTTCTGCACCGTCGGCGAGGAAGAAGGATTTGTAGGTTCTGCAGGTGTCCTTCTGCTGTTCTTGGCGCTCATCTGGCGACTCATCTATCTTTCCGAGCGACAACCGTTCCACTTTGCCCGCATCTACGGCTACTGCGTGTTAAGCATCTTCCTGTTCCACGTCTTCATCAACGTCGGCATGGTACTGGGACTCACCCCCGTCATCGGCATTCCCCTACCCTTCTTCAGCTATGGCGGTTCGTCGCTGTGGGGATTCACGCTGCTGCTCTTCATCTTCTTGCGACTGGATGCCAGTAGGCAGAAGTAGCCCACCCCCTGCCCCTCCCCGAGGGAGGGGAGATTAAAATGACATATCGACATATCGACATAACGACATATCGACATAACGACATATCGACATAACTACATATCGACATAACGACATAACGACATATCGAAATATCGACATAACGACATAACGAAAAAGAAAAAAAGAATGAACAACAACATACAAGACTACGAAATCATGGCCCCTGTCGGCAGCCGCGACTCACTGGCTGCAGCCTTGAAGGCCGGTGCCGGTTCCATCTACTTCGGTGTGGAACAGCTCAACATGCGGTCGCACTCCGCCAACCACTTCACCATCGACGACCTGCGCGACATTGCCACCATCTGCCGGGAGCACGGCGTCAAGTCGTACCTTACCGTCAACACCATCATCTACGGCGAGGACATTCCCCTGATGCACCAGATCATCGATGCTGCCCGCGAGGCAGGCATCAGCGCCGTCATCGCCTGCGACATTGCCGTCATGCAATATTGCCGGCAACAGGGCGTGGAGGTTCACCTCAGCACACAGCTGAACATTTCGAACATCGAAGCGCTGCGCTTCTATGCCCAGTTTGCCGATGTCGTCGTGCTCGCCCGAGAGTTGCGCATGGAGCAGGTGGCAGAGATATACCGCCAGATAGAGGAACAACATATCTGCGGACCTTCCGGAGAGTTGGTACGCATCGAGATGTTCTGCCACGGAGCACTCTGCATGGCGGTCAGCGGCAAGTGCTACATGAGTCTTGACAATACAGGACGCAGTGCCAACCGCGGTGCCTGCATGCAGCTGTGCCGCCGCTCGTACATCGTCACCGACCGCGAGACGGGAACAGAACTGGAGATTGACAATAAGTATATCATGTCGCCCAAGGACCTGAAGACCATCCGCTTTATTGATAAGATGATGCAGGCTGGCGTGCGCGTCTTTAAGATTGAGGGGCGTGCCCGTGGTCCTGAATATGTGCTCACCGTAGTACAATGCTACAAGGAAGCCATCCAGAGCGTCTTGGACGGTAGCTTCACGGAAGAGAAGAAAGATGCGTGGGACGAGCGCCTCGCCACCGTCTTCAACCGTGGCTTCTGGGACGGCTACTACCAAGGACAACTGCTGGGCGAGTGGAACAGCAACTACGGCAGCAATGCCACTGAGCGCAAGCAGTACATCGGCAAGGGCGTAAAGTACTTCTCCAAGTTAGGCGTTGCTGAATTTACCGTCGAGGCCGATACTTTTGCCATTGGTGACAAGATGCTTATCACCGGTCCTACCACCGGAGCACTCTACGTCACCGTTGACGAGATACACGACGACACCTCCAGTGTCACCGTTGCCCAGCAGGGCACGCGTGTCAGCATCAAGGTACCCGAGAAGGTACGCCCCAGCGACAAACTGTTCAAGATCATCAAAAGCCAATAAAAACCACTTTGTATCCGACAATGAAGACATTTGAAGAATTAGGCGTCTGCGAAGAGATTCGCCATGCCATCGAGGAGATGGGGTTCGTACAACCCATGCCCGTACAGGAAGAAGTAATACCTTATTTATTAGAGAACAAGCAAGACGTCATTGCGCTGGCACAAACGGGTACTGGCAAGACTGCAGCCTTCGGCATTCCTGTGCTGCAAAGGATTGCTGAGAAGCCCCGTCCTCATTTAGGCGAAGTGGGAAGAGGTCTGCCGCTGGCCCTGATTCTCGCTCCTACACGAGAGCTTTGCTTACAGATTGCCGACGACCTGCGCGACTTTGGCAAATACCTGGAGGGCATCCACATCGAGGCGGTCTATGGCGGTGCCAGCATCGAGCAACAGATACGTGCCTTGAGGAAGGGCGTGCAGATTATCGTAGCTACCCCCGGCCGACTCATCGACCTGATGAAACGTGGCGTGGCACAGTTGGACGATGTGCAAAACGTGGTGCTGGACGAGGCCGACGAGATGCTGAATATGGGATTCCAGGAGAGCATCGACGAGATACTGGAACAGGTGCCTGAGGAGCGGAACACGCTGCTCTTCTCTGCTACCATGAGCCGCGACATTGAGCGCATTGCCAAGGGTTATCTGCACGATGCCAAGGAGATTGTTGTAGGCAGCCGCAACGAGGGTGCCGAGCATGTGAACCACATCTACTATATGGTGAATGCCAAGGATAAGTACTTGGCACTGAAGCGTCTGGTGGATTACAACCCCCGCATCTTTGCCATCATCTTCTGTCGCACGAAGGTAGAGACGCAGGAGGTGGCAGACAAACTGATTCGTGACGGTTACAATGCCGAGTCGCTACACGGCGACCTGTCGCAGCAGCAGCGCGACCTGACGATGCAGAAGTTCCGCCAGCACACGGTTCAGCTGCTGGTAGCTACCGACGTGGCTGCCCGCGGACTCGATGTCGATGATCTGACGCACGTCATCAATTACGGACTGCCCGACGACATAGAGAACTACACACACCGATCAGGCCGTACCGGTCGTGCTGGCAAGAAGGGTACGAGCCTCAGCATCGTTCACAGTCGCGAGAAGTACAAGATTCGCAACATTGAACGAGAGATTGGCAAGGCTTTTGAGCAAGGCACCATTCCCTCTGCCGAGGAGATCTGCAAGAAGCAGCTCTACAAAGTGATGGACCAGATAGTCAAGGCCGACGTCGATGAGGAACAGATTGCTCCCTTCATGCAGGACATCAGCCGCTACTTCGAGTACATCGACAAGGACGACCTCATCAAGAAAATCGTCTCCATGGAGTTCGGCAGGTTCTTAGACTACTATAAGAATGCACCGGAGATCCAGACTCTCCCCCAACCCCTCTCTGCGAGAGAGGGGCGTAATCGCTCTAAGGGAGGCAAACATTCTACTCCCCTCACTGATAGGGAGGGGCAAAGGGGTGGGTCTCCTGGCTATACGAAGCTCTTCATCAACCTGGGCAAGAAGGACGGTTTCTATCCAGGCGAGTTGATGCAGTTCTTAAATAAAAATGTACGCGGGCACGTAGAGGTTGGTCACATCGACCTACTGCAGACCATGTCATACTTCGAAGTGCCTGAGGAAGATGCCGAGCGCGTCATGAAGTACATCGACGGCCAGACCTACAAGCGCCGCGAGGTGCGCTGCAACGATGCCTCCGAAGGGGGCAAGGGCGTCAAAGCCCATAAGCCCCATCAAACCCATGAGCCCCATAAGACCCATAAGACCCATGAGCCCAACAAGCCCCAAAAGCCCCATCAAAAAGAAGACTGGATGCAGTTCCTGAATCCCAAGGGCATGAAGCTAAAGGGTGAAATCCCTGATTTCGAAGAGGAAGGCTGGGCCATCCGCAAACCTCGTAAGAAGAAATAAGGTCCTTCGGACTGCTCGTCACCCTATCAACAGCTATGGTTGCTTGATGCAACACCTATGCTTCCTTGATGTGACAGCTATGGTTGCTTGATGCAATACCTATGCTTCCTTGATGTGACAGCTATGGTTGCTTGATGCAATACCTATGGTCGCTATATGCAAAAGCCGCTTTCGCCTTGTGCAAAAGCGGCCTTTAGCTTGTTCGAGGACTATCTTCGTCAACCCGTTGACTGGAGTCGAGAAATCTGTTGACTGTAGTCAAGAAGTCTGTTGACTTAAGTCACAGAATCTGTTGACTCCAGTCAACAACATGGTCAAGCCTATCTTCGAGGTTAACGAAAGACGTTCGCAAACTTGACGAAAGCCGTTCGCAAACTTGACGAAGGCCGTTCGCTGACTTGACAAAGGCCGTTCGCTGACTTGACGAAGGCCGTTCGATGACTTAGCGAGGTACGTTGATCTCCTCGATGAGGCGGGTTGCGTGTCCCCAGCAATCCATGAGATAAAGCATGTAACGCACATCGACATTGATGGTACGAGCCAGCTGGCGGTCGAAAAAGATGTCGCTGGCCAGCGAGTCCCAGTTGCCATCGAATGCCAGACCAAGCAGTTCGCCCTTTCCGTTGAAGATAGGCGATCCGCTGTTTCCACCCGTGATGTCGTTGTTCGACAGAAAGCACAGTTGCAGGGTACCCGTCAATGGGTCGGCATACGGTCCGAAATTCTTCTCGGCCATCAGCTGGTGCATGACGGGCTCGGCATAGTATTCCACATTCTCATCGGCATGCTGCATCTTCTCCCACAAGCTGCGAGCGGTGGTGTAGTAGCCTGAAGGCTTGCCACCTAACGAGTATTCACCAATCTGACCGTAGGTCATGCGCATGGTGAAGTTGGCATCCGAGTAGTTAGGCAGGTCTTGCTCCATGCGCAACACGGCAGCACAAAGCAGCCGCTCCTGGGTAGCAATGTCTTCGCTCAGTTTCGACATGGCAGAACGAAGTTCCTCATATACCTCCATGATGTCCAGACCATAGGTCACGCCCATGTCCTTCAGATAGCTCTTCTTCTTGAAATACACAGGCTTGCCGCTCTGCATCAGCACCGACTTGTCGTAGAGGTCGTTGACGTAGGCAGCATAGTCGCCGTGATATTTCATATAGATGGTGTTGTAGAACGCTGGCAGAAAACGCATGTCGGTCACCTGCAGACGATAGTTCTTCAGCAGGGCTGTCAACATCTCACGCTCGGTAGCCTGGTCCCACTCCTTGCTGTTGTCCTCATAGACGACATGCTGCTTCTTGCCTTCTCCCTTCACACCGATGCCGAAGCGGTTTTTCCACACGCGCTGGCTCAGCTCGTCCTGCATGACGAAGGTCTCACGGAAAAGAGTCTGGTAGCGGCGCAGCACCATGCGCTTCTCGTAGAGGCGCTGCAGACTGTCGAAGTCGAGCTGTCCCTTCAGATAGCCCGTCTCGTCCATCCAGCGGCTGATGCGCTGCTCGAAGGCACGCTTCTGCTGTATCAGACCGATGGAATCGATACATTTGTTCATACCGATGGAGTTCTTCCAGTAGTTGCTGGAACTGGCATATTTCGACTCGTACATGATGCGTACCGCCTCTGAAGAGCGCATGTGGCGCAGCATGACCTCCTGCTTGATGGCACGAACCTGCACACGGGGAGCGTTGATGGCGTCGCGGCGTTCCTGGATGCCATAGCTGCTGAGGTAGCGGCTGGTAGAGCCGGGATAACCCATAATCATGGCAAAGTCGCCAGGCTTATAGCCGTCCATCGACACGCGAGCCCACGACTGCGGACGATAAGGAACATTATCCTTAGAGTATTTTGCGGGGCCATTCGTCTTGGGGTCTGCATAGATGCGGAATACGGAGTAGTCGCACGTCTGGCGCGGCCACATCCAGTTATCGGTCTCACCGCCGTACTTACCCATCGACTTGGGAACGGTGAACACCAGTCGCACGTCCTCGAAGTCGCGGTAGGTGGTGCAATAGTACTTGTTACCCTCGTAGAAAGGCTTCACCTCGACACGCAGCGTAGAGTCCTGCTGGCGGATGGCTTTCTGCCATGCGTTTTCCAGACTGTCAACAATGTCACCCTGCTGGCGCATGGTCTTTCCTTTCAGCAGTGTCATCACGCTATCCGTTACGTCCTTCTGCTCAATCATAAAGCTGACGAACAGGTCCTCGTTGGGCAGTTCCTCCTCGTAGCTCTGGGCCACAAAACCGTTGAGCATGTAGTCGTGCTCTACGGTGGAATGGCGGCGAATGGCGTCGAAACCGCAATGGTGATTGGTGAATACCAGTCCTTCGGAACTAACCACGACACCTGAACAGTAGCCGCCGAAGTTAACAACGGCATTCTTCACGGCGTTGTCGCTCTGGTAGAGTTGCTCCATCGGCAACTGGAAGCCGTACTGTTTCATCTGCTCATAGATGGCTTGCGGCAGGTTGTACAGTGTCCACATGCCTTCATCAGCATGGGAGGGCATGGTCCAGGCAAGAACCATGACCAACGATAGTAGGGTTTTCTTCATGTCTATTATTACTTATTAAAATGTTTTCCAATGACGGGCAGACTCTTCAGCGGCAGGTCACGATGTACGATGATGGCTATGAAGAGCAGGATGAGCAGCGTGTTGACACACAGCGAGCCCAACAGGGGCAGTTCGTGGTGTGTGCCGAACATGGCGAAGGTGAAGATGGCGGCAATGACGATGTAGAAGGCAATATCCTTCAGAGGGTAGTTCAAAGGATAGTACTTCTGTCCCACGACGTAGGAAGCCACCATGGCAACGCCATAGCCTGCAAAACCTCCCCAGGCACAGGCAAGATAACCGTAGCGGGGTACGAACAGGATGTTCACCAGCAGCAGTACGGCACAGCCAAGACCAGAGAAGATAGCTCCCCAGATGGTTTTGTCGATGATCTTATACCAGAACGACAGGTTGAAGTAGATGCCCATCATGATTTCTGCTGCCATGACGATGGGCACAACATTCAGTCCCGACCAGTAGTCGCGACCGATGATATACCTCAGAATATCCATATAGCCCATTACCATAAGATAGGCCAGCAAGGTGAAGATGATGAAATACTTCATGGCCTTGGTGTACATCTCGTGCTGGTCCTTGTCCTTGACACCGGCAAAGACGATGGGTTCGTAGGCAAAGCGGAACGCCTGCGTAATCATCGCCATAATCATGGCTATCTTCGACGCTGCTCCATAGATGCCTAACTGCTCGTGCATGTCGCTACCCGGATAGATGTAGGGGAAGAGCATCTTGTCGGCGGTCTGATTGAGGATGCCTGCAATACCAAGGATGAGGATGGGCCACGAATAGCTGAGCATGTTCTTCAGCAGCTGACGGTCCAGCTTCCAGCGGAAGGTGGCATACTCCGTTACGAGGCACAGGGCGAGCATGACGGTACATACCAGGTTGATATAGAAGGCATAACCCACGTCGTTACCGTCCATCACGGCGAAGTAGATGACGTTCAGCAGGATGCTCACGATAATGTTCAGCAGTTTCAGCAAGGCAAACTTGAGGGCTTTCTTCTGCTGGCGCAGGTGGGCAAAGGGAATGCACAGGAAGGCATCGATAGCCACCGTAACAGCCATCACACCAACATACGACGGATGCTCGCTGTAGCCCATCAACGTGCTGATAGGCTGCAGGAAGCAGAGCACCGTCATGGCAAAAAGCAGCGATACCGTGCCTACGCTGATAAGCGTCGTTCCATAGACCGTCTCAGAGTCGGTATGCGTCTTGTTAGTAAAACGGAAATACGTGGTCTCCATGCCGAAGGTCAGCAGTACAAGCACCAGGGCTACATAAGCATAGATGTTCGTAATGATGCCGTAGCCTCCGCTGGCAGCAGAGAGCTTCGCGGTATAGAGCGGCACTAACAAGTAGTTCAGAAAACGTCCAACGATGCTGGACATGCCGTAAATGACAGTATCTTTGGCAATGGATTTAAGTTTTTCCATGAAAAGTTATTGCGGGATTACGATATTGCGCTATTACGCAAAGAATAAATAACAGATTGCTATCGCTGCGATGATACCGGCCAAGTCTGCCAGCAAGCCGCAGTTGACGGCATGGCGGGTATGACGAACGCCCACCGAACCGAAATAGACGGCAAGGATATAGAACGTCGTATCCGTGGAGCCTTGGAAGACGCACGACAGGCGACCGACGAACGAGTCGGCTCCGTAGGTCGTCATGGCATCGACCATCATGCCTCGCGCCCCACTGCCCGACAGGGGTTTCATCAGAGCCGTCGGCATGGCTTCCACCCACTGTGTGTCAACGCCTAACAGACTGACACCGTCGTTGATCATGCCGATGAGCATGTCCATGGCTCCCGAAGCGCGGAAGACGCCGATGGCGACCAGTATGGCGACCAGATAGGGAATGATGCGCACGGCGGTCTGGAAACCATCCTTCGCACCATCGATAAAGGCTTCGTAGACGTTGACCTTCTTACGCACACCGGCCACGATAAAGCCAGTGATGATGGTCATCAGCAGGATGTTGGCAACGGTGGTGCTCACCTTGTTCATCAACTCACCGTCCAACTGCGAGAAACCCCGGATGACTCCTGCCACTAAAAGGCAGGCTCCACCCAAGGTGAGGAGCATGGTACGATTGATGAGATTGATGCGCTGGTAAAGCGAGGTGACAATAATGCCGGCCAGCGTCGAGAAGAACGTGGCGAGCAGTATGGGGATAAAGATGTCGGTAGGCTGGGCAGCACCCATCTGGGCGCGATACACCATGATGCTGACAGGGATGAGCGTCAGTCCGCTGGTGTTCAGCACGAGAAACATAATCATGGGGTTGGATGCCGTGTCTTTCTTCGGGTTCAACTCCTGCATCTGCTCCATGGCTTTCAGGCCCAAGGGTGTTGCAGCATTGTCCAGTCCGAGCATGTTGGCGGCAATGTTCATGAAGATGCTGCCCGTGACGGGATGTCCTTTGGGAATATCGGGGAAGAGTTTGGTGAACACGGGGGAGAGCAGTCGTGCCAGCACGTTAACGACTCCACCCTGTTCGCCTATCTTCATCACACCCATCCATAACGACAGCACACCCGTCAGTCCGAGGGAAATCTCAAAGGCGGTCTTCGACGAAGAAAACGTGGCGTCCATCATGGCGGGAAACACTTCAAAGTCTCCCATGAACACCAGTTTCACGACTGCTATGACAAAAGCAATCAGGAAAAATCCTATCCAAATGTAGTTTAATACCATAGTGACCGCAAGTCTTTTATTGGATGTCCGCTCAGAGCATCGTGATTAGTCTTTAGTAGAATACCACTGAATACTGGGGTTCTTCACCCATTCCTTGAAGAGCGTCGAGATAGCCTGTTTCTCCCAAGGCCATCTGTACTCGGTGGGATACCAGCCGAATTCCTTCATATAGATGTTGATCGGTGTGGCTATCTTACAAGCGGGCTTGCCCTGCTCGGCCTTCAGCTCATACCATGCGCCATCCTTATAGACGTGCAGTTTGATTTGCTGGTTCACCTGAGCGGCAAACTCATCCTGGTCTTTGCTCCATGTCTTGCCAGTCAGCGTCAGCTCAACGGGTGCCAGACCTTCTACCTGAGAATAAGGAGCTGTAGCCTGATGATACTTCGTGCCGGTGTTTACCATGCACTTCTCGCTCACCTTGAACAGCTTGTGAACTTCCCAGTCATCCTTCTCAGCAATAACCAACGGAAGTGTACCACCGGCAGCAAGAAGTTTAATCTTTACCGTGTTGGCATCGACATAGAACACGTCGAACACGACATCGTTGAAGTCGAAGTCACTGGCTTCAACAGCACTCAGGTCCTCAGCCATCACGTGCAGCGAGGGCAGCGTCTCGACTTCGCCAATACGGTGCGCCTTGCTCAGTGTCACTATCCAGTCAGAGAAGTAGCCGTCACTCTTTCCAATCTTCACCCACTCGCGGAGATTCTTGTCTTTGACAGGCGTCCAACCAGCTTGAAGCATCTCCACGACCTTGTCGTAGTTGATGTACTTGCCTTTATACTCACCCTCAACACGATATTCTCCCTGAATATCGCTGTCGCTGATGGTTCTCTTCTCCGTAGCGACATACATGTTGGTGTTTGTGCTGGCGTAGTGTATAGTATTGCCCTTATAGGTCATCTCATTGTTGCCATCGATGGAGACAATCTGTCCGTTCACCCTCGCATAATTGTAGCTCTCAGGTCCATCGTTATATTTTGCCGTTGCGGCATCCATGACATCTGCACCTTCCTTCAATGCGTGGTCAAAGCCCATGAACGAACGGTTCCATTTATCCAGCACTGCCTCTCCGGGATTACCATTAGCAGCAGCCCATATATCTATGGTGGCTGCCGATACCAGTGCAGCCTTGTTGTTGACCTGAATGCTGGCACCGCTCTCGTAATATCCGAAGCAAGAGGTATCGTCAATGTTCACCATCAGCATGATCTTGTCTTTGTGGTAGGTACCACTTGTGACAGTCGAGCCATTATCCAGCACATTGGTTTCTGAACAGTCGCCACTGTTATAGTTGTTCAAGTGTAGATTACCCTGACCGACAGTCAGTTTGTTCATGTGATTGCTGGTGTAAGTCGAATTGTTGGCAGCAGTGATGGTTTCGGGTGTTGTGGTGGACACGTCGGTTCCACCTTTATACACCTGCTGCACGAAGAAATGGCGGAAATGCGGATCTTCGTAGGTGAGGTTCGGATTGGCTTGGAAATACTTCTGCACACGCAGCTTCTGTCCTTCTGTCAGAGGATCGGGCACCAGCCATCCTCCGTAATATTTGCTGGGGTCTGCCCACTCGTTAGCATTGGCATTGATGCCTGTACTGGTCTGGGGATAGTTGTCGCCAGGATTCACACGATGACTACGCATCGGTGCTGCCATCACGCTGCCAGTAGTGCTGGCACCGAAACCCCATGTCTGATCGGGTGAAGGAGTACCGAAAATCTTTTCGAATGTTTCTTCATACTTACTTTCCGGAGAGCCCTGAATATCACCGTTCAACTCATTCCGAGAGAAATCCATTTTGTCACTACAGGCAGTCACTGCCATAGCCACAAAGCCTAAAAACAATATTTTTTTCATAGACGTTTTTTTTAATTGGTGCAAAGGTACTAATTTTAAACAAGGTGTCATAAAGCCCTCATGCTAAATATTGTTAAAGGTTCTTGCAACGCAAAAAAAAATTACTTGATTTATTTAGTTTTGGTGCAAAGATAAAAAAAATATACAAGCTTTCCGTATATGGCGTACTAAAAAACGTTAACACAGTGAATATTCGTCTATTTTATATTACCTTTGTACCCAAAAACTGAAATAAGGTAAAAAACAAACTTATGTACACACGCATGACTGCTGCAGAGGCTGCAGCACTGATTAAGAACGGCGAGAACATCGCCATGAGTGGTTTCACACCGGCTGGTGTGGCCAAAGCAACCACCAAGGAACTGGCTAAGAAAGCCGTCAAGGAACATGAAGCAGGACGCGAATTCAAAGTAGGTGTCTTCACGGGTGCCTCGACAGGTCAATCGACCGACGGCGACTTAGCTGCTGCACAGGCTATCAAGTATCGTGCTCCCTACACCACCAACCCCGATTTCCGCAAGCACGTCAACATGGGTGAGATTCCCTACAACGACCTGCACCTGAGCCACATGGCACAGGAGTTGCGCTATGGCTTCTATGGTGATGTGGATTGGGCTATCCTCGAAGTCTGCGACATCGAAGATTGCGGCAACAACTACCACGTCTATCTGACGGCTGCCGGTGGTATTTCACCCACTGCTGCTCGTCTTGCCAAGCACGTCATCCTGGAATTGAACTCGTTCCACAACCCCAATGCCAAGAACATCCACGACGTTTATGAGCCGCTGGATCCTCCTTACCGCAAGCCCATTCCCATCGTTAACGTCAGCGACCGTATCGGTGTGCCATACGTTTCGATTCCCAAGGACAAGGTGGTAGGTGTTGTGGAGTGCAACATCCCTGACGAGGCTCGTGCCTTCAAGGATAGCGACCCCGTCACCGATAAGATTGGATTCCTCACTGCTGAATTCCTCGTTGAGGAGATGCACAAGGGACGCATTCCCAAGGAGTTCCTGCCATTGCAGAGCGGCGTGGGTTCTACGGCTAACGCTATTCTCGGTGCTTTGGGTCAGGACAAGCACGTTCCCGATTTCAACATCTACACCGAGGTGCTGCAGGATGCTGTTGTCGAGATGATGATGAACGGTCGTGTGAAGGATGCTTCAGCTTGCTCGCTGACCGTCTCTAACGAGTGCTTGAAGCAGGTCTATGACAATATGGACTACTTCAAGAACCATCTGACATTGCGTCAGAGTGAGATATCGAACTCTCCTGAGGTTATCCGCCGTCTCGGCGTCATCGCCATCAATACCGCCATCGAGTGCGACATCTATGGTAATGCCAACTCGACACACATCAGCGGTACGAAGATGATGAATGGCATTGGCGGTTCGGGCGACTTCATCCGCAACGCCTACCTCTCCATCTTCACCTGTCCTTCTGTCGCCAAGGGTGGTCTCATCTCGAGCATCGTGCCCTTCGTCAGCCATCAGGACTCGTCAGAGCACGATGTCAACATCATCGTCACCGAGCAGGGTGTCGCCGATTTGCGTGGCAAATCTCCCCGCCAGCGTGCAGAGATCATCATCGAGCAGTGCGCTCACCCCGACTACAAGCAACTGCTGTGGGATTACCTGAAGCTCGCTAAGGGTGGTCAGACCTGCCACTATCTGCCTGCTGCCTTTGCCATGCACGACAGCTTGGCTCGCAAGGGTGACATGCGACTGACAGACTTCTCAGAGTATGTGAAGTAAGATATTTAGTTTTAAAAACCTAAAAAGAACCGACCCCATGGCAATGAGGTCGGTTCTTTTGTGTATTATATACTCCGGCGTTATCCTCCGAAGTTATCGTACATAATGCTCTCGGGCTCTACACCAAGCGAGTCGAGCATGGAGACTACGGCCTTCGACATAGGGCCAGGGCCGCACATGTAGTACTCGATGTCCTCGGGAGCCTCGTGGTCCTTCAGGTAGGTATTGAGCATCACCTGATGAACGAAGCCCGGGGTATATTTCACACCTGCGGCATCGGCAGCAGGATCGGGACGGTCCAGTGCCAAGTGGAAGTGGAAGTTGGGATACTCCTTCTCCAAGCCCAGGAAGTCGTCGAGATAGAACACCTCGTTGAGGGCACGGGCACCGTAGAAGTAGTGCATCTCACGGTCTGTCGTGTGCAGCGTCTTCGTCATGTGCATAATCTGAGCGCGTAGCGGAGCCATACCGGCACCACCGCCAACCCAAATCATCTCCTTCTTCGAGTCGAAGTGTGGATGGAAGTCGCCGTAAGGACCACTCATAATCACCTTATCGCCAGGCTTCAGCGAGAAGATATACGACGAGGCGATACCCGGATTGACTTCCATGAAGCCGCTGCGGTCGGGCTTGAACGGCGGCGTAGCGATACGCACGGTGAGCATAAACACGTCGCCCTCAGCAGGATAGTTGGCCATGGAGTAGGCACGGATGGTGGGCTCGGGGTTCTTACACTTGAGGTCGAACATCTTGAACTTCTCCCATGCAGGCACGTACTCAGGCGTGATGAGGTCGCGATCGTAGTCGTTGTAGTCGATGCAGTCGAATGCCGGTATCTTAATCTGAGCGTAGGAACCGGGGAGGAAGTCCATGTGGGCGCCGGCAGGCAGCTGCACTTTGAACTCCTTGATGAAGGTAGCCACGTTCTTGTTGGAGATGACGGTACACTCGTACTCCTTGACGCCGAGGATGGACTCATCGACATGAATCTTCAGATCGCCCTTGACCTTGCACTGGCATCCGAGACGCCAGCCGGCCTTGATTTCCTTACGGGTGAAGTGAGGCTTCTCAGAGTCGAGAATCTCGCCACCGCCTTCGAGCACCTGAACCTTACATTGTCCGCAAGACGCCTTACCACCGCAGGCAGAGGGCAGGAATACACCGTTCTCGTTGAGCGTTGACATAAGGCTGTTGCCTTGTGCCACGCTGATGGTGCGGTCGCCATTAATCTCAATATTCACATTGCCGCTGGGCGAGAGATATTTCTTAGCCACGAGCAGCACAATCACCACGAGGATGATTAATGAAAGGAAAACTCCTATACTAATTGCTATAAACTGTCCCATAACTCATCAGATATTTAAGCCGCTGAAACACATCATGGCCATAGCCATCAGTCCTACGGTGATAAACACTATACCCAGTCCCTGCAGAGGTTTGGGCACATCAGAATACTGCATCTTCTCACGAATGGCACCCAAGGCTACGATGGCCAGTGTCCAACCAAGACCAGAGCCAAAACCATAGACAACGGCATCCCACACGGAGGTGATGGCCTGCGAATTGGTGGGGTCCATGAGGATGCGCTGCTGCATGAACAGCGAAGCACCCATGATGGCGCAGTTCACGGCAATCAGCGGCAGGAAGATACCCAATGCTGCATATAGCGAGGGGCTGTAGCGCTCGACGGTCATCTCCACGAGCTGCACCATACCAGCGATAACAGCGATGAAGAGGATGAACGACAGGTAAGAGAGATCGATGCCCTCAACGAGACAGTCAGGTCCTAACACCTTGGTTTGCAACAGGTAGTTGACGGGAACGGTAACGGTGAGCACGAAGGTCACAGCCATACCCAGTCCCAAGGAAGTCTTCACGGTCTTCGACACGGCAAGGTAGGAACACATGCCGAGGAAGAAAGCGAAAATCATATTATCGACAAAAATCGAACGGAATAAAAGACTTATTGCGTGTTCCATATAACTTCAATTCTTCAATTCTTCAATTTTTCAATTCTTCTCTTTGTAGAAATATGCACGATGTACCCAAATCACACAGCCGACGAGAATCAACGCCATGGCAGGCATGGTCATCATACCGTTGTTCACATAGCCCAAGTCGTAGCAGGCATCAGGAATAATCTGGAAACCTAACAGCGTGCCACGTCCCAAGAGTTCGCGGACAGCACCCACGATGACCAGAATCATGGCATAGCCAAGACCATTGCCCACACCATCGAGGAACGACGGCCAGGGCTTGTTCATCATGGCGAAGGCCTCGAGGCGTCCCATGAGGATACAGTTGGTGATAATCAGACCGACATACACGCTCAGCTCGACGCTGACATCATAGGCAAACGCCTTCAGAATCTGCGAGACGATGGTTACGAGAGCGGCAACGACCACCAGCTGCACGACGATGCGGATGCGGTTGGGGATGGTGTTGCGGATGATAGAGATAATCACATTCGAGAATGCGGTGATGACCGTTACAGCCAGTCCCATCACGATGGCGGGCTTGAGCTGCGAAGTGACGGCCAGCGCCGAGCAAATGCCGAGGACCTGTCCCAGAATGGGGTGGTCGGCATTCAGCGGGGTTAAGAAAACCTCTTTATTTTGTTTACTGAATAGTGCCATAGTAATTTACAATTTGACAATTTACAATTTAAACTTCTTTTTGTAAAAGTGCTTACGCAAGTCCTATTTATTCTGCAGGTTCTTGAGGCCGTCCTTCAGCATAGCGTCCACACCGTTCGAAGTGAGGGTAGCACCCGTCACGCAGTCCACCTGCGATGCAGGGTCTTCCACCTTTTTCACGACGGAGAGCACTACGTTACCCTGCTCGTCCCAAATCTTCTTGCCGATGAACTTCTCCTGCCACTCCTGAGAGTCTTTGATTTCCGCACCCAAACCGGCGGTCTCACTCTCATGATTGAAGTAGGCGCCAAACACCTTACCTTCTTTATCGATGGCCAGATAGCCGCTGATGCCGCCCCAAAGGCCCATACCTTTCAGGTTGGCAACGAGGATGTCCTGACCATCAATCTGGCACTCATAAACCTTCTGACCGTCGATTTCCTTCTCACTCTTCACCACCTCAGCATACTTAGCCTCAGCTTCAGCGCCGTCGAGGTTGCGCAGGTTCAGCGAGTTCAGAATCTGCTTCTTCACATCCAGTGCCACATTAGCATCCTGCATGGGCTTCAGCGCCTGATAGACGAAAGCCAGCAAGAAAGCTACGATGACTACCAAAACGGTACTATATATAATAATGTACGCGTTATTGTTTGTATTCAGTTTCATTTGGTACCTCCTCTCTTTAAGCGCTTGTTAATGTTATGCTCTACCACGAAGTGATCAATCATCGGAGCAATCATGTTACCGAAGAAGATAGCAAGCATCATACCCTCTGGATAACCGGCATTGCGTACACGGATGATAACAGCCATGGCACCGATGATAAAGCCGTAGATGAACTGTCCGGTCTTCGTGCGGCATGAGGTGACGGGGTCGGTAGCCATAAAGACAGCACCGAAGGCGAAACCACCGAGAATGAAGTGATGCCACCATACCATATCGGAAAGTCCGGTCTGCTCGAAAATGCAAGCCAGTACGGCACCACCTACAAAGACACTCAGCATGGTACGCCATGAGGCGATGCCCATGTATAACAGCATGCAGCCTCCCAGTGCGATGGCGATGATGGAAGTCTCACCGATAGAACCGGGGATAAAGCCACAAATCATGTTGCAGATAGAAGCATCGGGGTTGATGCCCTGAGCAATTTGTCCTAACGGGGTTGCTGCTGTAAACGTGTCGGGCAGCGTGTTACCCAGTCCGAAGATGCTGTCCTGAGCCACCCATACCTGATCGCCCGTCATCTTGGAAGGATAGGCGAAGAACAGGAACATACGGGCAGCGATGGCAGGATTGAAGAGGTTCATACCCGTACCACCGAAAATCTCCTTGCATAAGATAACACTGAAGGCGCATGCCAAGGCGAGCATCCACAGCGGACATCCGATAGGAATAATCAGCGGGATGATGATACCTGACACCAGGTAACCTTCCTGAATTTCCTCGCCTTTCCACTGCGCCCAGGCAAACTCAATGCCCAGACCGACCACGTAGCTCACGATAATCTTTGGCAGCACAGCCAGGAAACCATAGAAGAACACCTCCCAGAACGAGGCGGTAGCCAGTGTGCCGGCAGCCAGATAGTTCTGGTAGCCGATATTATACATACCAAACAGCATGGCAGGCATCAAAGCGATAACCACCATACTCATGATACGTTTCGAGTCGATGGCATCGTGGATGTTGACACCGCTCTTCGAAGTATCATTAGGCACAAGCGCGAATGTCTCAAAGCCGTCGAAGTAGCTTTTCAGCATGTGCAGCTTGCCACCTTCCTCGAAGCTTGGCCTCATCTTATCAAAAATCTTTCTTATTGCGCTCATAATCGTAATTTACAATTTGACCATTTACTATTTACAATTTAAGCATTCTCCTTACGAAGTATGTTCAAACCCTCACGAACAATGCGCTGCAACTCCAGCTTCGAGGAATCTACGAACTCTGCCAGAGCGAAGTCCTCGGGACTTACCTCGTAGATGCCCAAAGCCTCCTGACGGTCGATGTCTCCGGCAATGATAGCCTTGATGAGGTATTCACCGTAGATGTCCATGGGCAGCACCTTGTCGTACTCGCCACTCATAATCATGTGGCGCTCGCCACCCTTGATGCGGGCATCCAGTGCATATTCTTTCTTGCCACAGAGCCATGAGAAGTAGCTGCGGCTCACCGAGAACTGCTTGAAGCGCGGCAGAATCCAGCCGAATGCCTCGTCAGCGTCGTCTCCTTCGGGGATAACGGTAATCTCTGAGGTGTGAGCTCCGAGGAATCCATCCTTCGTCGTGGGACGTCCAGTCAACACGTTACCATTGATGATGCGCACATGGTGACTGTTGTCGTAGCTGTTGCTAAGCAGCGTTGCCAACTCTTCGCCCACCAGCATGTCAGCGTATGCAGGAGCCTTCACCTCGCTGCCGCACAGGGCGACACGACGCTTCAGACATACCTTGCCAGTGTTGAACAGACGACCGATGAACAGCACAACCGTCGGGTCGCCGATGGTCCACACTACCTCGCCCTTGTTCACGGGATCGACATGATTCACCTGAACACCGACGTTACCCGCAGGACACTTGCCGTCGAACACCGTGACCTCTACGTCGCGATAGTTCTCCAACGAGCTGTGAACGCCACAGCCCAGATGAGTCTTCGCAATCTTCGACAGGGCGGTGAGACCGGTCTGGAAGTCCTGCTCCTGACCTTTCACCTCGTACTCGAAGTTGCAAGCCAGCGGCTTGTCGCGCAGTGCCGAGACGAAGATAGCCTTCGGCAGTACCGAGGGATTCGTTGACACAGCGTACGGCAACTGGTCGATGTATCCGAAGAGTCCTGCTTCCAGCAAGGCATCGATTACCTGCTGACCGCTCATCTTGGTCACATCCTTCTTGCCAAAGTCTGTAAACTGCTGCTCCTTATCGGCTTCCACCTTGATACAGAGCACTTTTCTGCGTTCGCCACGCACCACCTCGCGGACGGTACCGCTGACGGGTGAGGCAAACTTGACTTCGGGATATTGCTTGTTAATGAACAAGGCATCCCCGGCCTTGACCTTATCACCTTCCTTCACCACCACTTTCGGGGTTACACCGACGAAATCGTCAGGCATCAAAGCATACTGACCGTTGGATTTAAGCTCCATGAGCTTCTCCTCGGCCTTGCCTTGAAGGTGAATGTCCAAGCCTTTGCGTAACTTGATTACATTTGCCATGTATAAAATGAATAATTGAAACGTTTCTCTGAAATTCGCTGCAAAATTACTAAAAATTGGACTCAAAATTCATAAAAAAGAACAAAATGTTGTGCCTTCACAAGTTTTTAATGTAATTTTGTAGCAAAATTCTTGCAGGACTACAATGTTTTGCTATCTCTAACTGTCAGTTTTGAAGATACTAAAAAACATATTAAGCATACTGATATGGGTCGTCGTCGGCTTGTATCTCGTTATTATTCTAACTTTTAGCATCCCCGCCGTTCAGGAATATCTGGGGCGCAAGGCGGCAGGCGTGCTGGCTGAGCAACTGGGTACCAGCGTCAGCATAGGCCGCCTAGACTATGGTTTCTTGAGCCATGTGACGTTGTACGACGTGAATGTCAAGGATCAGGAAGGTCTCGACATGCTGAAGGCTGCTCGTCTCTCCACGCGCATCGACCTGCTGCCACTGCTGCAGGGCAAGATCTCCATCTCCACCGCCCAGCTGTTCAGCGTCCATGCCAAACTGCGCCAGAAGACTGCCGACAGTAAACCCAACTTTCAGTTTGTCATTGATTCGCTGGCATCGAAAGACACCACCAGCACATCACCGTTGAACCTGCGCATCAACTCCCTCATCATGCGCCATAGCAGCGTCACCTATGACCGCATGGATGCCGCAGAGACACCGGGTATCCTCAATCCGCGACACCTTGCCATTACCAACCTCAGCAGCCACATCATCCTCAAGGAACTGTCTGAGGACTCGTTGGACATCAACATTAAGCGCCTGTCGTTCAAGGAGAAGTCCGGACTGCAGGTTAACCGTCTGTCCATGCACTTCGATGCCGGACGCGACGGAGCACGTCTTTCCGACTTCAAGCTGCAGATGCCGGGGTCGGAGCTGGTTTTGGGCGACATCCACGCCAACTACATCTACCGCGACCGGCAGTTCATTGCCCGTTCACTACGAGTCCGGGGCAGCATACTCCCCTCTACCGTCACACTCTCCGACCTCAGCTACTTGCTGCCGTCACTCAAGACGTTCCAGAGCACCCTCTTCTTGGAAGCACAGTTCCGAGGAGCTCGAGACTATATGGAAATACAAAGTCTGAAGGTAGGTTCCACCACGGGCGATATCAACATCAACCTCAGCGGCTCTCTGAGCCAGTTAGGCAGTGCCCCACCCTTCTGGAAAGCCACCATCAACGATTTAGGACTGTCGGCAAAGACCATCAGCTTCATCTCCGAGAACCTGCAAGGCCAGCGCGTCCAGGTTCCCGAAGAACTGGTACGCATGGGCAACATCCATCTGACAGGCATTGTCAGCGGCATTGGCGACAGCGAGCTACAGGCTCACAACCAGCTGAGCAGCGATGCGGGCAACATGACGCTGCGACTCTCTATGGATAGTCTGCGCCACTTCAAAGGACTTATCAATACCGACGGCTTCAACCTCCGACAGGTACTCAACAACGACGACTTCGGAACACTGGCAGCCACCCTGCAACTTGACGGTCACCTTCCCAAGGACTTGCCACCAACCATTCGGGCAGAGGGTGTCGTTAAGCAGTTCTCCTATCACGACTATGTCTATCAGAACATCCTGGTCAACGGTCAGTACAACCCCTCCGACATCCATGGCAAGCTAAGCATCGACGACAGCAACATCCAAGCCAGCATCGAGGGTAGCTTCCAGCAGAAGCGGCGGCAGAAGGACGTGCAGGTGACTGTCAACGTAGAGCGCCTGGCACCACAGGCCATCCACCTTTCCGACAAGTGGGGCGATGCGCATTTCTCAGGCACGCTGCACGCCAACTTCAAGGCGCAGGATGTCAACGATGCCATCGGTATCGTCGATCTGAAGGAGTTTACCATGCAGTCTGCCAGCGACCACTACCGCTTGGAACAGCTGCACATCGAGTCGGGCTATCATAACGACACGCACTACATGAACATGGAGAGCGACTTCGCCACGGCACACCTTACCGGTAATTTCGACTACAAGACCTTAGCACAGAGCTTCACCAATTTCATTGCCACCCGCCTGCCTACCATGCCAGGGCTTCCCAAGGCAAATGCCAAGACCAACAACAACTTCGCCATCGAAGCTACCATCACCAAGTCCGACTGGCTACAGCACGTGCTGCAGGTACCCTTGGAACTCACCGAGCCGATGACTATCAGCGGCAATGTCAACGACCAGACACAACAGATGAACATCGAGTGCAACATTCCGCACTTCTCCTATAAGGGCGACCGCTACGAACAGTGTCATGCCAGCATCCTGTCACCCTTGGGCACGTTGTCCTACGACCTCAGCATCGTCAAGCTCATAGACGACGGCGACCCTATGAACATCCATGTGTCAGGCAACGCCTTCAACAACCAGCTGACCTCTTCCCTGCAGTGGGACAACTATGCCGATCAGCGCATGAGCGGTAAGATTACCGCCCGCGGACGCTTCGACACCACGCTCGACGGACACCAGATAGCCTTTATCGACCTTGCCCCCTCGACCATCACCATCATGAACGCACAGTGGGACATCAACCCCTCGGCCATCACCTACTACGACAAGCACTTGAAGATTGACAAGTTCTCCATGCAGCACGAGGAGCAATTTCTGACGCTCGACGGTGTGGCATCGGACAACAGCCAGGATTCTATCCTCGTTCGCATGCGTGACTTGGATATTGAATACATCCTCGACCTCGTCGATTTCGATGCCGTGTCCTTCAGCGGCAAGGCCACAGGCGGCGGCAGCCTGCGCAATCTCTTCGGCAACTTCGAGGCCGACGGGCGACTGACGGTCAACCACTTCGAGTTCGAACACGGTCGCATGGGAACCCTTGACGCACAGGTTACGTGGAACAAAGAACAGGAACAGATAGACATCCTCGCTACTGCCGATGACGGTCCTGACGCTCAGACATACATCGAGGGCTATGTGTCGCCCAAACGCAACTTCATCGACCTGAACATCGAAGCCGACGGCACCCACCTCGACTTCGCCCGCTCCTTTATGGATAGCTTCATCAGTCGTATGGACGGTCACGCCAACGGCTCGCTGCGACTCATGGGACAGCTCGACGCGCTCAACCTCACCGGACAACTCGCCATCAACGGACTAGCACACGTCAGTGTCTTAGGCTGCGACTACGAGCTGCGTGGCGACACGATCACGCTCGTTCCCAACGAGATTACCCTCACTCATTTCCCCATCTACGACATCAACGGCACGGAAGCCATGCTCTCCGGAGCCATCCACCATAACGAACTCACCGACCTCACCTTCGACCTCAACGTCACGGCAGAGAACCTGCTTGCCTACCACTTCAGCAACTTTGGCAGTGAGGCATTCTACGGCACTGTCTATGCCTCTGGCGACGTCAGCATCCGTGGTCGCGACGAGGGAGTTACCATCGAGGCCGACATCACCCCGCAGCGAGGCTCTAAGTTCGTGTATAATGCCGCCTCGCCAGAAGCCATCTCCAACCAGGAGTTCATACAGTGGGGTCCGGCACACGCCATAGCCGCCAAGACCGCCCAGCCTGCTACCGAGTGGCGCTCCGACTTGCGCATGCTGATGAAAATCAACGTCAACCCGCAGGCAGAACTACAGCTGCTCATGGATGCCGCCACGAAAGACTATATCACGCTGCGAGGCTCCGGCATGCTACAAGTCAGCTACTACAACAAGGGCAGCTTCGACATGTTCGGTACCTACCGCGTGACCGAGGGCACTTACGGGCTCACCATCCAGAACGTCATCCGCAAGAACTTCACCTTTACCGAGGGCGGCACCATCATCTTCAGCGGCGACCCCTACGATGCCAACCTGCACCTGCAAGCCACCCACATTGTCAATGGCGTCAGCCTCTCCGACCTTAACGTCGGCCAGTCTTTCTCTAATATGGTGCGCGTCAAATGCCTGATGAACATCAGCGGACAACCCAGCCAGCCCATCCTCGACTTCGACCTCGAGATGCCCAACGTCAATGCCGACGAGCAGCAGATGGTTCGCTCCATCATCAATAGCGAGGAGGAGATGAACCAGCAAGTACTCTACCTGCTCGCCGTGGGGCGTTTCTACCCACAAGGTGCCAACAATGCCGAAAGCTCCGGTGAGTCGCGCAGCAAGACGAGCCTTGCCATGCAGAGCCTGTTGTCAGGAACCCTCAGCGGACAAATCAACGGCATCCTCAGCAAGTTCGTCAAGAGCAACCACTGGAACTTCGGTGCCAACATCTCTACCGGTGACGAGGGCTGGAACAATGCCGAATACGAAGGCATCGTCAACGGTCGTCTGCTCAACAACCGCCTGCTCTTCAACGGACAGTTCGGCTATCGCGACAACGTGAAGACCGCCACGCCATCGTTCATCGGCGACTTCGACCTGCGCTACCTGCTGCTGCCCAACGGCAACCTCGCGCTGAAGGTCTATAACCAGAGCAACGACCGCTATTTCACCCGTTCGTCGCTGAACACGCAGGGCTTGGGCATCATCATCAAGAAAGACTTCAACGGACTCTCCGACTTCTTCGGCATTAAGAAGAAAAAGAAGAAAGCCCCCTGAATGAGGTGATTTTTTAAGGGTTTATAAATAAAAGATAGATTCGGGTCCTTGGTTGAATAGCAGGTCAAGGATGGAGAGGTTGGGCTGAAAGCCGTGCTTCTGCTGAAATACCTGCCAATAGGGTTTGCTCTCGAAGTCTGCATCGGGCAGCGGGTGTTTGGCGCTGATGACTGAGCGGAGGTCGAGGGTTTGAGGTGTTGGGAAGCCCACCCCCGTCCCCTCCCGAAGGGATGGGAGATTCGTTAGAGGTGTTGGGGGGTTGGGTGGAAGGAACGTTTGGGTGTATTCCACGTGGGGATGTATGTCGATGAGTTCGCACATTTTCTGACGGATAGCCTCGTTGAAATCGATGAGAAAGTCGTACTTCTGCTCGAAGAACGGACGGATATCGTCTGCATAGTATTCGAAGAAGGGGCTCTCGCTATAGGCCGACTGCAGGGCATTCCAATGGATGCGCCGCCACTGGTTGTGGTCGCTGATGCGAAGGTCTTTGACTAAAAGCCCACCCCCAGCCCCTCCCGAAGGGATGGGAGACTTATTAGAGGTGAGAGGTGATGGGTGCTCCACGGGAACGGTGAGGGCTTGCAGTCCGTTGGCTGTGGCGATGACACAGCGGTTGCGGAAGGTCTGCTTCTGGTAGGAGTCGTACTGCTCTATGAGGACGTGGTCATAGCGATACAACTTCTGATACCACTGAATGGGTCCAAAGTAAGTCGTTTGCAGCAGCACGGTATTCATGGCACCAGGCGGATGTTATGGCGGTTGTAGAGTACGGTGACAACGCTTCCGATGATTTGCTTCTCAGAGATGAAACCCAGGTGCCGCGAGTCGATGGGGTTCTGCTGGTTGATGCTCTCCAGCCAGTAGTAGTTATGGTCGGCACAGGTCTTCAGCCCCGGAATGAGCAGCGTACCCTTGTTCGTGCGGACGGTGTCGCCTGGAACGGCTTTGCAGCGTGCCAGCAGGATGCCTGTCCTGAAACCGAATGGCAGGGCGGCAGTGTCGCCGGGAACGGTGAAGGCCACGATGTCGCCTCGTTGCACGTCTTGTCGCCACAGCCGACTATATGGCAACAGGCGGTTGCCTTCGATGCGCAAGCCATAGCTGCAGCGGTTTACCAGTATCTGGTCGCCATCCTGATAGAGCGGTGCCAGTCCGTTGCCGGTAATGCTATGAACCGAAAAGGCCAAAGTACGGACAGCTAACATCAGCGCCATTGCCAATGCCATGCATATCACGAACTTCAACCCATTTCTCATATCTCTAAACTCTAAACTTGAAACTTGAAACTTGAAACTCTTTCAACTGACTCTAAACTTTAAACTTTAAACTTTACTTGATATCATCCACAAAGCGGAACAGTCGGTTCCATCGGATGCCTGAGAATCCGTGGCGGTCGGGGTCGGAGCTCCACCAGATGAAGATAGGCTTGCCGACGATGTGGTCTTCGGGTACGAAGCCCCAGTAGCGGCTGTCCAACGAGTTGTGGCGGTTGTCGCCCTGCATCCAGTAGTAGTCCATCTTGAAGGTATAGCTCGTCGCCTCCTTGTCGTTGATGAATATCTTGCCGTCCCTCACCTCCAGCTTGTTGCCCTCATAGGTGCGGATAGGCCGCTCATAGATGGGCAGGTTCTTCAGCGTCAGGTCGATGCTCTTGCCCTTGGCGGGAATCCAGATGGGACCGTAGTTGTCGCGTGTCCAGTGCAGGTTGCCGTTCAGGGGATAGGTGTCCAGGTCGCTGCAGGTGGTGTTCAGCTCTACGCTTTCCACGTAGTCCGTCATCGTGCGCAACGCCTCGGCGGCACGGTTGGTCAGCGGCATATAGCCGTTGGTGTTAAGGCTTGCCAAGTCTTCCATCGTGATGCCTAAATCGGACATGATATCATCGTTCAGCCGCTGTTTCAGTTTCACGATGTAAGTATATTGCACGTTGTCGGGTTCCTTGTTGGCCTTGCCGTCGATGTAGATGATGCGGTCCTTGATTTGCAACGTCTGTCCGGGCAGTCCCACGCAGCGCTTGACGTAGTTCTCGCGGCGGTCGGCAGGACGTGTGTCTATCATGCCGTACTCCTGCGGGTTGCTCTCGATGGTCTTACGACCAGCCTGGTAGAGGGTGTTGAAGTAGAGCGCCAACTGCTCTGCGTTCAGCGAGTCGGGGTCGGGACGCTGCGGATACATCTGATAGCCCATCTGGTAGCACATCTGGTAGAAGTCGTATGCCTGATAGCGGGGGTCTGAGCAGATGGTGTCACCGGCGGGATAGTTGAAGACCACGATGTCGTTGAGCTGAATCTTACCCAGTCCCTTGACGCGGCGGTAGTCCCAATGGGGCCACTCGATGTATGACTTGCTGTTGAAGACGGGCAGCGTGTGCTGAGTCAGCGGCATGGTCAGCGGTGTCTCGGGGATGCGCGGTCCGTAGCTCATCTTCGACACGAAGAGATAGTCGCCCGTCAGCAGTGACTTCTCCAGCGATGACGATGGAATGACGTAGTTCTGGAAGAAGAACAGGTTGATGAAATAGACGGCGACGAGAGCAAACACCAAGGCATCGACCCACGACATGACCCATTTCACCGGACCTTCAGAATCCTTCCACCACTGCCACTTGATTTTCTTGGTGATATAGACGTCGTAGATGAAGGGAATGACCAGCAGTCCCCACCATGACTTCACCCAATAGAGGAAGACGAGGTAGCAGACGAGTACGGCGACGAACTTCGCCCACTGTACTTTCATATTTAGTTTTTTCTTTTCTTTCTTTTCCATTTGTTGATAAGGCTAATAGGACTTATAGGGCTAATAGGACTTATGAGGCCTATAAGTTTTTAGAACTTAAACATATCACTGATGGTCAGCAGTCCCTGATGTTCCTTGGTGTATTCGGCAGCGAGCACGGCACCCAGTGCAAAGCCCTGACGCGAGTGAGCGTCGTGGGTGATGGTGATGATGTCGGCTGCTGAGTCGTAGCGCACGGTATGGATGCCTGCCACCTCACCGCGGCGGATGTGGTCGATGCGCAGCAGCTTGGGGTCGGTAGTGTCCTCTGCCCATGCCTCCTTGCGGTCGATGTTCTCCAGGATATCCTCTGCCAGTGTGATGGCAGTACCGCTGGGATGGTCGAGCTTGTGGACGTGGTGCGTCTCTTCCATTTCCACATCGTATTGTGGGAACTGGTTCATGATCTTTGCCAGATACTTGTTGACGGCGGAGAAGATGGCGACGCCTATCGAGAAGTTCGAGGCCCAGAAGAGGGTCTTACCCTCAGCACAAGCCTTTTTCACGTCATCGCCGTGCTCCTTCATCCAACCGGTAGAGCCTGACACCACTTTCACTCCTGCCGCCCACGCCTTCAGGTAGTTGCCGTAGGCAGCCTGCGGGGCAGTAAACTCTATGGCGACATCGGCACTGCGGAAGGCTTCGCTGTCGAAGTCCTGCTGGTTGTCGATGTCGATAATACTTACAATTTCATGACCGCGGCTGAGGGCTATCTGCTCTATCATCTTGCCCATCTTGCCGTAGCCGATTAATGCTATTTTCATATTATAATAATGTATAAAACGCTGCAAAGGTACAAAATAAAGTGAAAAGTGGAAAGTGAAACGTGAAAAATTTGCATTTTCAAACACTTATTCGTACTTTTGTACCATGATAATCAACGAAGCGACACGGGAATATGTGCGTCAGCACCAGGACGATGACGTCAAAAAGTTGGCGTTGCAGGGCACGAAGAACAGCAGCGTTGACCTGCCGATGGCACTGCAGCAGATTGCCGGCCGGCAGACGGCACGGCGGAAGTTGCCTGCCTGGGCTGAAGTGGAAGACGTGATCTATCCGCCCCACCTCAACATGGAGCAGTGCTCGTCGGAGCAGACGGCACGCTACAAGCAGCAGCTGGTCGAGCACCTGCAGACCGACAAGCGTACCTTTATCGACCTCACAGGCGGCTTCGGTGTCGATTTCTACTGGATGTCGCAGGGCTTCAGCCGTCGCGTCTATGTGGAGCAGCGTGCTGAGCTTTGTGACATGGCCGAACATAATTTCGCCCTTTTGTCGCTCCCCTGTACCATTCATTGTTGTGACGCTGCCACCTTCCTCTCTGGCATGGAGAGTCCTGCCGACATCATCTATCTCGACCCCGCTCGGCGCAACGAGCACGGCGGTCGCACTTACGGCATTGCCGATTGCACGCCCAATGTGCTGGAGCTGTTGCCGCTATTGCTGGAAAAAGCCCGTTTCATCGTACTCAAGCTCTCTCCCATGCTCGATTGGCGCAAAGCCGTCAGCGACCTGCAAGAAGCAGCGGCAGACTGTCGGCAGTCGCACGCTATCGTCAGCGAAGTCCACATCGTCAGCGTGGGCAACGAGTGCAAGGAACTCCTGCTGGTGCTGAGCCGTCAAGGGCAGACAGAGCACCCAACGGTCGTGTGCATCAACGACCGGCAGGTCTTTCAAGTCGGGGCGACGCCCCTTGCCAGTGCTGCCACCCTTTGCCACGAAACGGGGCCTCTCTCTGCGCAAAGCTTTCTCTACGAACCGAACAGCAGCATCATGAAGGCTGGCTGCTTCGCCGAGGTAGAACGGCAGTATCCCGTCCGCCAATTGTCAGCCAACAGCCACCTCTTCGTCAGTTCCGTTGAAATCGACGATTTTCCGGGGCGCAGGTTTCAAATTTCCGCCATTTCATCGATGAACAAGCAAGAGCTAAGAGAAGTGCTGGCAGACGTGGAACGAGCCAATATTACGGTGCGCAACTTCCCGCTGACACCCGAGCAACTGCGCAAAAAACTCAAGTTAAAGGACGGTGGCGACGTCTATATCTTTGCCACAACACTGCCCGACGGAGAGCACAAACTGCTGCTTTGCCGTAAAATTTAGTTAAAGATTTTGGCGTTTTGTGCTTTTTTTCTTACCTTTGCACATTATCTAAAAAGAAAAGAAGCATGTCGTCAGTAGAGATTCGGAAAGTCACCAACCGGAAAGAGCTCGATGCTTTTATCCAGTTTCACTATGACCTGTACAGGGGCAACGAGTACGATGCCCCGAACTTGTACACGGACGAGTTGCACACCCTCAGCAAAGACCGCAATGCCGCTTTCGAGTTCTGCGAGGCCGAGTACTATCTCGCCTATCGTGACGGGCAGGTGGTAGGTCGCATCGCCGCCATCATCAACCACCGTGCCAACGAGGCGTGGAACCGCAAGAGCGTGCGCTTCGGTTGGATCGATTTCATCGATGACATGGAGGTTTCCCGTGCTTTGTTGGACGCTGCCGCCCAATGGGGTCGCGAGAAGGGCATGACCGAACTGGTGGGACCGTTGGGCTTCACCGATATGGACCCCGAGGGCATGCTCATCGAAGGCTTCGACCAGTTAGGCACCATGGCCACCATCTACAACTACCCCTACTACCCGCAGCACATCGAGCAGATGGGCGGCTGGGAGAAGGACAACGACTACGTGGAGTACAAGCTCATCGTCCCGAAGGAGGGCATGCCGGAGAAATACCTGAAGGTGGCTGACATGGTGCGCCGCCGCTACAATCTGCACACCCTTCACCCCAAGCGCCGCCAGGTGTTCGGCAAGGAGCAGTACGGTCGCAAGGTGCTCGACGTCGTCAACAAGTCGTTCGGCCACCTCTATGGCTACTCGCAGATGACGGAGCGCCAGATAGACGAATACCTGCGCATGTACTTCCCCATGCTCGACATGGACATGCTCTGTCTCATCGAAGACTGGAACACACCCAACCACGACGTCATCGGCGTCGGCATCAGCATCACCTCCATGACCCGTGCCCTGCAGAAGTGTAAGAACGGTCGCCTGTGGCCCTTCGGCTGGTGGCACTGTCTGAAGGCTTTGAAGTTCCACAAGGCGGAGTGTCTCGACCTGATGCTCATCGGCATCCTGCCCGAGTACCAGCAGAAGGGTGTCAACGCCCTGATGTTCTCCACGTGGAGATGGAGACCAACGAGAAGGTGCAAAGCCAATGGCAATACTTAGAGCACATACAACACAAGCGCCGCCGTTGCTATCGCAAGGTGTTGGGTGTTGGGTGTTAGGTGTTGGATGTTAGGTGATGGGTGTTGGGTGATGGGTGATGGGTGTTGGGTGTTGGGTGATGGGTGTTGGGTGATGGGTGTTGGGTGATGGATAAAAGAAAAGTTGAGTATTATGGAATTATTTTATTATAGAAGATTAGATGTTTATCAAAATGCCAAGAAGTTGGCTATAGATATAAAGGAAATTCTTGAAGGTTTTCCTGCTGGGGAGCGGTATGCCCTCACGGACCAGCTGAGAAGAGCTTCTACTTCTATTATGTTCAATATAGCCGAAGGATTTGGCAGATATACAAATAAAGACAGAATAAGATTTATAGATATTGCTAATGGCTCTGTGATGGAAGTTTCAAGCGAATTGGAATTAGCAGAATCTTTTGGTTATATTACATCAGAGGACCTAAAAAAGTTTGATGATATGATATTAGTCATTGTTCGTCAACTGGCTAAGCTCCGCTCAACATTACAATCTACAGAATTATGAATATGGAAGAACAAATAACTAACACCCAACACCCAACACCCAACACCCTCGTCTATGACGACGACAACATCAAAACCCTGACAGGTACAGAGCATATTCGTCTGCGCCCAGGAATGTATATCGGCCGACTGGGCGACGGTTCGCTGCCCGAAGACGGCATCTACGTGTTGCTGAAGGAAGTCATTGACAACTCCATCGACGAGTTCAAGATGAATGCGGGCAACCGCATCGAGATCACCATCGAGGACAACCTGCGCGTCACCGTCCGCGACTATGGCCGCGGCATTCCGCAGGGCAAGCTCATCGAGGCCGTCAGCGTCCTCAATACCGGCGGTAAGTACGACTCGAAGGCCTTCAAGAAGTCCATCGGCCTGAACGGCGTTGGCGTCAAGGCCGTTAATGCGCTGAGCACCCATTTCGAGGTGCAGTCGTTCCGCGACGGCAAGGTGCGCAAGGCCACCTTCGAACGCGGCAAGCTCGTCAGCGACGTCACGGAAGACACGCAGGACGAGAACGGCACCTACATCTACTTCGAGCCCGACAGCGACGACAAGCTCTTCAAGGGCTACCGCTTCCACGACGACATCGTGGAGAACATGCTGCGCAACTACACCTACCTGAACATCGGACTGGCCATCATGTATAACGGTCGCCGCATCCTCAGCCGTCACGGTTTGCAGGACCTGCTGAAAGACCGCATGACCAACGACGCCCTCTACCCCATCATCCACCTGCAGGGCGACGACATCGAGATAGCGTTCACCCATGCCAACCAGTATGGTGAGGAGTACTACAGCTTCGTCAACGGCCAGCATACCACCCAGGGCGGTACGCACCAGAGTGCCTTCAAGGAGCACATCGCCAAGACCATCAAGGAGTTCTATGGCAAGTACGAGCCGGGCGACATCCGCACGGGCATCGTCGCCGCCATCGCCATCAACGTCGAGGAACCGGTCTTCGAGAGTCAGACGAAAATCAAGCTCGGCTCCACGCAGATGGCTCCCGACGGCGAGAGCATCAACAAATACGTCGGCGACTTCATCAAGCAGCAGGTCGATAACTACCTGCACATCCATCAGGACATTGCCGAAATCATCGAGAACAAGATCCGTGAGAGCGAGAAGGAGCGCAAGGCCATGGCGGGTGTTACCAAGAAAGCCCGCGAGATGGCGAAGAAGGCCAACCTGCACAACCGTAAGTTGCGCGACTGCCGCATCCACTACTCCGACGTCAAGAACGAGCGCAAGGAGGAGTCGTGCATCTTCATCACCGAGGGTGACTCTGCCAGCGGCAGCATCACCAAGAGCCGCGACGTCAACACGCAGGCAGTATTCTCGCTGCGTGGCAAGCCCCTCAACAGTTTCGGACTCACCAAGAAGGTGGTCTATGAGAACGAAGAGTTCAACCTGCTGCAGGCAGCCCTCGACATTGAGGAAGGTCTCGACACCCTAAGATATAATAAGGTGATAGTAGCCACCGATGCCGACGTCGATGGCATGCACATCCGACTGCTCATCATCACCTTCTTCCTGCAGTTCTTCCCCGAGCTCATCAAGAAAGGACACGTCTATGTGCTGCAGACCCCCCTGTTCCGAGTGCGTAACAAGCGCACCAAGATTCGCAACAAAGAGGTCTTAACCAACACCCAAGACCCAACACCCAACACCCAACACCCATCACCCAAGAAGAGCGACTTCGTCACCCGCTACTGCTATAGCGAGGAAGAGCGCCTGCAGGCCATTCAGGAACTGGGTCCCGATCCGGAGATTACACGCTTCAAGGGTCTCGGCGAGATCTCGCCCGACGAGTTTGCCGGTTTCATCGGTCCCGACATCCGCCTGGAGCAAGTCACGCTGCAGAAGAACGACCAGGTACAGAAGCTCCTGGAATACTATATGGGTAAGAACACCATGGAGCGCCAGAACTTTATCATCGACAACCTCGTCATCGAGGAAGACAGACCAGAAGAAGAGGAGTATTGACCCTCTCCCAACCTCTCCCTGTAGGGCGAGGAGTGATTACTCTAATAATATAATAATGACTATTGAAAGATTCATGGAATGAAAAATAAATATCTTTTTTTGATAGCGCTTTTGCTAATGACACCCTCCTTTATAGGGAGGGATGGGGCGCGTCTTTCTGCCCAGATGCGCATCAACCTGGGTGGCGACTCGCCGCTGCGCAAGTTACAGATGGCAGAATTGGCCATCAACAATCTCTATGTCGATAGCGTCGATGAGCAGAAGCTCGTCGAGGACGGCATCCGTGGCATGCTCGAAAAGCTCGACCCGCACTCCTCCTACTCCACCCCCAAGGAGGTGAAGCAGATGAACGAACCCCTGCAAGGCTCGTTCGAAGGCATCGGCGTACAGTTCAACATGGCTGAAGACACGCTGCTCGTCATCCAGCCCGTCAGCAACGGACCCTCCGAGCGTGCCGGCATCGTGGCCGGCGACCGCATCGTCTATGTCAACGACACCACCATTGCCGGTGTCAAGATGTCGCGCGAGGAGATCATGCGGCGCCTGCGCGGTCCCAAGGGCAGCAAGGTACGACTGGGCATTGTGCGTCGCGGCATCAGCGACACGCTGCGCTTCACCATCGTCCGCGACAAGATTCCCGTCCATAGCATCGATGCGACTTACATGATTCGTCCGCAGGTGGGCTATATCCGCATCGGCAACTTCGGTGCCACCACGCACGACGAGTTTGTGGCCAGCATGAAGAAGCTCCTTGCACAGGGCATGCAGACCCTCATCCTCGACCTGCAGGAGAATGGCGGCGGCTACATGCATGCTGCCGTGGAGATAGCCAACGAGTTCCTGCAGGAAGACGACCTCATCGTCTATACCAAAGGGCGCTCCACCAACAGCGTGGAGTACAGGGCACGTGGCGGCGGCCTCTTCCCCGCTTCCACCACCCATCACCCAACACCCACCACCCAACACCCAACACCCAACCTCATCATCCTCGTCGATAGCTATACCGCCTCGGCGGCAGAGATCGTCTCCGGCGCCGTGCAAGACCACGACCGAGGCATCATCGTCGGACGGCGCACCTTCGGCAAGGGACTCGTACAGCGTCCCATCGACCTCCCCGACGGCTCCATGATACGCCTCACCATTGCCCACTACTACACCCCTTCGGGCCGCTGCATCCAGAAGCCCTACGAGATGGGCAACATGAAAGACTATGCCGACGACATGCTGCACCGCCTGAAGAGTGGCGAGCTGATGAGTGCCGACAGCGTCCACTTTGCCGATTCGCTGAAGTGCTACACGCTGAAGGAGCACCGCGTGGTCTATGGCGGCGGAGGCATCATGCCCGACGAGTTCGTACCCCTCGACACGCTGAAATATACGCCATTCCACCGAAAGCTGGCTGCCAAGAGCATCCTCATCACGCAGAACCTGCGCTATGTCGATGGCCACCGCAAGCAGCTCAAGCGCGACTATCCCACCTTCGACGACTTCCGCCAGCGTTTCGAGATACCGCAGACCGTCATCGACGCCATCATCCAGGAAGGCGAGAAGCAGAACGTCAAGCCCAAGGACGACGAAGAGCTGCAGCGCACCCTGCCGCTGCTGCGCCACCAGCTGAAGGCCCTCGTGGCCCGCGACCTGTGGCACATGGACGAGTACTACGCCATCATGAACGAGGAGAGCGACGTCGTGCAGCACGCCCTGAAGATGCTGGGTGCCGAATAAGAAAAAATACAGTTACTAACTACACATGAAAAAACTACTAACGAAAAACATCCTGCTGCTTGCCTGTGCCCTCTGCTGCTTAGGGTGCAGCCAGCGGCAGCCGCGCCACATCATTGGCGTCTCCCAATGCTCTGAGGACGTGTGGCGCGAAAAACAGAATGCCGAACTGCGCTTGAGCAGCTACTTCCAGGACGGTGTGCAACTGAAGTTTGCCGCCGCCTACGATAGCGACGAGCGACAGATTGAGCAGATTGACTCCTTGGTCAATAGCGGCATCGACCTGCTCATCGTGGCTCCTAACCAGGTGCAGACCATCAACCCCGCCATTGACCGAGCCTACGACAAGGGCATCCCCGTTATCGTCTTCGAGCGCAAGACCAGTTCGCGGAAATACACCGCCTTCATGAGTGCCGACAACTACGAGATGGGGCGCCAGATGGGCGAATACATCGTGACACGTCTCAAGGGCGAAGGTCGTGTGCTGGAACTCACGGGACTGAAAGGCTCGTCGCCCGCCATCGAGCGGCACAAAGGCTTCGTGGAGGCTGTCCAGGACGCTCCGGGCATCCAGGTTGTCGCTTCACTGCAGGGCGACTGGACGGAAGAGACCGCCTACAACACCACGCGCCAGTGGCTTGCCAGCCATCCTGACGTACACATCGACCTGGTGTTCGGTGCCAACGACCGCACCGCCATGGGCGCTCGCCGCGCCTTCGAGGAAGTTTTCCGAAATACCTATACCCGCTTCTCGCAGAAGGGCGACGGGCTTCCCCTCTATTGCGGCATCGACGGACTCCCCGGCAAGGCTGGCGGCATCCGTCTGGTGCGCGACTCCATCCTCGACGCGTCCTACATCTATCCCACTTACGGCGACCGACTGTTGCAGCTTGCCGTCGATATCCTTGACGGCAAAGACTTCCAGAAAGAGATACTCATGCAGTCTGCCATCGTCACCCGCGACAATGCCAACATACTGCTCATGCAGGCCGACGAAATCATGCAGCAGGGAGTGCGTCTCGACCAGTTGCACCAGAAGGCCGACAGCTACCTGAAAGAACTCGGCACCCAGCGCACCATCACGTGGCTGGCATGCGGCATCACCGTGCTGCTCATCATCGTTGCCGTACTCTTCTACCTTTATTATATAGGTAAGATCAAGATGCGCCGCGAGCGTGTCGTCAACACCCTGTGGAACCTCGCTCCCGAGACAGAAGCTCCAGCAGCTCCCATCGTCACTCCCGAAGCAGAGGAAGCAGCAGCTCCTGCCACGACCGCCGACACTCCCGAAGCAGAAACCGCAGCAGCTCCCGCCACGACCGCCGACACTCCCGAAGCGGAGACCACCGATGACGAGACAGAAGGCGCTGCCTCTCCCACCACCTCCATTTTCATCGCCCGTTTCAAGGAGGTTGTTGAGAGTCGTATGGAGAATAGCGAACTCAGCGTCGAAGACCTTGCCGCCGATATGAACCTCAGCCGTGTGCAGCTATACCGCAAGGTAAAGTCCATCACGGGCTCCACGCCCGTCGAACTGCTGCGCACCGCCCGTCTGAACCGTGCCTACCGCCTGCTGCTCACCACCGACCGCAGCGTCAGCGAGATAGCCTATCAGGTAGGCTTCACCGCTCCCAGCTACTTCACCAAGTGCTTCAAGGAAGAGTACGGCATGCTACCCGGCGAGGTGCGCAACCAATAGTCGAGAACCAGTACACAAATAAGAAAACGTGGAGTGACGTTTCAGCACTCCACGTTTTTTCATTTTCATTTTTCATTTTTCACTTTTCATTTTTCTCTTTTCATTTTTCACCTCCCCTCCCCCCCGGGAGGGGTCGGGGGTGGGCTTAGAACGGGCCGTGGCCCATGCAGCTCGTAGTGGTGATAGCGGTCAGTGCTGCCGAGAGTGCTGCAATGGCAATGCGCACAACGACCTCCCACAAACTCTTTTTTTCTTTCATCAATTTTTTTAATTTACAATTTGACAATTTACTATTTACTATTTATTTACAATTTTATTTTTTTTCAATTTTATTAATTGGAACACAGAGACACAGAGATATAGAGTTTTTCATTTCTCATTTCTCATTTGAATTTCTCATTTCTCATTACTCATTTCTCATTTAAAGAGCAAGAGCCCGTCGAGGGCTCTTCTCTTTACGGCTTCGGTGTGTAGGCCGCGAGCGGAATCTTGGGTGCCTTGTCGCCCTTCTCGGTCTGGTAGTAGCCGTTGCCGAAGCTGACCTTGCGACCGAAGGTCTTCGACGTCAGGTTGTCCAGGTCGGTCGAGTCGGGC
>CACYOC010000026.1 GCA_902775975.1 uncultured Bacteroidales bacterium | reverse complement strand
TTCCATTGCAGCACAGACCTATAGCGGCTCGGCAAAGACACCAACCGTAACGGTAAAGGACGGAAGTACCACGCTGACCAGTGGAACGCACTACACAGTTGCTTATAGCAACAATACAAATGCAGGAACGGCTACTGTGACTATTACGGGTAAGGGTAACTATACAGGTACGAAAAGTGCTAACTTCACCATTAATCCTAAGAACGCCTCCAACCTGACCATCAATTCCATTGCAGCACAGACATATAGCGGTTCGGCAAAGACACCAACCGTAACGGTAAAGGACGGAACAACGACGCTTGTCAGTGGCACCGACTACACCGTTTCCTACAGCAACAACATTAATGCAGGAACGGCTACTGTGACTATTACAGGTATGGGTAACTATACTGGTACGAAAAATGCCAACTTCACCATCAATGCAAAGGGTGCATCTAACCTGACCATTTCCGAAATTGCTGCTGTCACCTATAATGGCTCGGCACAGACACCAACAGTAACGGTGAAGGACGGAAGCACTACGCTAACAAATGGAACGCATTACACCGTTGCCTATAGCAACAACACAAATGCAGGAACGGCTACTGTGACCGTAACGGGTAAGGGTAATTATACAAGTACGATAAGTGCTAACTTCACCATCAATCCCAAGAACGCCTCCAACCTGACAATCAATTCCATTGCAGCACAGACCTATAGCGGCTCGGCAAAGACACCAACCGTAACGGTAAAGGACGGAAGTACCACGCTGACCAGTGGAACACACTACACAGTTGCTTATAGCAACAATACAAATGCAGGAACGGCTACTGTGACTATTACAGGTATGGGTAACTATACAAGTACGAAGAATGCCAACTTCACCATCAATAAGGCTCTATTAACTATCACAGCTAATAGTTATACCATTAACCAGAAAGAAGACCTGCCTGCTTTTGAGGTTGAATATTCTGGTTTTGTTAACGGAGAAGATGAGAGCGTTTTGACAACTCAGCCAAGATTAACCTGTGTTGCCGAAAATTCGGAAACTGTAGGAACTTATGACATTACTCCAAGCGGAGCATCTGCTACGAACTACAGTTTCAACTATGTAAAAGGCACACTGACCGTCAATGCTGTGGAATCCGTCACTATAGCCATGAAGACTGGCTCTGGTGCAGATCGTACTATGATTGGCTACAGCAGTCAATACAACTTGGACTTCACGGGAATTAATGATGTAAAGGCATATATAGTTATAGGTTTTACAGATACGAAGGGGGTTCTTATGGCTCGTGTCAATGTCGTGCCAGCCAATACGGGTATTGTATTAAAGTCTGACGTTGCAGGCGTGGAAGTGGAAGTACCCACCACTACCAGTGATATGTATTATGCAAACTTGCTGAAGCCTGCTGTGAAGAATGTAACTATTTATCCAACCGAAGACATTGATGCTGTCAACTATACCAATCTGATGGTCGGAACACTCAATAATCAGCAGATGGGTTTCGTAACTCTTCCATCATCTAAGGCTTACTCTAACAAGTGTTATCTGCAAGTACCGACTGCATTCTATAATGGTGCAGCATCAGCACGTGAAGGTGGATTGGAGATGGAGTTTGTTGATACCGAAATAACCGACATTCGTTCGTTGATGCATAAGGGAAGTGCAACAAACGATGCATACTATGACCTGCAGGGTAGAAAGGTAACACCTGTTAAGAAGGGGTTATATATCCATAATGGTAAGAAAGTAATAGTCAAGTAAATTTTGTCAATATAACTTAGAATCAAATAATGAAGAAACAGTATCAAAAGCCCATAAGTGTGGTAGTAAGGTTTGCGTATTGTAAGAGCTTACTGCAAGTTACCTCAGTGCCAACAGAAACAACCCAAGCGGGTGAAGGAACTCCAGATGATGCCCGTTACTTTGATTTTGATGATGGACTAGAATCAGATTATTAAGACTGACTGCCTCTTCAATCCGCAGTGCTTATAATTGGCGCTGCGGATTATTTTTGAGTGTCACGGGGACGGGTGAGTGACATCTGATGTATGATGTCTGATGTATGAGGGTTGCTGGAAAATGAACTTGACTTTATCATTAATTACGACATCAAGTATCGCATGGGCGATGAGTTAGCGCGAACGATTTGCTTTCGGAGCAATATTCAAGCTGGACCTTTCTGACCAATCTATGAGGACATAGCCCACAAGGTTATGTCCTCAGTTTTTCTATAATCTCAGAAATAATTTGCTTGATGGCAGCTTTGTCTGGTGAAGAAAAATTGGCGGAACTAACAACAACAGCTTTGCTGTTATGAACTACATAGCGAGTACTGATAAGTAGCCTTTCACCGTATATCTCGTCTGCTATGAATTCTAATTCTTGTTTCATAGTGCAAAGGTAAAAAAGTCACGGGTCTGCTTGAGGTTTCCTGAAATCTTATATTGACTGACTATTCAATCCGCAGTGCTTACAACAGGCGCTGCGGATTTTCTTTCACGCTCTCCAGACGTCAGTCAGTAACTTGTGATATAAAGATAATGTTCAGTGTATTGAACATATTTTTAATAAAAGTGTTCATTGTATTGAGCAATTTTATGTATTTTGCGCACGTATTGATGTTAAATGTTTAGCATGTAGAACAAAATAATTAAAAATCTGTTTTGTCTATTGAACATTTTTATTTATATTTGCACCCAGATATAAAGACTATTGCCTATGAGTACACAAATCATGCAAGAACGTATAGCCAACTATTTCAAGACTCAACCAATCGTGAAAGCTTGGATTTTTGGCTCTTACTCCAGAGGTGAACAGAAGCCTTGGAGTGATGTTGATATTCTTGTTGAATTTGACAAGGAGAAACCTATAGGACTTCTAAAATTTGCAGGTATCATCTGTGATTTGGAAGACTTGACGGGTCATAAGATTGATCTTGTGGAGGAGGGTACTGTAAAATCCTTTGCTGTAGAGAATGTTAACCGCGACAGACAACTGATTTATGAGAGAACGTAAAAGAGATAGGGAAATCCGAAGTGGCGATTTGGATATTCTTCAATCCGCAGCGTTTACAACGAACGCTGCGGATTTTCTTTGGATAATCCTAAATCAGCTATTTCTTCTTGGGTTGTGTGAGTTTTAAAATCTGGGCGGCAATGGTGTTGAACCATGAGTAGAGGCGCGGATGATAGATGTATAGCTTGTAAAGGCTGTTGTTGAGAAGGGAGATTTCGTCGCCTGCGGCTATCTGATTGGTTCTGGCAAACATCTCTTTGGCATGTTAAGAAAATGAGGGCATTGAGCATTTTCCATTTCTTATTTTTTGGTATATTAAATAAAATGAGTATCTTTGCACCCAATTTGGCGCGCGTGTGCCTAATCTTTAAGGTAAAGAACTAAAATTGAAAGAACGAAATATGGGAAAGATTATACTGACTGGCGACCGCCCCACAGGCAAGCTCCACTTGGGACACTATGTGGGTTCGCTGCGTCGCCGCGTAGAACTGCAGAATGCAGGTGACTACGACAAGATGTTCGTCTTTATGGCCGATGTGCAGGCGCTGACGGACAATGCTGACAATCCTGAGAAGATTCGCCAAAACATCATCGAGGTGGCGCTCGACTATCTTTCGGCAGGTCTCGACCCCGAGAAGTGTACGCTGTTTATCCAGAGCCAGATTACGGAGTTGGCAGAGCTGACGACGTATCTGATGAACCTCGTGAGTGTGAGCCGTGTACAGCGCAACCCGACGGTGAAGACGGAGGTGAAGATGCGTGGCTTCGAGGGTGAGAGCATCCCCTTGGGATTCTTCTGCTACCCTGTGTCGCAGGCTGCCGACATCACGCTGTTCAAGGCTACGACGGTGCCTGCCGGCGAGGATCAGGAGCCGATGCTGGAAGTGACGCGCGAACTGGTGCGCCGCTTCAACCAGATTTACGCTCCCGTGCTGGTGGAGCCGAACATCATGTTGCCCGAGAACGCAACAGCTCGCCGACTGCCGGGAACGGACGGCAAGGAGAAGATGTCGAAGTCGCTGGGCAACTGCATCTATCTGAGCGATGATGCTGATACCGTCTGGCAGAAGGTGCGCTCAATGTACACAGACCCCACGCACATCAACCTGAACGACCCCGGACACGTGGAGGGTAATGCGGTATTCACCTATCTGGATGCCTTCTCAAAGGACGAGGACTTCCAGAAGTTCCTGCCCGAATATCAGAACCTGGACGAGCTGAAGGATCACTACCGTCGTGGCGGTTTAGGTGACATGAAGTGCAAGAAGCTGCTGAACCAGATACTGAACGAGATGCTGGAGCCTATCCGCCAGCGTCGTCACGAGTTCGAGCAGACATTCCCGAAATCTACAACATCCTGCGCAAGGGTACTGAGAAAGCCCGCGAGACGGCAGCCCAGACGATGGATGAGGTGCGCCAGGCCATGCAGATCAACTACTTCGACGACGAGGAGCTGATTCGTTCGCAGACCGAGCGTTTCCGTGCTAAGTAAAATGAATACGTATAAAACTAAACTAATAATATTTTAAGGTATGAGTGACAGATTGTATATTTTCGACACGACGCTCCGCGATGGCGAGCAGGTGCCCGGATGTCAGTTGAACACCGTTGAGAAAATTCAGGTGGCCAAGGCATTGGAGCAGTTAGGCGTCGATGTTATTGAAGCAGGATTCCCTATCAGTTCTCCTGGTGACTTCAACTCTGTGATTGAGATTTCCAAGGCCGTGACGTGGCCTACCATTTGCGCGTTGACGCGTGCCGTCGAGAAAGATATTGACGTGGCTGCCGACGCCCTGCAGTATGCCAAGCGCAAGCGCATCCATACTGGTATTGGTACCAGCGACTCACATATCAAGTATAAGTTCAACTCCAACCGTGAGGAGATCATCGAGCGCGGTGTCCGTGCCGTGAAGTACGCCAAGAAGTATGTCGAGGACGTGGAGTTCTACTGCGAGGATGCCGGTCGTACGGAGAACGAATATCTGGCACGTGTCGTTGAGGCCGTCATTGCCGCCGGTGCTACCGTGGTGAACATTCCCGACACGACGGGCTATTGCCTGCCGCAGGAGTATTTCGAGAAAATCAAGTACCTCAAGGAGCACGTCAGCAATATCGACAAGGCCATCATCTCCACCCACTGTCACAACGACCTCGGCATGGCTACTGCCAACACCTTCAACGGTGTGATGGGCGGTGCCCGTCAGGTGGAGGTGACCATCAACGGTATCGGTGAGCGTGCCGGTAATACCTCGCTCGAGGAGATTGCCATGATTCTGAAGTGCCACAAGGGCTTGGGCATTGACACCAACATCAACACCACGAAGATTTATCCCACCAGCCGTATGGTCAGTTCGCTGATGAACATGCCCGTACAGCCCAATAAGGCTATCGTGGGTCGTAACGCTTTCGCACACTCCAGCGGTATCCACCAGGACGGCGTGCTGAAGAATGCGCAGACCTACGAGATTATGGATCCCAAGGATGTGGGTATCGACGATAACAGCATCGTACTGACCGCCCGTTCCGGACGTGCAGCCCTGAAGCACCGTCTGAGCGTGAACGGCGTGGATGTCGATGAGCAGAAGCTGGACAAGATTTACGAGAAGTTCCTGCAGTTGGCCGACCAGAAGAAGGAGGTCAACGATGCCGACGTCTTGATGCTGGCTGGTGCCGATACTGCTGAGGCTCATGCCGTGAAGCTCGACTTCCTGCAGGTGACTACCGGCAAGGGTGTCAAGAGCGTTGCAAGCATTGGTCTGGACATCAGCGGACAGAAGTTCGAGGCTGCTGCTTCGGGTAACGGTCCTGTCGATGCCGCTATCAAGGCGCTGAAGAAGATCATCATGAAGCAGATGACGCTGAAGGAGTTTACCATCCAGGCTATCTCGAAGGGTTCCGACGATGTGGGTAAGGTTCACATGCAGGTGGAATACAACGGCTCTGTCTATTACGGCTTCGGTGCCAATACCGACATCGTGACGGCTTCCGTCGAGGCTTATATTGACTGTATTAACAAGTTTAAGAGATAGACCCACCCCCGGCCCCTCCCTGTGAGGGAGGGGAGTAGATAGATTCAGATATGGGTTACAAAACGGCTTCTCCTGACAGATACGGCTTGCTGAAGGCCTTTGCCAGAGAGAACCGTCGTCAAGCCACAGAGGCAGAAACATTGCTTTGGGACTGCTTGAGGAGTAACTCAATTGGCGTGAGATTCCTTCGCCAGCACATTATTGGTGACTATATCGTTGATTTCGTTTCACGAGAAGACGGGTTGATCATTGAAGTGGATGGCGGCTATCATGCAGAACCTCGGCAAATGGAAGATGACTTGCAGCGTGAGGCGTATCTTGAACAGTTGGGCTATCACGTCATGCGATTTACTAACGAGGAGGTGATGTTTAATACAGACTGGGTTATCCAGGAAATAGAAAACTATTTTAATAAATAATGATAATGGACAAAGAACACAAAAAAGAAACTACTCCCCTCCATCACAGGGAGGGGCAGGGGGGAGGGTCAACTCTCTTCGACAAGATATGGGACAAGCATGTCGTGCAGAATGTTGCCGACGGTCCCGCACAACTGTATATCGATCGCCTCTACTGTCACGAGGTGACGTCACCACAGGCTTTTGACGGCATGAGGGCTCGCGGACTGAAGTGCTTCCGTCCCGACCACATTTTCTGCATGCCCGACCACAATACGCCAACGCACGACCAGGACAAGCCTATCGAGGACCCCGTCAGTGCCAAGCAGGTTTCGACGTTGGCACAGAATGCCAAGGAGTTCGGACTGACACACTATGGCATGATGGACCCCTCGAACGGTATTATCCACGTGGTAGGTCCTGAGAAGGGACTGTCGCTGCCGGGCATGACCATCGTCTGCGGCGATTCACATACCTCGACACACGGCGCTATGGGTGCTGTGGCTTTCGGCATCGGTACCTCAGAGGTAGAGATGGTGATGGCTTCACAGTGCATCCTGCAGCAGAAGCCCAAGTCGATGCGTATCACGGTCAACGGCACCCTGCAGAAAGGAGTTACCGCCAAGGACGTAGCCCTTTACCTGATGTCTCAGCTGACGACCAGCGGCGCTACGGGTTACTTTGTAGAGTATAGTGGCGACGTGGTGAAGAACCTCACGATGGAAGGTCGTCTGACACTCTGCAACCTCTCGATAGAGATGGGTGCCCGTGGCGGTTTCATCGCTCCTGACGAGACCACCTTTAATTATATAAAAGGTAGAGAGTATGCTCCCAAGGGTGCTGACTGGGACAAGGCCGTTGAATATTGGAAGACTTTGAAGAGCGACGATGATGCCGTCTTCGACAAGGAACTGGTCTTCGACGCCAAGGACATCGAGCCCCGTCTGACCTACGGTACTAATCCCGGCATGGGCATTGGCATCAGTGAGGCCATTCCCCAGACCGCTGCCGAGGCGAAGTCGCCTGAGCAGGGTTTCCAGAAAGCCCTCAACTACATGGGCTTTAAGGCTGGCGAGAAGCTGTTAGGCAAGAAGATTGACTATGTCTTCCTCGGCGCTTGCACAAACGGTCGCATTGAGGACTTCCGCGCCTTTGCCAGCATTGCCAAGGGTCGCCACAAGGCAGACAACGTCGTGGCTTGGCTGGTGCCTGGCTCGTGGGCTGTTGACCGCCAGATTCGTGAAGAAGGTTTGGACAAGGTGCTCGAGGCTGCAGGCTTCGAAATCCGTCAGCCGGGCTGCTCGGCTTGTCTGGCCATGAACGACGACAAGGTGCCTGCAGGCAAATATGCCGTCAGCACGTCGAACCGCAACTTCGAGGGGCGTCAAGGTCCTGGTTCGCGTACCATCCTCTGCTCGCCGCTCGTTGCTGCCGCTGCCGCTGTTACTGGAGTAATCACCGACCCCAGGGAATTATTGTGATTTACAATTTGACAATTTACAATTTACAATTGATGGGTCAATTTATTGATTGTTCAATTTGGAGTTCGCTTTGTATGAATTGTAAAATTGTCAAATAACAAAATAAATTGTAAATGGTAAATTGAAAAATTGTACATTAGAGTGATGAAACAGAAATTTGACATTATCACATCCTCCTGCGTTCCCCTTCCTTTAGAGAACGTAGATACAGACCAGATTATCCCCGCTCGCTTCCTCAAGGCTACCACCCGTGAGGAGAGCTTCTTTGGCGACAATCTTTTCCGCGACTGGCGTTACAACAGCGACGGAACCCCCAACAAAGACTTCGTGCTGAACGACCCAACCTACGAGGGATGCATCCTCGTGGCCGGCAAGAACTTCGGCAATGGCTCCAGTCGTGAGCATGCTGCCTGGGCTATTGCGGGCTACGGCTTCCGCGTGGTCATCAGTTCCTTCTTTGCCGACATTCACAAGAACAACGAGCTGAACAACTTCGTGCTGCCCGTTCAGGTGAGTGAGGACTTCCTGGCAGAGCTGTTTGCAACGATTCAGGACAATCCGAAGGCACTCGTAGAGGTGGATTTACCCAACCAGCGTGTTACCAACAAGACGACAGGCCGCAGCGAGACGTTCGACATCAACGGTTATAAGAAACATTGTCTGATGAACGGTCTTGATGACATCGACTTCTTGGTTGAGAACAAGGACAAGATAGAAGCATGGGAACAGCGCAACAAGTAAACGCATACCAACGCATTCCTCCTTTCGTTGAGATCATGGACTCCACGTTGCGTGACGGGGAGCAGACGAACGGTGTCAGTTTCCTGCCTCACGAGAAACTCGTGATGGCACGCAAACTCCTGCAGGCTGTCAATGTCGATCGCATCGAGGTCGCTTCGGCACGTGTCAGCGAGGGCGAGAAGGAAGCCGTTACCATGATTTGCAAGGCTGCGCAGAAGATGGGGCGTTTGGAGAGCGTTGAGGTGCTCGGTTTCGTGGATGGTGGCAAGAGCGTTGACTGGATTGCCGACTGTGGCGGAAAAGTTATCAACTTGCTGGCCAAAGGTTCGCTGAAGCATTGTACCGCACAGCTGCACAAGACTCCCGAGGAGCATATTGCCGACATACGTCGCGAGATAGCTTATGCACATGAGAAAGGACTGAGCGTCAACCTCTACCTGGAAGACTGGTCGAATGGCATGAAGGATTCGCCCGAGTATGTCTATCAGCTCATGGATGCGCTGGTCTGTGACCATCCAGCTGCTCAACAAGAGGCGGATGCAAATAATGTTCAATGTTCAATGTTCAATGTTCAATGGAAAATCCGTCGCTTCATGCTGCCCGATACGTTAGGCGTGATGAATCCCCTGCAGGTCATCGAGTATTTCCGCAAGATGATGAAGCGCTATCCGCACCTGCACTTCGACTTCCATGCCCATAACGACTACGACTTGGCGGTGAGCAACTCGCTGGCTGCCGTGTTGAGCGGTGCCAAGGGTCTGCACGTCACCGTCAATGGGTTAGGGGAGCGCTGCGGTAATGCGCCGTTAGCCTCGGTACAAGTTATTCTGAAGGATCAGTTTCACGCCAAGACGAATATCAACGAGAGTCAGCTGAACGACATCTCGCGGATGGTGGAGAGCTTCAGCGGCATTGCCGTCGCTCCCAACCAGCCCATCGTGGGTGAGAACGTCTTTACGCAGGTCGCTGGCGTACATGCCGATGGCGATTCGAAGGATAAGCTGTACTACAACGAACTGATTCCGGAGCGTTTTGGTCGTAAGCGTGAATATGCTCTTGGCAAGAATTCCGGCAAGGCGAACATCCTGAAGAACCTGAAGGAGCTGGGACTGGAACTGACGCCCGAGCAGACACGACGGGTGACACAGCGCATCACGGAGCTGGGCGACAAGAAGGAAATCGTGACACAGGAAGACCTGCCTTACATCGTCAGCGATGTCCTGAAGCACGATGTTTCCGACGACCGAGTGAAGCTCATCAGCTATGTGGTGAACACGTCTTACGGACTGAAGCCCGGAGCCAACATCCGTGTGGAGATTAACGGCAAGCAGTACGAGGCTGGCGCTACCGGTGACGGTCAGTACGATGCCTTTGTGAAAGCCCTGCGCTACATCTACAAGAAGTATCTGAACCGCACCTTCCCCATACTTGCCAACTACCAGGTCAGCATTCCTCCCGGTGGTCGAACCGATGCCTTGGTGCAGACCGTTATCTCGTGGCATTACCGCGATGGCATTCTTCGCACACGAGGACTCGATGCAGACCAGACGGATGCAGCCATCAAGGCGACGTTCAAGATGCTGAACATCGTTGAGATGAATCTCTGACCGGAGACGTGGAAGTCAGGAAAGTGACATGAAATACCCCAGTCGGTAGAGACTGAAGATTTTTAGCGAAGGATGGGAACCTGTCAGCAGACGGCGTTCCCATCGTTTGTTGATGGTGTGCCACAGGCGGACGAGTGGAGCTATCGGACGCAGCTTCTCAGCGACCGTCAGGAGGTTGGAGTAGCCCCGCAGCTCCTGCTGAAACTGGTGCAGCGTGCGCAGTCCTTCTTCGGTTTTGCTGACGAAGCGCTCGTTGCTCTCAAAGACTTCGAAACTCAGCGGATTGTCAATGTGCAACACCTCCACGTGTGCTTCTTCCAGTTGGCGGCCTAACAGCACGTCCTCATATCCGTAGCGGCGGAAGCGCTCGTCGAAGGGATGCTGCAGCAGCACGTCGCGGCGAATGAGCAGATTGGCGGTGTGTAGGTGCTGATAAGGTGTCCGTTGGCGCTGCTCTGCCGTATGAAGAGGTTCGGCGGCTTTCTCGTAGCGTGCTCTGAGATTATCGGGCGTCGCGCGGTTGATAACCACGCCTCCATCGATGACTTGCGCACGGTGGGCGTTTTCAGCATAGCGCATCAGAAAGTCCTTCCTGCATACCACCATGTCACAGTCGATGAGCAGCAACCATTCGTATTGCGCCTGCTGTGCCAGGAAGTTGCGGATGGCAGCGCGTCCTGTATTCTGCTCACGTTCCATGAACTGGCAGTGCGACAACTGGCGGATGGTACGATTTGCCTGCAGGCAGTCTTGCGCAGTGGAACCGTCATCGGCAACGATGATTTCGTAGTCGATGGCTAACAGCTCCGCCTGCTGTTGCAACGAGCGTACCAACTCGACACAAATGCTGTTATAGGTGGGTATGAGGATGGAAATCTGCTTCATATTCGTGCAAAAGTAATCAAAAAATGTTATAATCCATTGCTTTTCGCTCATTATTTATCTTTTTTGGTGGAAAATGTTGTAATTTTGCATGGTTTTAAATGGACATATATATAATAAGGTATAAGATTATGAAGAAGAATGTATTGAGAATGGCCCTGATGAGCTTGGCTCTGACAGTGGCAACGAGTGGTCATGCCCAGATAGACTTGGGCGATTTGGCAGGCAAGGTGTTAGGTGGCGTTTCGTCGTCGGCATCGTCGCAGACGAGTGGACAGACGGAGAATGGTGGTCTGATGCAGACGCTGACCAGCGTCTTCTCGAAGGACAAGCAGGCCAGTGCCAATAACATTGTGGGTACATGGAGCTATTCCGAACCTGCCATCTTGCTGACTTCCAGCAACATCCTGAGCAATGCTGCCTACAAGATTGCTGCCAACAAGGCCGAGTCGAAGTTGCAGCAGTACCTCTCGCAGTACGGCTTTGCTCCCGGCTCGTTCACCATGACGTTCAATGAGGACGGCACCTGTGTGGAGACCTTGAAGGGCAAGTCCATGAAGGGCAAGTGGCAGGTGAAGGATTCGAAGCTGCTGCTGACCATCGGTGGTGTGAAGACCCTTTCCATCACTACGCAGATAGACGGCAACGAGATGATGTTAACCGTCGATGCCACCAAACTGCTGAATATGTTCAAGTCGTTTGGTGCCAACTCCAGCAACAATAACCTCAAGACCATTGCTTCGCTGCTGAAAGGTGCTAAGGGCATGCAGGCGGGTATTACGATGAAGAAGCAGTGAAGACCCACCCCGACCCTCCCTGTGGAGGGAGGGGGGAGGTAAGAGGTGAGAAGACCCACCCCCGGCCCCTCCCTGTTGAGGGAGGGGGGAGGTAAGAGGCGAGAAGACCCACCCCCGGCCCCTCCCTGTTGAAGGAGGGGGGGAGGAAGAGGCGAGATGTTAAATAACATTAAGAGCAGGGCATTTCTCATTCCTCATTCCTCATTTCTCATTTAAAATGAGTACCTTTGCAGCCGCTATTACGAGATAATGGCATGAAATTCAAGTTAAACAATTAAAAAACAAACAATTACAAATGGCAACAAAAATCAGATTGCAGCGCGGCGGTCGTAAGAGCTATGCTTTCTATCGCATCGTTATCGCTGACGCAAGAGCACCACGTGATGGTAAATTTACTGAGAAGATTGGTACTTACAACCCTAACACCAATCCTGCCACAGTAGATTTGAATTTCGAGCGTGCACTGTATTGGGTCGAGTGTGGTGCACAGCCTACCGACACTGTTCGTAACATCCTGAGCCGCGAGGGCGTTTATCTCATGAAGCACCTGAAGGGTGGCGTGAAGAAGGGCGCATTCGACGAGGCTACTGCTCAGAAGAAGTTCGACGCATGGAAAGCCGACAAGCAGAACGGTCTGGCAAAGATTGCCCAGGCTGAGGCTAAGGCTAAGCAGGATGCTGCTGCCAAGGAACTGGCTGCAGAGAAGAAGATCAACGAAGAGATTGCTAAGAAGGTTGCTGAGAAGAAGGCTGCCATCGAGGCTGCAAAGGCTGAGGAAGAGGCTGCTAAGGCAGCAGAGGCCGCTGCTGCCGAGGCTCCTGCTGAAGCTCCCGCTGCTGAGGCTGAAACTCCAGCTGCAGAGTAAATGACCAAGAATCGATTCCTGCTCGCATTTACCGTTGTGGTATTGCTGTTGCTGGTCGTACGGGTGACGCTACTGTCACCGTCAGAACCGGAAACAGACTGCACCGATAAATGCGAGCAGTCTTTTTCTTCATCCCCCAAGCACCGCATCTGGAGCGTGCCCAGCTATAAGGTTGCCTTCCCCGACAGCCAGAGCGTGCAGATTGTCGCTGCCCAGAAATGGGGCGTCAAGCCCGTGCGCAACCGCGAGGATGCTGAGGCACGCAAGCAAGAGCTGGTCTATGTCGGCGTCAGTCCCTATTTCCATGTCGATCGCCTCAGCAGCAGCATTCCGTACCTTGTACCTCGTGCTGCCGCTCTGCTACAAGACATCGGTCAGGCGTTCTTCGACAGCCTCTACCAGAAGGGCGTACCCATGCAGCAGCTCATCGTAACCAGTCTGCTGCGTTCTATGGAAGACGTCTCCCGCTTGCAGCGACACAATCCCAACGCTACGGAGAACTCCTGCCATCTTTATGGCACTACGTTCGACATCTGCTATAATCGCTACCAGCCCGTCGAGCGCCCCGTGCGTGACGATACGCTGAAGTGGATACTCTCCGAGGTGCTACGCGACCAGCGCGAACTGGGACGTTGCTATATCAAGTACGAAGTCAAGCAAGGCTGTTTTCACATGACCGTCCGTTAGGCGAGGGTAGAAGACAGCATTCACATCATTCACATCATTCAGAAAACATAGAGACCATGGCAAACGATTCCGAACTCCTGGAAGAACGAGAAGTCTCGTTTCCCCCTGCCCACACCGCTGAGCATCTGCTCAATCAGGTGATGGTTCGCATGTTTGGCTGCGAGCGTTCCTACAACGCACACATCGAGCGTAAAAAGAGCAAGATGAGTTTCCATCTTGACAGCAAACCTTCGCGCCAGGAAGAGAAAGAGATAGAGCGCCAGATGCTCAGCCTCATCGAGGAAGACCTTCCCGTGACCTTCGACTACTGCACCCTCGACACCCTTCCTGAGGGCATCGACCCCCACCGCCTTCCTGCCGATGTAGGTAATGAGATTCGCTTGGTACGCATCGGCGACTTCGACGTCTGTCCTTGTATTGGCCGCCATGTCCGCTCCACCGCCCAAATCGGCCGTTTCGAAATGCTCGGCACCAATTGGGACGAGCACGAGCGCTCCTTCCGCATCCGCTTTAAGATCGTGTAACTGAGCTTGCTGAAGTAGTTAAGAATTCGGAAGTTAAGTAGTTAAGCCAAATGTTGGCAACTATCAGATAAAAGGGGAAACAGGATAAAAAAGTTTCTCTAAAATTTGGAATCTTCAGAATAAATACGTATCTTTGCACCCAAGAACAATGGACGTGTTCCATTTATTGGGATTGGGGTGTCCCCGATCGGAAGAGTTGTCAGGTTCGTGGCGACTCTTTTTTTATGCCTGCTGAGATGGATATATTTTGAGTCCTAAAAGCTTGTCATTCTCCCTAAATATGTTCGGAGCCAACACATCGTAGGCCAGATTAACAGCCTGCGGATTAAGAACGTGACGAGTAAGAGAGTTTGAATGTTTCCGGCGAAGTTTTTTGTGAAGAAGTTTGGAGGTTAATGAAAAATAATGTATCTTTGCAAAGTGAAATTATCAAAACTTATAATGTTATGACGGCAATTACAATCAACATTCCCAATCATGAGGTTGGTTTCTTCAAGAAAATGATAGCCAAAATGGGTTGGACATATAGCGAGGTTAACATGGTGCGGTCTGCTGCAACACCTAAAGAAAAAGCACTCGCTAAGGTTGACCATGCCTTCGGGCAGTTGCGTCAGATGAAGGAGGGTAAGTTACAGGGCGTTAATGCAGATGATTTGCTCAATGAACTGTAATATTAATACTACACCAGACTTTGCTCGCGAGCTGAAGCAACTTGCCAAGCGTTATCCTTCGATGAAGAACGACTACCGCACTTTCCTTGATGAGCTTCACAAATCACCACTTTTGGGTGAGCCATTGGGGAAGCATCTGCGTAAGGTTCGCTTTCCTATCGCATCGAAGGCAAAAGGCAAAAGCGGAGGTGCAAGGGTCATTACCCATACCGTACTTCTTGAATCTGATGGAGCAGACATAACGCTTGTTACTATCTATGATAAATCAGATCAAGCCAGCATAACAGACAAAGAACTAAAAGTGTTAATGAAAAAGAACGGACTAGAATAATAACGACCAAGACTGTTATTCCCATTCTCGCCGAGGCGCATCCATTCGTAGTTGCTTCCCGGCGAAGTTTTTTTGTGAAGAAGTTTGGAGGTTAATGAAAAAATGCTATCATTTCCACAATTCATCGTTAGTAGTGATAGAGAGATAAAATATGATATACGGAAATGCCAAATAAGTGAAGGAAACCAAGCGGCAAGGTCGAATTGCTCATCATCACGCAGATGCCACCGTTCCGCACATCGTGGGTCTACTTGGTTTCTCTATTCACACTGCAAAGATAAGAACTATTATTGATATTTGCCAATAATATTCGTTTTATTTTCATTATTCTGCAAAAAGAAGGGGGCGTGTTGTTGCTTTTGTTCTTTAATCAATGATGAAGAATAAATAAAGTCGTGATACGGGCGACACTTTTTGGCTGATATTTTTGTGATATAACAAAAAATAATGTATCTTTGCATGCCAGAAAGCTTTTTTATGAATCAACAATATTACGACAAGACTTCTCCTAAGTCTATTTTTGAATATGCTATTCCGCTGCTCGACCATACACTTCGTGAAATGGTTGGTGATAAAGCCGTGGAAGGCTACAATATGTCTGGGAAGGGAACTCTTGGTCAAATGGTTGAAGAATTATACTACCATTATAAGGCTAATAGCAATCCGACTCCAGACTTCGAAGAGGCTGGAGTGGAACTAAAGACAACTGGTCTGAAGAAATTGAAAGACCTGTCTCTTCAGATTAAAGAAAGACTTGTTGTTGATATGATTGATTACAACAAAGTTGTAAAGGAGTCGTTTGAGATGTCTCTGTTCTATAACAAATGCCGACTGATGCTTTTGTTGTTCTATCTATATGATGGAAGACTTGAACAATATGACCGCTATTTCCTCTTTGTAGCTTTGTGGAAAATTCCCGAAAAGGATTTGCTGATAATAAAGCATGACTATGATGTCATTATTGATAAAATCAAGCGAGGTGAGGCTCATCTGCTATCGGAAGGAGATACTGAATATTTGGGGGCTTGCAGAAAAGGTCAGAAGGGTGACTCCCTGAGGGTTCAGCCCAATTCTCCTATAGGTGCGCCTCGAAGAGCTTTCTCTCTGAAAACGGCCTATATGCGCACAGTGCTCCAGTATATTAAAGATTCTGGGGAACGTGCGGTTGTGAATTTCGACCTTCCAAGCGAGGAGGTTGTGAGTACCACTGAATTGAAGGAACGCTCCTTTGAAGAAATCATTCTTTCACGGTTTGCCCCTTTTATAGGAAAAGACTATAAGGAAATCTCTGCTCTGCTATCAAGAGACGAATCGAGCTCTAAATCAAAGTATTTCGATATTGCTAACGCCATCGTTTCTCCTGACGTAAGTAACGTAAACCTCTCAGAGGAATTCCAAAAAGCTGGTCTAACCATGAAGACTATTCGATTGGAAGAAAGCGGCAGCATTAAACAAAGCATGTCGTTTGAAAATATCGACTATGAAGAAGTGTACGATAACGATAACTGGTTTGACTCGCGCTTGTATGAATTGTTCACAAGCCGTTTCCTCTTTGTCGTATATCGTAGAGATTCAAGCAGGAATATAATTATAAACGGAAAGGAAGAAAAGAGATACATCTTGCACAAGGTGTTTTTCTGGACAATGCCAACTAAGGATGTTGATTTGGCAGAGGAATATTGGATGAACATCCGAAAATGTGTTTTGGGAAATCACATAGACCCAAAATATTTTTGGAAGCTAAAAGACCACAGAAGTTTTCATGTGCGCCCCAAAGGAAGAGTAGCAGAAGACCTAGCATACAATCCTAATGGCGGCTTTGCCAAGAAATATTGCTATTGGTTTAATAGCGAATACGTAAAAAGAATATTAGAGAACAATGAGCAATAAACATCATATTAAAGTAGTAGAATTATTTGCCGGTGTGGGAGGTTTCCGCATTGGACTTGAAGGTGCGTCGGATGCTTACGAAACCGTTTGGAACAATCAATGGGAACCATCGACACAGCATCAGGATGCATCTTTGGTTTATAGAGCAAGGTTTGGTACGAAAGGTCATTCCAATAAAGATATAAATCTTGTGCCTACATCGGAAATTCCTGATCATGATTTGTTGGTTGGCGGATTCCCTTGCCAAGACTATTCGGTAGCAGCAACACTAAGTCGCTCTGGTGGTATAGAGGGTAAGAAAGGCGTGCTTTGGTGGCAGATTTATCGTATTCTTAATGAGAAAGGGGAGAAACGTCCTCAATTCATTTTCTTTGAGAACGTTGACCGTTTAATCAATTCTCCTGCTACACAGCGAGGACGCGATTTCGCTATTATTTTGGCATCATTGGCAGATCTTGGTTATATGGTAGAATGGCGAATTATCAATGCTGCTGACTATGGTATGCCCCAGCGCAGACGAAGAACTTACATAGTTGGATATCAGAAAGATTCTGTCATTGGTCAGAAAGTTGAACGAATAGAAGACTGGGTTGAATTTGATGGCGTTATGGCAAAAGCCTTTGAGTTTAGACCAAAGGCAGGAACGGAATCTATATTTGATATTGAGGGCTCTATCAAGAAAGTTTCTGATTGCTTCAACAAGGGAAAGAAAGATAGTCCTTTTGGCAATGCAGGAATGATGATTGACAGACACGTTTATTCTGTTGATGCAGATCCTGTATATGATGGTCCACGACAAACGCTTGGTGGTAATCTGATAGATGAGAATTTAGTTCCTGAGGACTTCTTTATCTCTGATGAAGAGTTGCCTAAGTGGGAATATGAAAAAGGAGCCAAGAAGATAGAGCGTGTTTCTAAAGAGGGCTTCAAATACACATTCTCTGAAGGTGGTATGGCATTCCCTGACTATCTTGACCAACCTTCACGTACAATTATTACTGGAGAAGGTGGTTCTGCTCCCTCTCGTTTCAAGCATGTGATAAAAACAAAATCAGGTCGCTATCGCCGTTTGCTTCCAATTGAATTGGAACGTATGAACATGTTCCCAGATAATCACACATTGCACCCTGAAGTCTCTGATGGAAGACGTGCTTTCTTAATGGGTAATGCATTGGTTTGTGGTATTGTGGAGCAGATAGGCAAAAGCCTTTATCAGTTTATCTACGACGAAGCTCCCGTATCTACAAAACCAATCTTTGCTGAGCGCGATGCAAAACCAATGCTCGACTTAGGACTTTTTGCTGACGAGCAGAAAGTTCTCGTAGTTAATCGTCCCAAGAAACAATACTCGTTAGACATGGCAAAGCATTTGTTGATAGGTGTCGTGAAGAAAGATAACGAAGCTTATTTCTTGAAGGAAGAACCCACTAAGATATATTATACAGGTAAAACTAAGACATTCCCTTCAACGGTAGCCATCAATAAACTTTACTACTTCATGCCTTATATTAAAGAGAAAGGAGTGCGTGACCTTTATCTGATACGTGTAGCTCGCATCGGAAGTAAAGCTGAAATTCATCCGGAGTCTAAAGATGAAGAACCGCGATTAGTATTTGAATTGGAATACTTAGAAAGCTTACCTGAATATCAAATGCTGTCTCTTACCAGATATTGGTTTAAGGATACACTTTTGGGTAGGGTATTTAAAAACAAATAAATGAGCATTCGCTCGTTGCCCGAATAAGGCTTACTCCTTACCCGAGTAGGCCTTTCTTTTTTTCCGGATAGGCTTCGTCGAGTGCAAGTATAGGCTTTATCGAGTTTTAAAGCCGGGTATGTCGTATTGCCGACTTAAGTCAGCAATGTTTCCGACTTAAGTCAGCAATGTTTCCGACTTAAGTCAGCAACGTTTCCGACTTAAGTCAGCAGGTTGGTTAACCGTGCTTTGGAGGTTGACAAAGCCTATGTTTGCGGTTGACGAAAGGTATATGCGTGCAAAGAGCTACGTATTGGCGTGTAAGGTCAACTCGGAATTCTCTTGGTTTTCTCAGCAATTATTTGTACCTTTGTGTCAACTTTGGCTATTTCAGTGAGTATTTAATGGGAAATGTATTAAAATGCTTACAAAAACTCTCTAAATCTTATCGTTAATTGAAATAAAAGTTGTACCTTTGTAGCCGAAAGGCTGCGAGCACGGGCTACGCCTCAGCAATTGGAACAAGTTCCATTGCGTTCGGCTTGCACCGTTCTTGCGGCGTAAACGCCGCTAAAGCGATAAGACAGGAGGTATGGAGCAAACGCTGTTCTCCTTTCGCAAAATCGGTCAACATTAATAACACGAAATATTATATAACTATGGCAACAGCAATCAGAGCTATCCCGACACTCTACGGCGAGACAGCCAAGTCGTTTGAAAGCGAAGCAAAGCGAACGGAACAGAATCCAGGTACGCAGGACTATTGCCATGAGGCGAAAGTTGTTTCTGACTTTCTGAAAACTACCAACGTGCTATGACTGTAGAAGAACTGCTGGCACGATGTGAACTTGTACGCGCTTCAGAGAAAAGGCTGGCTGAATGTCAGCCTTTCAGCTGTGGGGAAAACGACCTTGACGAGTTTTTCGCCAAGGATTGTCTTGTCAACCAGAGCCGTCTGCTTGGTAAGACCTATCTGTTTTGCCTTAAAGATCAGCCAGAGACCATTGTCACCGCCTTCTCGCTATCTAATGACAGCATACGCCTGACCAACCGCATCACCGACGAATATAAGGAGCAGTTTCTTGATGATACTGACTTGCACGATAAATCGTTAAAGCGTTTCCCTGCCGTATTGATTGGTCGTTTGGGTACCAACAAAGACTTTGCAGGACAAGGCTATGGCACTGCCATCATGGACTTCATCAAGGTGCTCTTCCGCACCAAGAACCGCACTGGTTGCCGCTTCCTTATAGTAGATGCGCTGAACCGTCCTGAGACGCTTCACTATTACGAAAAGAATGGTTTTCGCTATCTAATAGATGACGAACGGCTCGAAGCCAAGTATATGGGCATTGGCGTTGGTCGTTTGCCCCTCAATACCCGTCTGATGTACTTCGATTTACTAAAGATTAAAGTAAATGAAGAGTGATGTTCTTACGACTTAACCACATACATCAAGGACTTATGCACCACCGAGAGAACATAAAGCAGCGAGTAAGCGAGTGCAGAGCCAAGCTTGTTTGAGCTTTTCCGAACGTGAATGCAACGCCACACTCTGTACCTTTAGGTCAGAGAACGAGCTCGAGCGAAGCTCAACGGTCGTGATTAAGTAATTTTTCAATACGCCTTTATCATTCGGGGACGGAGCAAACAAAGAAGTGCTTCGTCCCCGAATGATGTTTAACAAAACTTACTGGATAATTATATTGCTGTTGAGGTTAGGCGTTGTCGGCCATGGGGTCGGCGAAGTATTCCTGTAGCTCAGTGGCTGCGCTGCCGTTGTGGTTGGGCAGGTCGCGGATGATGCTGCCGTGCTCCAACAGGGCAATGCGGGTAGAGATGTCGATGGTGTGCTGCAGGTTGTGGCTGCTGATGAGGATGATGGCTCCCGTCTCCTTGGAATAGTCGGTCAGCAGGTGCTTGAGGACGAGCTGGCTGGTGGGGTCGAGGAAGTTGAAGGGCTCGTCGAGGATGACTATCTCCGGGCGGCGCAGCAGGGCGCTGATGATGCCAACCTTCATCTTGTTGCCGGCAGAGAGATTGCGGATGAGCTTCTTCTGGCCGAAGATTTCGCCAGCGGAGAAGCGCTCGAACTGCTGGAGGCGCTGCTCTACTTCTTGCTTGCTGATGCCCGACACTTTGCCGAGAAAGGCAAAGTACTCTTCGGGCGTGAGGAAGTCGATGAGGAAGCCTTCGTCGATGTAGGCTCCTACGTGCTGCTTCCAGGCTTCGCTCTCGGCGGGGTTGATGAGGGGGACCGACGATAAATCGTCGGGAACCACAGCGAGACTCTCCCCCGACCCCTCCCTGTGAGGGAGGGGAGTGGATGCTGAGCGTTTGGTATTGGGGGCGGCGAAGCTGTAAAGCACGCTGCCCTCGTCGGCCTTCAGCAGGTCGAGGAGCAGGCGGAAGAGGGTGGTCTTGCCCGCACCGTTATTGCCCACAAGCCCGAGGATATCCCCTTCGTTCACCGTGAACGAGGGGATATCGCAGGCGCATGTTTCGCCGAAGTGCTTCTGAAGGTTCTGAATGGTTATCATGGGGCTAATGGGACTAATAGGGCTAATAGGGCTAATGGGCCTAATGGGGCTAATAGGGCTAATAGGGCTAATGGGCCGGGTGTGGATTACACTAAGCCGCGACCGTGGCACTGCTTGAACTTCTTGCCGGAGCCGCAGGGACAGGGGTCATTGCGTCCAGGCAACTTGTCCTTGATGATAGGCGTGCGAGGCTGCTGGGCACGGGTGTCCTGAGCGGCGGCGGCAGCCTGGTTGGGGTCGGTCATCTGCTCGGCACCTAACTGCTGCTTCGACTCGGTGTATTGTCCGCGCTGGGTGTGCTGTTCGGGAGCGGCCTCCTGCACCTGCTGCACCTCAGGAATCTGGGCACGCATGAGGATGCTGACGCTCTTGTTGTTCATGGTGTTCACCATGTTGTCGAACAGCTTGACGCTCTCGAGCTTGAAGATGAGCAGCGGGTCTTTCTGTTCGTAGGAAGCGTTCTGTACGGAGTGCTTCAGCTCGTCGAGCTCGCGGAGATTCTCCTTCCACGCCTCGTCGATGATGTGGAGCAGCACCTGCTTCTCGAACTCCTTGACGACAGACTTACACTCGGTGTCGTAGGCTTCCTGCAGGTTGCAGGCGATGTTATACATCTTGCGGCCGTCGGTCAGCGGAACGATGATGCGCTCATACTGCTGGCCCTGGGTCTCATAGACCTGCTTGATGACAGGCATGGCGACCTCCTGAACGTGCTCCATGTGGCGCTTGAAGTTGCCCATAGCCACCTGGAAGGTCTCTTCGCAGAGGTCCTCGTGGTTCTTGTTGATAAACTCCTCGCTGGTGAAGGGGCACTCCATAGCGAATATCTTGATGAACTGCTCCTTGCAGCCCTCGTAGTCGTTGGTCTCGATGATGTTGACGACACGGTCCCAGATGGTATTGGAGATGTCCATGCCGATGCGCTCACCCATGAGTGCGTGGCGGCGCTTGCTATAGACGACGGTACGCTGCTTGTTCATCACGTCGTCGTACTCCAGCAGGCGCTTACGAATGCCGAAGTTGTTTTCCTCGACCTTCTTTTGGGCGCGCTCCACCTGTTTGCTGAGCATCGAGCTTTCGAGCATCTCGCCCTCCTTGAAGCCCATCTTGTCCATGAGCGTGGCAATACGCTCCGAACCGAACAGGCGCATCAGCTTGTCTTCCAATGATACGAAGAACAGCGAAGAACCCGGGTCGCCCTGACGTCCGGCACGTCCGCGCAACTGACGGTCCACGCGACGAGACTCGTGGCGCTCGGTACCGATGATGGCGAGACCGCCGGCGGCTTTCACTTCAGGAGAAAGCTTGATATCGGTACCACGACCAGCCATGTTGGTAGCGATGGTGACGGCACCCTTGCCGTTGGTCGATTGTCCTGCCAGTGCCACGATGTCGGCTTCCTTCTGGTGCAGCTTAGCGTTCAGCACCTGGTGGGGAATGCCCTCACGCTTGCCGGTCTCGGGATTGACATACATGTCGAGCATGCGGCTCAGCAACTCGGAAATCTCGACGGAGGTAGTACCAATCAGCGTCGGGCGTCCTAAGTTGCGCAGGCGTACCACCTCCTCAATGACGGCACGATACTTCTCGCGGGCCGTCTTGTAGATGCGGTCGTCCATATCGTCGCGGATGACAGGACGGTTGGTGGGAATCTCGACGACATCCAGCTTGTAGATGTCCCAGAACTCGCCAGCCTCGGTCGATGCCGTACCGGTCATACCAGCCAGCTTATGATACATGCGGAAATAGTTCTGCAGGGTGATGGTAGCGAAGGTCTGCGTGGCAGCCTCTACCTTGACGTGCTCCTTGGCCTCGACAGCCTGGTGCAAGCCGTCCGACCAGCGGCGGCCTTCCATGATACGGCCCGTCTGCTCATCGACAATCTTCACCTCGCCGTTGATGACTACATACTCGTCGTCCTTGTTGAACATGCAGTAAGCCTTCAGCAACTGCTGCAGGGTGTGGACACGCTCCGACTGCACGGCATAGTGCTGCAGCAGCTCGTCCTTTTTGTTGATGCGCTCCTCGTCGGTCAGCGATGGCTGGCCTTCGAGGGCAGACAGCTGGGAGGTGATGTCGGGCAGCACGAAGAGGTCCTTATCGTTCACCTCGTTTGCCAGCCACGCCGTACCCTTATCCGTCAGGTCGCAGGAGTTCAGTTTCTCATCCACCACGAAGTACAGGGGCTCGATGGCCTCCGGCATGCGGCGGTTGTTATTCTCCATGTAGGTGTTCTCCGTATTGAGCAATCCCGACTTGATGCCGTCTTCCGACAGGAACTTGATGAGCGGCTTGTTCTTCGGCATGGCCTTGTGAGAGCGGAACAGCGACAGGAAACCTTCGTCCAGCAGCTTCTGGTCGTTCTTCTCACGACCTTCGGCAATCTTCTGCTTGGCCTCGGCGAGATATTGCGTTGCCAGCTGGCGCTGTACGCCTACCAGCTTCTCCACCAGCGGCTGGTATTCCTCGAACATCTGGTCGTCGCCCTTGGGCACGGGACCGCTGATAATCAACGGCGTACGGGCATCGTCAATCAACACGGAGTCCACCTCATCGACGATGGCGTAGTTGTGGGCACGCTGTACGAGGTCGCTGGGCGAGATGGCCATGTTGTCGCGCAGATAGTCAAAGCCGAACTCGTTGTTCGTGCCAAAGGTGATATCAGCCTGATAAGCCTTGCGACGCTCGGGAGAGTTGGGGCGGTGCTTGTCGATGCAGTCAACGCTGAGGCCATGGAACATATACAGCGGCCCCATCCACTCTGAGTCACGCTTGGCCAGATAGTCGTTCACCGTCACTACGTGAACACCGTTGCCGGTCAGGGCATTCAGGAAGACGGGCAGGGTAGCGACCAGCGTCTTACCCTCACCAGTAGCCATCTCGGCAATCTTACCCTGATGCAGTACGACGCCGCCGAAAAGCTGTACGTCGTAGTGAACCATTTCCCACTTCAGGTCGTTGCCACCGGCAGTCCAGTGGTTATGGTAGATGGCCTTGTCGCCATCGATGGTGATGAAGTCCTTGCTGGGGTCGGCAGCCAGTTCGCGGTCGAAGTCGGTTGCCGTGACGATGGTCTCTTCGTTCTCGGCAAAGCGACGTGCCGTCTCCTTGACAATGGCAAAGACCTCCGGCATGACTTTATTGAGAGCCTCCTCGTAGATGTCGAGCACTTCCTTCTCCAGCTTGTCAATCTGGGCGAAGATGTCGGCACGCTCGTCGATGGGCGTCTCCTCAATCGTTGCCTTCAGGCGTTCTATCTCTGCCTTCTGCTCGCTGGCAGACGACTGCACCTGCTGCTGCAGCTCCTTGGTGCGCTGGCGCAACTCGTCGTTGCTCAGCTGCTGCATGGAGGGATATACTGCTTTTACTTGTTCTACAAAGGGGCGGATGAGCTTGTTATCTCGTGATGCCTTATCACCGAATAACGAGCGTAAAATCTGATTGAAATTCATTGCTATATGTTACTTTTTTCTATTTACTAAATTACAGTTGCGGGCATGCTTACGCGTACCTTAATATATAAAACGGCTGCAAAGGTACGAATAAGTCAGCGAAAAACCAAATAAATTTGGACTTTTACTTCAAAAAAGTGGTTCTGACGAGCAGGCGTTGGGTGCCCGGATGCGAAGGACGCGGGCAATCGTCGGCGCGATATGATCGGCAGTGACCGGGGTCTCTACGCGTTGTGCCTCGATGCCGGAACCCCAGAAAATGATGGGAAACGGAATGTTGCTGATGCGCGACGTGGTAGTGGTCTGCGTCTCTTCATTCACCAGCTGCCACCCGGGAGCAATGTCGATGAGCAGGTCGCCGCACTTCTCGACATGGAAGCCGTTGCGGATGCGCTCTATCTGGTAGCTGTCGCTGGTGAGCAACTGCTGGGACGTATAGACATTGCGAACGCCCGATAGCTGCAGCAGGAACTCCTGTGCGCGGTGCAGCAGCTCGCCCATATTGATGTTTTTCTTCTCTAAGAGCTTGTGGTTCAGGAATATCTGATTGCCATAGACCGCTTCTACATACTGCTCCGTACCGTAAGACGCTCCGAGGAAGAGGTTCAGCAGCGACGCCGAGCGGTTGATGAGGAACTTGCCGGTAGGAATGCGGTACTGTTCGTAGTTATTCTGCTCGTTCTCCTCTTCGGACGATCCTGTGCTGGTGAGCACGAAGAGCACGCGGTCGGTGGTGAGCTGGCGGTCGATGCCGCTGATGAGCGTAGAGACGGAACGGTCGAGCGCCACATAACTCTCCATCGTTGGCTGAACGCGATAAGTGACGGTGAGCAAGTCGGGCTTCTCGTCCAGTCCGATGCCGCCTTGCTGGGTGCAGCTCAGGGCGATGTTCGTCAGACTCTCGTTCATATCAGCCGTAGGCGGATAGAGGCGCGTATAGCCGCTAAGCCACTGGTTGAGAGGAGTATAGTAGTTGCAGGTCTGCCACTTTCCCTGATTCATCCATGCCACACCGTCTGCAGCATGGCCTGCTGACAAAATGGCACACTCGGCATCGGCAGCAAAGGCAAACACCTTGGCAATGCCGTTTGTGGCTATCTTCAGCTCATCGCCCAATGTCGAAGTGCTCAGTTGTTGCGGGGAGTATTCGTATTGCTGTGTGCGAACGGCCTTGACGGGTCGCAGGCTATTGCGGTCGAGCCATTCCTCAGCCGTGATGCCGTGATAGTAAGGCACCGCACCCGTTGACAAGGAGGCAGAAGCCGAGGCGTCATCGACAGGCGTGAAGCGGTAGGCGCCGTTGGAATAGACGCGTCCTTCCGTCAGAAAACGCTGTAGGCCGTCTTTCGTGTAGAGTGGGGCAAAGGTCTCCAAATGGTCGCTTCGCAACTGCTGGATGTTGATGCATACCACCAACTTAGGCACTTGCGACACGCTCTGTGCCGACATTTCCACTCCCATGCCCAGGAGGGATAGCAGCGTGATATAGAAATATTTGTTGTTCATTGGGCGTTTCTGAATATATGAATGTAACTTTGTAAAAGCAAACATAGTGCCAAACACCAGAGTCCTTCGGCATAATGCTGGAAAAGACTGCCTATCATAAATAGGAAGAAGAGCACGAAGGTGACTTTCCAATAGCGTGTCTTCCGCCTCTTGATGACGGGCCACAGGAAAAACCACGGCAGCGGATTGAACAGCAGCAGCTGTAGGTTGATGCTGACGGTGGGATGCTCAGAGAACACCATGAGGAAGAGCACGATGCCCAGCGCTCCAGTGCCTACCATCAGCAGGATATCCCAAAGGAGGAAGGTTCGCTTGTTCCGAAATTCTATGACAAACAAGAGGGTGCCAATGCCCAAAATTACGAATCCGCAGGCGAGGGGAGAGAGGGGGAAACCAGACTGCACGACCGGCGTTCCGGCAGGAACAGCAATGCGCTCTTCCTGTACCAAAGGACGCGTCGTTCCGTCTTCAGCATGGATGACGGCGTTGCGGAAATCGCGCATCAGATGACCAGGAAGAAACTCTTGCTGGCGCGTCGTAGTGGGCTGATCTGCCTGAATGCCCAAGAGCAAATCGTTGCCGAAACGAGCCCACGGATAGTCGGCGGTCATAGCGTGAACGGCTTCTCGGTACGAAATTGTATCTTCTTTGTACCCAACATATTCTATTCTTCCGTTGATGCATTTCTCAATAATGTCTCTGGCCTTCGTGGTGCAGTTGTTATAGAAGAAGTTGTAGCGATAGACCGTGTTTTCAGGGAGCATGTTTTCTGCTAACGCCAACCGGAGTTGCAACTTCTCCTCGTCGGTCAGGTTGATAACCTGTTCGGTGACCTCGCTGCCAAAGTATTCGTATTCCTTCTTGAACAATCGGTAAGGGTAGGCGCCCAGTTCGTAATCGGTGATGCCAAACACGAAGCGGAGGGCGAAGAACGGTTTGCGAAAATCGAAGACACCGTAGTTGAATGCCGCATCGAGACCTCCATGCCGTTTGTCGTGATAGCGAATGGCAGTATGGCCGTAAAGACTATAGATCTCGTCGTGAGGTTCGCAAGTCAGGAGACTTATCTCGACAGAATCCATGTTCACGTCTTCGACAGGCTCCACACTGGCAGGAGCCTGTTGGGCGAAAACTGTTGTCAAACAGAGTAAAAACAACCCCGTCAAGCCCCCTCTAAGAGTATTAAAAATGATTTTTGAATGTTTCACGATGCAAAATTAACCTATATTTTCCACTTATCGTGCGTTTGTTTCGTTTTTTTTTAATAATTTTGCAGTACAATCTCTGCGAAAGTACTCACATTCGTACCTTTGACCATTGGTCGAAAGTACTATCGTTCGACAATAAACCTAAAAAATGTTTTTTTATTTTGTATTGTTCTCACTTATTCGTACCTTTGCAAACCGAAATTGAATAGAATATACAAATTGAATGAATAAACGAATGGTTGGGAGCCTGTTGGCCGGTTTGATGGCCGTCCAGGCAATGGCTCAGGAAAGTAGCACGCTGTCACCCTATAGTCAGTACGGTTTGGGTGTTTTGGCTGACCAGTCACTCAGCACAGCCCGAGGCATGGGAGGATTGGCTTACGGCATGCGCAACGGCAGACAAATCAACATGCAGAACCCTGCGTCGTATTCGGCGGTGGATTCCCTGACGATGATATTTGATGTTGGTTTCTCGACGCGCATCTCCAATTTCAAGGAAGGCGGCAAGAGCGTGAATGCCAAAACGGGATCTTTGGATTATGCCGTGGCATCCTTCCGCTTGCTGAAGCATGTGGGCATGAGTGCCGGTATCGTGCCGTTCTCTACGATAGGCTATGATTACGAGAGTAGAGACAAATCTACCTCAACGACTGAGCTATATACTGGCGACGGCGGTTTCTCGCAAGTCTTCTTAGGCTTGGGTTGGGAGTTTGCCAAGGGTTTTTCTCTGGGTTTCAACATGTCTTACTTCTGGGGTGACTACGAAAAAGCAGTGGGCGTGCAGAATGACGACGGAACCGTGAACATCATGTCGCGAACCTATTCCACCTCCATCTCTAACTGGAAGCTCGACTTGGGTGCACAGTGGCATCAGCAGTTGAATGCTAATAACGAGTTAACTATTGGTGCAACGGCGAGTGTAGGGCACAAGCTGCACGCTACAGCTGAGGTCAAGACGCTGACAACCAATACGTTGACGGGCGTGACGCTTTCTCCCGCAGCTACTACGGTGGAAAATGCCTTCAGCCTGCCTTGGATGTTTGGCGTTGGTGCCACATGGGTAAACAAGAAAAGCCTGACTCTGGGTGCAGACTACTCGTTGCAGCGCTGGGGAGCCTTGGATTATCCTGTCTATGACAGTCGTGGCAATTATTCGTTGCTCAACAACTATTATCGTGACCGCCATAAGGTAACGGCAGGAGGAGAATGGATTCCTAATCCTATGGGACGAAAGTACTATCACCAGATGCGTTTCCGCCTGGGTGCTTCCTATGCTACACCTTATTATAAAATAAAGGGCAGTGACGGTCCGTCGGAATTTTCACTTACGGCAGGCTTGGGATTGCCTATTTCCCGCTCTATGGTTAACATCAGTGGTCAGTGGATACGCTCGGCAGCTTCGGGATATATTACGGAGAACGCCTTCCGCATCAATGTCGGCATCACCTTCAACGAGCGCTGGTTTGCCAAGTGGAAGGTGGAGTAACACGAACAGTATAGCCGGTGAGAAATCGTAAGGAGACATATCGGAGCGTACAGCGGTCAGCAGCATTCTGCCTGTTGGCTGCGTTTCTCGTCTTGTCTGCTTGCTCAGAACAGAAGTCGCATACAGCACCCGCTATCCTCGAGCGTGACTCCGTCTCCATGATGGTCAGCTATGGGGTGAATACCCTTATCTCCGACTCCGGTGTCATTAAATATCGCATCATTTCGGAACGTTGGGAGGTGAATACGGTGAAGAATCCATCGCGATGGATTTTCGAAAAAGGAATCTTCATGGAGCAATACGATAAGACGTTTCATGTAGAAGGATATATCCAGGCGGATACGGCGTGGTACTACGACCAGCTGAAGCTCTGGGAACTGCGTGGCCGCGTGACCATTCGCAATGTCAATGGCCTCGTGTTCCGCAGTGAAGAACTGTTCTGGGATGGTATCAAGCACGAGTTCTACTCGCATCAGTTCTCGCGTCTCGTCACTCCTGAGCGCACCTTGGAAGGCACCTATTTCCGTAGCGATGAGCAGATGATGCACTATGAGGTAAGCAATTCCGTTGGCTCTTTCGTGACGGACGACATGGAAGGCGAAGACAATAGTACACCGCCGACCGCCGCACCGTCAGGAACACCATCGGCAACAGAGCAAAGTCAACAGCCGGCAGCAGGACAGCCAGAGGCACAGCCCGTGCGTCAGAAAGCTGTCCGCAAGGCGGCAACCCAAAAATCAAACTATCAGAAATGACCCATCTTATTATAGGACTTGTCATCACCATGATCTTCTCTGCATTCTTCTCGGGAATGGAGATAGCCTTCGTGTCGAGCAACCGTCTGCGGGCGGAAATGGATCGCGAGAAGAATGGTCTCTCACAACGGGCGTTAGACGTATTCTACCGACATCCCAACAACTTCGTATCAACGATGCTGGTAGGCAATAACATCGCACTGGTGGTCTATGGTATCTTGTTCGCTCATATTTTCGACCAGACGCTGTTTTATTCACTCAGTGACGGAGCCCGTGTGACAGCAGACACGCTGCTTTCGACCGTCGTGGTGCTCTTTACAGGAGAATTCCTGCCAAAGACCATTTTCAAGTCGAATCCCAACACCATGATGACCATTTTCGCCGTGCCGGCATACGTGTGCTATGTACTGCTATATCCCGTGTCGAGGTTTGCAACGCTCCTGTCGCGAGGTATCTTACGGATTATCGGCGTGAAAATGCCCAAGGAAAGCGAGGGTAAGGAATTTACGAAGGTGGATTTGGACTATCTGGTGCAGTCGAGCATCGACAATGCTTCCGATGATGACGAGATAGACGACGAGCTGAAGATTTTCCATAACGCCCTGGACTTCTCCGATACCAAGGTGCGCGACTGTATGATACCGCGTACGGAAATTGAGGCTATCGACATTGAGGAGGCTACGGTAGAAGACCTGAAGGCAAAATTCGTGGAGAGCGGACATTCCAAGATTATTGCCTATCAGGAGGACATCGACCACATCATCGGTTATATCCACTCTTCGGAGATGTTCCGCTTGGCAGCTAACAAGAAAGATGACAGACCTGCGTCGCAGATACCGTTGTCTGAATTGAAAGACCTGCTGCAAACGATGCCTTACGTTCCAGAAACGATGGCAGCACGTAAGCTGATGCATATCTTCTTGCAGCAGAAAAAGTCGCTGGGCGTGGTGATTGACGAATTCGGAGGTACCAGCGGCATCGTGTCGTTAGAGGATATCGTAGAAGAAATCTTCGGCGACATTGAAGATGAACACGACAGTCAGAAATATATCGCCCGCCAGATGGATGACGGCACTTATCTCTTGTCGGCACGCCTCGAAATTGAGAAAGTCAACGAGATGTTCGACTTGGAGTTGCCGGAGAGCGATGAATATATGACTGTCGGCGGCCTGATATTGCATGAATATCAGAGTTTTCCGAAGCTCAACGAGATTGTCACGATTGGACATTTTGAATTCAAAATTATCAAGAATACGATGACAAAAATCGAACTTGTCAAACTAAAACTCATCGAATAAGGCATTTTTTCGGAAAAAGATGACGCGATTTCATCGAAATTTTGTAATTTTGCAGGCTGAATTGATTGAAAAGAAAAAAATAACAATAAAATTAAAGCATTAAAATGGCAGCAATTGGAAAAATCAGAAGCTGGGGACCAGTACTTGCAACAGTGATTGGTCTGGCCCTTTTCGCATTCATTGCCGAAGAGATGTTCCGCTCTTGCGAAGCTACAGGCAACGAGCGTCGTCAACAAGTCGGCGAAGTGTTAGGTAAGAAAATCTCGGTACAAGACTTCCAGTCTTATGTCGATGAGTTCCAGGAGTACATGAAGCTGGCGCAGAACCGTGACAACTTCTCGGAAGAGGAACTGAATCAGCAGAAAGACCAGGTGTGGCAGCTGTTTGTCAGCAACGCCATCATTGAGAAGGAAGCTGAAAAGTTAGGACTGACCGTTACGAACGAAGAGATGCAGAACATCCTGAAAGAAGGTCAGAACCCCTTCCTGCTTCAGCCCCCTTACCTGTTTGTTAACCAGGAGACACACCGTTTCGACGTGAACCAGCTCACCAAGTTCTTGGACGACTACAAGAAGATGCAGAGCCAGGGCGGCAATGCTCAGATGGCCGAGCAGTACCAGACCGTCTATAAGGTCTGGAAGTTCATGGAGAAGGTGCTCCGTCAGCAGGTTCTCCAGAGCAAATACAACTCACTGTTGGCTCAGAGCATGCTGACCAACCCCGTTTCTGCCAAGATGGCTTTCGACGCTCAGAACGTAGAGAGCGATGTGCTGTTGGCAACCATTCCTTACTCTTCTATCAAGGATGACGAGGTGAAGGTGAGCGACGCTGACCTGAAGGCTAAGTACGAGGAGAAGAAGGAGCAGTATCGTCAGTATTTCGAGACTCGCGACATCAAGTATGTTGACTTCCAGGTAGTAGCTTCCAAGGCTGACCGTGACGCCTTGATGCAGACTATGACAGATGCTCGTCAGCAGTTTCTGAACGGTGTTTCTGCCGCTGAGGTTGTTCGCAAGGCACAGTCACAGATTGCCTATACAGGTATCGCTGCCCAGCGTAGCGCTTTCCCCAGCGATATCGCTTCACGTTTGGATTCTATGCAGGTCGGTCAGGTGTCTGTTCCTTTCGAAACAGCTTATGACAATACCTTGAACGTCGTGAAACTCATCAACAAGGTGCAGCTCCCTGACTCTGTGGAGTTCCGCATGATTTCTGTCGGAGGTTCTTCTTTGGATGATGCTCACAAGCGTGCGGACAGCATCTATAACGCTATCAATGCCGGTGCTGACTTTGAGACGTTGGCTAAGAAGTACGGTCAGACCGGTGAAAAGCAGTGGATGACTTCCGCTATGTATGAGCGTATGCAGACCGTTGACCCCGATACGAAGGAATATATCAATGCCCTGAATACGATGGGCGACGGCGAGATGAAGAATCTGTCTTTGTCGCAGGTTTCTATCATCCTGCAGGTAACCGCTCGTAAGGCTTTTGTTACCAAGTACGACGTGGCAGCCGTGAAGCACACCATCGACTTCTCGAAGGCTACCTATTCTGCTGCTTACAACAAGTTCAGCCAGTATGTCAGCGAGAACAAGACCCTTGAGTCTTTAGAGAAGAACGCCCAGAAGTTTGGCTTCACCGTTCAGGAGCGTAAGGACCTGTCAAACAACGAGCACAATGTTGCCGGCTTGCGTTCTACTCGTGAGACGATGAAGTGGATTTTTGATGCCAAGGTTAACGAGTTGTCTCCTCTGTATGAGTGCGGTAACAACGACCACCTGCTGGTTGTTGCCCTGACGAATATTCATCCGCAGGGATATCGTGACTTCGAGAGCGTCAAGGACGAGTTGAAGTCTCAGGTTATCAACGACAAGAAGTTTGAGAAGGCTGCCGAGAAGTTGGCTGGCGTAAAGGATATGGCTGCTGCCAAGCAGAAGGGCGCTGTAGTTGATAGCGTTCGCCAGATTACTTTCGCTGCTCCCGTCTTCGTACAGGCTGCCGGTGCCAGCGAGCCCGCTTTGAGTGGTGCTGTGTCAGCTGTCAAGCAGGGTCAGATGAGTCCTGCCGTCGTAAAGGGTAATGGTGGTGCCTATCTGTTCCAGGTGCTTTCAAAGAAGCTGCGCGAAGGTGCTAAGTTCGATGCTAAGCAGCAGGCTCAGCAGGTGCAGCAGCAGGCTCAGCAGATGGTAGGTCGTATGGCTATGAACGAGCTCTATCTGAAGGCTAACGTTGTTGACAACCGCTACCTCTTCTTCTAAAGAGAAAACACATTTATCTATTATAATTGCCACGCTGCCATGATGGCAGTGTGGCTTTTTTATTAAAACGATGGACAAGACAAGAAGAATTGTACTCAGTATGGCAGGGCTATGGCTGCTGGCAGTTCCTTCCCATGCCCAAAAGAAAGAGATAGAAGAAGCTCAGACCATCATCAAGAGCGGCAAGAAAGTAGAACAGGCAGAGAAGCTGATGGTGGATTTGCTGAAGAAGGATTCCGCCAACAGGAAGAACCCCAAGATTTTTGCTACGTGGTTCGACGCTGTGGAAGCTCAATACCTGCAAGCCAATGAAAAGCTGTATCTGAAACAGAAGTACGACACTGCTGTCTTCTTCAATCTGACGCGCCATTTGTTTGATATTGCTGAGGCTCTCGACTCGTTGGACGCCCTTCCCAACAAGCGGGGACGCGTCAAGCTGAAATACCGAGAGGACAATAGTGAGCTGTTAGACCGCCTACGCATCAATCTGTATTACGGTGGAACGTTCCATGTGCGTAAGAACGATTTTACTCAGGCGTACGACTATTTCCATCATTATCTGGATGCTGCCCAGCAACCTCTTTTCTCTGCCTACCAGTATGCGGAGAAAGATAGCATGATGCCACAGGTGGCTTATTGGGCTACCTATTCAGGCTATCGTCTTCAGGATGCTGAGAAGACGCTGTACTATGCTGAGTTGGCAAAGAACTATCAGCCTAGAGTGCAGCATGTGTTGCAGTACCAGTGCGAGGCCTATCTGCTGCAGAAGCGTCAGGAAGCCTATCTGCAAACCCTTCGCGAGGGTTTCCGTCAGTTTCCGGAATATCCTTACTTCTTCCCTCGGTTGGCAGATTACTATACGGCACAGGGACAGAGCGACTCGCTGATGTATATTTCCGAATACGGTCTTCAGGTGAATGGTGAAGAACCCTTGTTCCTTCTGGCAAAATCGATGGCATTGCTGCAGACGAACCGTTACGACGAGTGTATTGCCGTCAGCAAGCAGATGATAGCAGCTAACGACACGCTTCCTGAACCTTATTATAATATAGGTACGTGTTATCTGAATCAGGCTTTAGAGTTGGAACACCGTGGAGAACCGCGCAAATACCGGCAGGAGTTGCAGCGTCTGTATGCGGCAGCCCGTCCGTATATGGAGAAATACCGCCAGCTGATGCCTGCCGACCGTCAGCGCTGGGCACCGGCACTCTATCGCATCTATCTCAATCTGAATATGGGAAAACAGTTTGAGGAGATAGACAAGCTAATGCGATAAGTAGAGTGTCTCGTATTCTTTCGCCACCTTGATATATTCATGGTGGCGTTTTACATATTCTATGCTTTGCTGTTTCAGTTCAGGAATGCGCAGGGGGTATAGCACAAGTTGTTCGAGTTCGTGATACACGCTCTCGTAGTTGGGCTGAACATTGATGATGGGGCGTAATTCCTGCTCATTCAGAATGTCGTAGTTCTCTGGCTCGCCACCTCCTACGACAATGATGCCTTTCGACATGGCCAGCAGGGCATTCATGGCTGGCGTATAGCTGTAGAGCTGATCCAGAATGACGTCGCTATTGTCCATCATGTGCTGATATTGCTCGAAAGGAACACCGTCTGCTTCCACTATTACGGCTTTGTCGGGATATTGCTTGCATACGGCTTCCGCTGCTTGCAGCATGATGTCGGTTCCTTTATATATAGAACGTTGCTTGCTGATGCCGATGAAGATACGGAGTGGTTGGTGAACAGTGGTCAGCGGTGCTGCGTTTTCTGCATGGATAGGAAAGGGGATAAAGTGCGTCTTTTCCGTAAACAGCGGTTCATAGCAGACATGATATTCGTAAAGTCCTGTGACAATTCCGTCACAGTCGTTGGCTATGAATTTGTTCAGCCTTTCCTTGGCGGTGCCTAACCAGTCTGCTTGCTCTTTCAAAGCATCTTCATGGGTGCGCAGTTCTGTACCCATGTTGAAGTCGCTGTAGCGCAGGGGCATTTTTTCTATACATTCGTGTACCCAGTAGTAGTCCATGCCGAAAGCACAAAGGAAAACTTTTTTGTTGTGACGTCGCAGGTAACGGTAGAAGAAGAACAGCTGTTCGGCTTTGATTTCGAAGAATATAGGGTTGACGAGCTGCACGACGTCATAGCCACGCATCTTGGGCAACAGCGACCACAACTTAAACATCAGTTGTATGCCGCCGAATTTCCCTGCTTTGCGCGATACGTCAATATCGCGAGGATAGTTTTTCCAGAAGTCGCCATTGGAAATAACCATCACTTCGTGTCCGAGGAACCTGAGTCCCTCGGCCAGCGTGTTGTGCACATTGCTATATTCTCCAATGAGTAGAATCTTCATCGTTCTTTCTTCATCAATGGTAGCGTGTTCAGCAGGATGGTTCTTCCCAGCGAGGTATTTGTCATCTTGCGGAACCACTTGTACTTCTGCGAGTAGTCGCGGTCAGGGAGGGGAAAGAGACCCTTGCTGCTCAAGTCGCTGATGCAGTCGTTGAGGGCTTGCTTTGACCGTTGTTGTATGATAATCTGATAGATATAGTCCATTGTCAACTGGGCAACGCGACGTTGTAGAGCTATGCGGTCAGCCTGAGGAACGCGGTCGCAGAGGTACTGCAGACGATCCAGTACGCCACGGATGTCGTCAAACCGCTTCGCTTTGCTTTCTTCGTCTTTGTGTGTCGTAATGGAGTCATTGTGCTTATAGTAGAAATAAGCTTTGGCATCAGTAATGCAAACATGCTCGGCCCTGATGAGCAGCTGCGGTGTAAACTCTTCGTCTTCGTGCCAGATGCCAGGTGTAAAGCGTAGCTCGCTGAGGGTGACTTTTCTGAAGAGATAACCCCATGCGGTTGCATGGATGTTATGGCTGTACATATAGGTAGTACCGCTCACAACCTCGCTGTCGTTAAAGGACTGCTGCGTCTTCTTCGTACTGGTGAAGTCAAACATCACCATGTCGATACCTTTCTTGTATCGGATGATGTCTAAGCAGTGTTCGTAGGGTGCCTGAATGAGGTGGTCGTCAGCATCAACAAACTGGAGGAAAGTGCCTTGTGCCATATCGATACCTTTATTGCGCGCCACACTCAGCCCGCTGTTTTTCTGTCTGACGTAGATGATATCGTCGCCATACTGCATGAGCCCGTTCATGGGACTCACGTCTGAGCCATCGTCAATGACAATGATTTCGCGTTCGCTGGCAGACAGCGAGAGAGCCAATATGCTGTTGATGCACTCGCACAGCATAGGTACGGGTAAGTTGTAGTACGTGATGATGAACGTTACCAGTGGCTGGGTGCCTTGACGAGATGTATAATCTTGAATAGTCTGCATAATATATTAATACCAAATGTGTTCAGTAGTATGGCTTTGATTTTATGGGTGCCGGTGAGTGCCGATACCTTGACTTTCCTATAGGGCAGCACTATCGGGGCTTTTGTCCTTTCGCGAACGTCTATCTGAATATTGACCAGATACATATAGTAATGGTCGTCCATAGGCATATTGCTTTGCAGGTGGGCTTGCAGCAGTTGTGAAAGTTTTGTGCCGTCTGCTGTTGCCGTGATACCATTCGGGTTATACCAATAGTGGTAGAAGCCGCGACTGGTGGTGGCAATTTTTCGTGTATTTTTTAGCAACAGGGGGAGGGTAAAGACATCTTCAAAGACCTTGCCTTTAGGATAGCGTACATTGTCGAACAGCTGCTTGCGGTATATCTTGTTACAGGCATAAGTATGGCTGTAAGCCTTTTCCTGTATCCAGTAGTCATGGACGCTATCGTAGCGGTGGTCTTCCAGCAGTAGGCGTCCTGCAATGCTGTATTCCAAAATGTCGTTATCACTCATCAGTTCGAGCAGTGGTGTGTAGGTGTCAGGCGATATCCAGTCGTCAGAGTCAACAAAGGTAATAAAGTCGCCTGTCGCGATATCCAGTGCTGCATTGCGGGCATCGCTCAGTCCACCGTTTTCTTTGTGAATGACGCGGATGCGGGTGTCTTTTTGTGCCCACTCGTCACATTTCTGCGGACAACAGTCAGGAGAACCATCGTCCACGAGTATCACCTCCATGTCCTCCACCTGCTGACACAGCACACTCTCCACACAGCGGTCGAGGGTAGCTTCAACACAATAGACGGGAATGATGACACTCAGTTTCATAGTGCAAAGGTAACGTAATTTGTGGTAATTACCAAATTTATTTGGCGTTTCGTTAGAAAATGTGTAATTTTGTAGCCGTTTTGCAGAAAACCATGAAAGAACAGAGTGAATCGAAATATCGCCATGTACTGAAATATACCGGTATTTTTGGCAGCGTACAGGTCTTGGTAATTCTTATCGGACTTGTCCGCAACAAGGCTATGGCTTTGTTGCTGGGTGCTGGCGGTATTGGCTTTAACTCACTGATGACGTCGATGCAGAATTTCGCTTCTCAGGCTACAAGTCTGGGCATTTCCTTCGGTGCGGTGCCCCGGTTGTCGGAGTATTTCGAACAAGGTGACGTTCGCCGCCAGGAGTATTATATGATGGTTATCCGTCTGTGGAGCCTTATCGCAGCCGTGCTGGGATTGTTGCTTTGTGTGGCCGTGAGTCCCTTTGTCAATGAGGTCTCGTTTACATGGGGTGACCACACCTTACACTATGCTATGTTGGGTTTCTCGGTAGCCTTCATGGCTCTGACGAGCGGCGAGACGGCTATTCTTAAAGCAACTCGTCACCTTGGTTCCTTGGCTCGCATACAGGTGCTGACGGCGATTGTTGCCGTCATCTTGTCTCTGCCCCTTTATTTCTTCTGGAGGCATGGTGGTATCGTTCCTGCTATCTTGCTGGTGTCTTTTGCGACGATGGTGGTTACGATGTTTTTTTCCTATTGCCGCTATCCGTTACGGCTCTCTTATCGTCGTAGTTTGCTCAGCGATGGTGCCAGCATGATTCGCCTGGGAGTGGCTTTCGTCCTTGCTGCTGCCGTGGGCAGTGCTTCCGAGATGTTCATCCGTTCTTTCTTGAATGTTGAAGGCGGATTAGACGTAGTGGGTTGGTATAATGTTGGCTTTATGATTTCCATCACCTATGCGGGTATGGTGTTCTCGTCGATGGAGAGCGACTATTTCCCTCGGCTGTCGGCCGTGCAGAAGGACATCGCTGCCACGAATGATACGGTGAACAAACAGGTAGAGGTATCATTACTTCTGCTGGCACCGATGCTGGTGGCGCTGCTGGCATTGCTGCCGGTACTGATTCCCATGTTGTTCAGCCGTGAGTTCTTGCCAGTGATAGGTATGGCTCAGGTAACGGTGTTGGCAATGTATTTTAAGGTGCTGACCATGCCAGTAGCTTACATCTCGCTGGCACGTAGCCGTTCGCTGGTATTCTTGTCGTTAGAGACGTCGTACTTTCTGGTGCTGGTGGTGGCAGTCGTCGTCGGCTTCCACTATTGGGGCATCTATGGTACTGGAGTTGCCATTGTCGTAGCACACGCCTTTGAGTTTGTGCTGACAATGACTGTTGCCAAAACGAAGTTCCATTACCGTTCAACGGGGACTATTGCCACTTATGCGTTAGCGCAAATGACTTTTGGCGTTTTGGCTTTTGTTGTCTCGCTACTGTTTGACGGCTGGATTTACTGGATAACAGAAGCCGCACTGGCAATTGCCAGCACGGCTTACTCTTTGAATATTCTGCGTCAGAAGACTCATTTGTGGGAGGCGCTGAAGCAGAAGTTCGTTCGTCCTTAATGGCTCCTTTTCAGAATTTGAATGCCATCTCTACATCTATCAGGTTGTAGTTGTGCTTGACGAGCCTCCGGTCGTTGATGCGAGCATACTCCAAGTGCATCTCCAGATTCTTTGAGAAGTAATAATTCAATCCGCATTCTATTTGATTGATGGACGTCTTCCAGTTTTTCTGAGGACGATAGCTCTGATAGCGGGCTTTGGCATGTAGCTTTCCCTTGATGAGGGGCACTTTCCCCATGACGTACCAGCCTTCGGCTTTCTGTCCCTTGCTGTAGTCAATCTCACGCACGTTGTTGCCTGCTGCAGCAGCGCCCCATCCCTGCGAATGGATATACTCACCACGGAAGGTGTATTCGTTCAGGTCGTACTCGGCTGAGAAGGCATAGCGGTTTTTCTCCATGCTGCCCTTGATGGGTTTCGTGCTGCCGTCAGGCAGTGTCTCGTAGCCGTAAACCATATCACCGCGACTGCCCGTCCATCCGAAGGCACCAATGCGCATTCCCTTGATGGGCATCACCCAGAAACCGCCGATGATGTCCTTGCGGTTGTCGCAATCCTTCGAGTTGATGCCTTCACCATTATAGACACCTATCTGATAGTGGAACAGGCGACGTCCGTTGGCATTGGGGAAGAGGTCGCCTTGTATCTGAATACCTATGTCACGTCCGCTAGAAGATTTCTCGCCTGTGCGGTCGCCCAGTCCTGCCAGGTTTTTGACGGCATCGGCATAACCGCGCCAGCCCTGTGTAATGGGGTGGGAGGGGTTGTCGAAAGTGAAGGCTCGCTTGAACTCACCGACACGAATCTTCACCTCCTGGTATTTGCGCCATTCGGCGTAGAGATCAAGCAGTTGTACCGTGGGTTCGCCAGGTCCCTTGACATTGGAACCCTGAATCTGCACGCGCCAGTCAAAGTCACTGATTTTGCCTTCCAGAATGAAACGTGCATAGCGCAGGTTGAACGTGTTGGTCTTGGCATCCTTCTGGTCTGTGCCTATGTATTGCACCATACCATAGCCGCTGAAATTGATGTTTTTAATCCATTGTGGAATCTCAATGGTGCTTGTCTGTTGCTGACTGCCTGCAGTGCTGACGTCTTCCTCTGCATGGGCAGACAGTGCAATGACTGCAAAAGCTACTGTAATGATTTTCTTCATATCTATATGGTTTTATTCTTTTAATTTTAATAGTACGACATTCTCCACGTGCGGTGTATGGGGAAACATATCCACGGGCTGTACCACCTCCACTTTGTAAAGTTCGTCGAGCAGCTGCAGGTCGCGAGCCTGGGTAGCGGGATTGCACGATACATAGACGATGCGCTGTGGATGTGCATTGAGAATGGTTTTCACCACGTCGGGGTGCATGCCTGCTCGCGGTGGGTCGGTGATAATGACGTCCGGGCGCCCGTGCTGGCTGATGAAGTCGTCGGTCAGAATATCCTTCATGTCGCCGGCATAGAACAGCGTGTTGCTGATGCCGTTGATCTCAGAATTGATCTTGGCGTCCTCAATGGCTTCGGGCACATATTCAATGCCAATAACCTTTTTCGTCTTACGGGCCACGAAGTTTGCAATGGTGCCTGTGCCCGTGTAAAGGTCGTAAACCAGTTCGCTGCCTGTAAAGGCGGCTAATTCGCGGACAACGCTGTAGAGGTGGTAAGCCTGTTCGGTGTTTGTCTGGTAGAACGACTTCGGACCCACCTTGAACTTCAGGTCTTCCATCAACTCATAGATGTGGTCGTTGCCCATGAAGACCTTGATGTCCTGATCGCCAATGGTGTCATTACACTTCTGGTTGTCCAGATAGAGTAGGGAGGTGATCTGTGGGAACTTGTCAGCCAGATGCTGCAACAGTCCCAAAGCCTCTTGCTCGCCACCCGTCTCGTCGAAGTGGAACTGTATGATAACCATCCACTCGCCGCTGGAGGAATTGCGGACAATGACGTCACGAAGCAATCCTACTTGCTGTCGTAAGTCGAAGAAACTCAGGTTGTTGTACGTTGCATATTTAAGTACTTCGTTACGTATCTGATTCTGTAGGTCGTCCATCAACCAGCAGCGCTCAATGGGCAGAATCTTGTCAAACGCACCTGTGATGTGGAACCCGATGGCAGGATGGTCTTTCAGGGAATGAGTACGAGGAGCGTCATTTTTCATTTCTTCATTTTCATTTATCATTTCTAATTCCTCATTCCTCATTTGCTCTTTGGTTATCCAGCGCTTGTTGGCACAGCCGAAGTCCAGTTTGTTGCGGTATTCCTGGGTCTTCACGCTGCCCATGATAGGACGAAATTCGGGCAACTGCACCTTCCCGATTCGCGTCAGCTGGTCGAAGACCTGCTGCTGTTTCATCCTAAGCTGTTCGTCGTAGGGAATCTGCTGCCACTTGCAACCGCCACAGACACCGAAGTGCTGGCAGAAAGGCTGTGTGCGTCGAGGACTATATTCGTGGAACCGGACGATTTCAGCCTCCATGAACGAGTGTTTCTTGCGGCGAACCTGCAAATCGACGACGTCGCCAGGTACTGCCCAAGGTACGAACACTACCATTTCATCCACTCGCGCCAGTGCTTTGCCTTCAGCAGCGTAGTCGGTGATGGTGATGTTCTCTAAGAGAGGTAATGGTTTCTTTTTACGAGCCATATTGTGGGTTGTCTTGATTTTGTTTGCAAAATTACCATTTTTTTTGCAAAGCACAAAGAAAAAAATGAAAAATACTAAAAACTCTTGGCGCTTTCAGAAAAAGTGCGTATCTTTGCATACCCAATCGAAAATCACATTATTTATATAAGTAATAATACACTAAAAGTTATGAGCCAAAAAAGAGTTTACCTCTTCGGTAATGGTAAGGCCGAAGGTAATGCAAAGATGCGTGAGGAACTGGGCGGTAAGGGTGCAAACCTTGCTGAGATGAACCTGATTGGTGTTCCCGTTCCTCCAGGTTTCACAATCACAACCGATTGTTGTAACGAGTACTATCAGGTTGGTCAGCAGAAGATTATGGAACTGCTGAACGACGACGTTATGGCAGCTGTAAAGCACATCGAGGGTCTGATGAACTCGAAGTTCGGCGACAAGGAGAATCCTCTGCTCGTCTCTGTCCGTTCGGGTGCCCGTGCTTCTATGCCTGGTATGATGGACACCATCCTGAACCTCGGTCTGAACGACGAAGTGGCAGAAGGTATGGTGAAGAAGACCAACAATCCTCACTTCGTTTACGACAGCTATCGCCGTTTCGTACAGATGTATGGTGACGTGGTGCTTGAGATGAAGCCCGTCAACAAGACCGATATCGACCCGTTCGAGGAGATTATCGAGAAGGTGAAGAAGGAGAGTGGTGTTGTGCTGGATAAGGACCTCTCTGTAGAGGATCTGAAGAAGCTGGTCAAGCTGTTCAAGCAGGCCATCAAGGAGCGCACAGGTAAGGACTTCCCCAACGATCCTATCGAGCAGCTCTGGGGTGCTATCTGCGCTGTGTTCCGTTCTTGGATGAACGAGCGC
>CACYOC010000025.1 GCA_902775975.1 uncultured Bacteroidales bacterium | reverse complement strand
GCTTCCGTCCCGACAGCTCCGACCTGGACAACCTCACCTCCAAGACGTTCGGCAAGCACGTGTCGCTCGGCAACGGCTCCTACGTCCTCGAGAAGGGCAACAAGGCGCCCAAGTACCCCCTGGCGGCTTACAAGCCTCAGCCGTAAGGCGACCCACCCCCGACCAGAGACCCACCCCAGCCCTCCCTGTGAGGGAGGGGGTGGTTAGTTTAAAGTTTACAGGTAATCATAATTCCTAATTTCTAATTTAAAACAATGAACAAGACAGTAAAGACTATCCTCGTCATTATCCGCTATGCTATTGCAGTTATACTCGGTGCTGGCGGTGCATCGGCACTGATGAACTAAAGAAATAAAAGACCATGACAGCCGCAAAGAAAATACAATACTGGTGTGCCGTACTACTGATAGTAACGAGCATCGTAATGGTAGCCTTTCAGGTGTTCACCATACAAAACGTGGCAAACGGTCTTCTGATATATATTGGGCAGGCATTTCTGCTTGCAGGTTCCATCTTCGGACTTGACTATTACATAGACAGGTTGAAGAAACAAACAGAGAATCCTTAACTCGTTCTAGTTTTTGTTTTCATTGTTGGAAGGAGAGAAAGTCCGAAACAGCTTTCCCTCCTTTTTTGTTTACTCAAGACTGCAATGCCGAACACGCAAAGAAACCACAACGAAATAAATTCCGAATTATTTTGCTTTTCCAGTTATTATTCCTATCTTTGCAAGCAAATAAATAAACTGAAGAATATGAAAAAGACACTTTTGACGATGATGGCAGCGACGGCTGCCCTGCTGACGACAGCTCAGCCTATAGAGTACCCGAAGGCGGCGAAGGACAAGACAATCGACACGTACTTCGGCACGAAGGTGAAGGATCCGTACCGCTGGCTGGAGAACGACACGAGCCGACAGACAGCAGCATGGGTGAAGACAGAGAACAAGGTGACGAACGACTACCTGAGCCGCATTCCCTTCCGCCAACAGCTGGTGAAGCGACTGCGAGAGGTGGTGAACTACGACGCCATCAGCGCTCCTGTACGACACAACGGAAAGTGGTACTTCTCGAAGCGCGAGGGACTGAAAAACCAGGCGGTCATCTACCAGGCTGACGAGCTGGGAGGCGAGGCGCGCGTATTCCTCGACCCAAACACGCTGAGCAACGACGGCACGGTGGCGCTGAACGGCATCTACCACTCGCACAACGGACGGTGGGCAGCCTATAGCATCTCACGCAGCGGCAGCGACTGGCAGGAGTTCTACGTCATCGATATGAAGACCGGGCAACTGGCAGAGGACCATATAGAATGGGCTAAATTCTCAGGTGCTGCCTGGCAGGGAGACGGCTTCTACTATAGTGCTTACGACCGTCCTGAAGCTGGCAAGGAGTTCTCGAACGTCAATGCCACGCAAAAGATTTACTACCACAAGATGGGCACTCCACAAAGCGAGGATGTGCTGTTCTACCAGAATCCGCAGGAGCCGAAACGCTTCTATTTCGTCACTACCAACGAGGAAGAGACGGTGATGTTCCTTTTTGAAAGTGGTGCAGGCGACGGCAACAACCTCTTCGTCAAGGACTTGCGACGAAAGGACAGCCCATTCGTACAGGCCACGACGGACATGAACTACCAGTACTCGCCAGTGGTGACGGACGACAACCACATCTACATCTTTACCAACTACCAAGCCCCCAAGGGCAGACTGATGGTGGCTGACATCCAGCATCCTGAGCTGAAGAACTGGCGCGAGGTGGTGGGCGAGCAACAGGAGGTGCTGACGGACGTGACTGCGGTGAACTGCCAGCTCATTATGACTTACCAGAAGGATGCCTCCGACCATGCCTTCGTCTATACCATGGACGGACAGCGGAAACACGAGGTGAAGCTGCCTACGGTGGGTAGCGTGAGCTTCTACGGCAAGAAGAACGAGCCGTGGTGTTTCTATCACTTCACATCGTTCACCGTTCCGGGTACCATCTACCGCTACGACTTGACGAGCAACGAAAGTACTCGCTATGCTCAACCCAAGGTCAACTTCCGTCCGGACGACTTCCAGACGGAGCAGGTGTTCTTTAACAGCAAAGACGGTACGCGCGTGCCCATGTTCCTTATTTATAAAAAGAAGGAGCAGATCAGCCCTGAGCGGCGACCGCGCCCGGTATTCCTCTATGGCTATGGCGGCTTCAACATTTCGCTGACTCCCTATTTCTCTGCCATGCGCATTCCCTTCCTGGAGCAGGGCGGCATCTACGTGCAGGTGAACCTCAGAGGTGGTAGCGAGTATGGTGAGGAGTGGCACAAGGCAGGAACGAAGATGCAGAAGCAGAATGTCTTCGACGACTTCATCGCTGCAGCTGAATACCTGATCAAGGAGGGATATACCACCAAGGAGCAGATAGCCATCGTCGGCGGCTCGAACGGCGGGCTGCTGGTGGGAGCGTGCATGACACAACGCCCCGACCTCTTCCGCGTAGCCATTCCACAGGTAGGTGTCATGGATATGTTGCGCTACCACAAATTCACCATTGGCTGGAACTGGGCAAGCGACTATGGCACCAGCGAGGACTCAAAGGAGATGTTCCGCTACCTGAAGGGCTATTCACCGCTGCACAACCTGAAGCCTGGCGTGCGCTACCCTGCCACGCTGATTACCACTGCCGACCACGACGACCGTGTGGTGCCTGCCCACTCGTTCAAGTTTGCTGCCACGCTGCAGGAGTGTCAGGCTGCCACCCAGCAGAAGAGCAAGGAGGTGCTGCCCCCTACCCTCATCCGCATCGACAGCAAGGCAGGACACGGGGCAGGAAAGCCGCTGGCAAAGCAGATAGAGGAACAGGCCGACATCTACAGCTTTATCCTCTACAACATGGGGCTGACATACAAGAACACCAACGACAGCGAGGACTTCGTCATGCTGACGGATGTCGTTCCTGACGCCATACTGGAGATGCGCTATTTCGGCACGTATAACTTTGTCGGGCAACGCATCGATGGCTACGAGCAACCCGTGGCACTGCTAACACGGCAGGCTGCCGATAGTCTGAAAGCGGTTAGCGACGACGTGAAACGCCAAGGCTACCGACTGAAGATTTATGATACTTACCGTCCGCAGCGGGCAGTGGATCATTTCGTGCGCTGGGCTAAGGAGGTGAACGACACCCTCATGAAGCCTTACTTCTATCCCGACCTGAGGAAAGAGGTGCTCTTTCCACAGCTATATATCGACGAATACAGCGGCCACACTCGCGGCTCCACCATTGACCTGACGATCTTCGACATGCAGACGGAAAAGGAGCTGGACATGGGCGGAACCTTCGACTGGTTCGGTCCGGAAAGCCATCCTGACTTCTGCGGCAATCCTGAGACGATGGAATATACGGGTAATAACAGCAAGAGTCCGAAAGGGCGCTCCATCACGCCACAGCAGTTCCGCAACCGCATGATACTGCGCCAGGCGATGCTACGCCATGGCTTCAAGCCTTTCGATACGGAATGGTGGCACTTTACGCTAAAGGACGAGCCCTACCCCGACACGTTCTTCTCGTTCCCGGTTTCTTCCATCTCATCGTCTAACCTGTCAGACCACAGATAATGCTGCGTCTCCTTGGCTGCAACACCGCTAAGAAGCAACAGGGCAACAAGGTTAGGAATGGCCATCAGGGCATTCATGCAGTCGGCAATATTCCAAACGATGTCAAGGTCGATGATACAACCGAAGAATAGCAAAACGATAAAAATGATGCGATAGAAGCGATTGGATTTGCGACGCTCAATGTAGTTGACGGCGCTCTCGCCATAGTAGCTCCATCCTAAAATGGTGCTGAAAGCGAAGGTAACGATGCCAAAGGTGAGAAGCGGAGCGCCGACGTATGGAATTTTCGAGAAAGCGACCTTCGTCAGGGCGGCACCGTCTTCATAGGTAATATCGGGGTGAATCAAAATGCTGCTGACCAACACGATACCCGTCATGGCACAGATGATGACAGTGTCCCAAAAGGTACCGGTACTGCTGACTAACGCCTGGCGGACGGGGTTGCGGGTCTGTGCCGCAGCAGCCACAATTGGTGCGGAACCCATACCACTCTCGTTCGAGAACAGTCCTCGGGCTATACCATAGCGCGCAGCCATCGTGACGGTAGCGCCTACGAAACCGCCACCTGCCGCAGAGGGGTTGAAGGCAGACTTCACGATGAGCTCGATAGCCGGCCATACGTAGGAGGCATTCATACACAGGATGATAATACACCCTAAGATATAGAGCACAGCCATAAAAGGCACCAGAAAGGTACAGACGTTTGAAATGCTTTTTACGCCGCCTAATATAACGGCGGCAACAAGGATACATACTAAGACGCCGACAACCCATGTCGGAATGCCAAACGTCTCGCTAGCCAACAGAGCGATGCTGTTAGCCTGCACCGTACAGCCAATGCCAAACGATGCCAAGGCGGTAAAGACGGCAAACAACAAGGCCATCCACTTCATACCCAATCCACGCTCCAAGGCATACATAGGACCGCCATAATAGTGGCCGTCGGGGGCTTTTACACGATATTTCACTGCCAACAAACCCTCGGCATACTTCGTGGCCATGCCAAAAATGCCTGTCAGCCAGCACCAGAGCACAGCACCTGGACCGCCCAGCGCCACGGCTGTTGCCACACCAACGATATTTCCTGTACCAATGGTTGCTGCCAGGGCTGTTGCCAAGGCACCAAACTGCGATACGTCGCCTGTAGCACCATGATCTTTCTTGATGGACAAGCGGATGCCGGTAAAAATCTTGCGCTGCGGAATTTTCAAACGCAACGTCAGGAACACGTGCGTTCCCAACAACAAGATGATCATAGGCCAGCCCCACAAGTAGGAACTGAACAGCGAGAAAAATTCGTTGATGGACTCCATTGTCTAGTTCGTTGTGGCTTAATGATTAAAAGGTGGAGGGCAAACAATCCCCTCCACCTTTCTGAAAAGTTTCCAGTTACTCTTCGTCGAGCAATATCTTCATCATCTCGACGGCAGCCTTAGCCACTGACGTGCCAGGACCGAAGATGGCAGCGACGCCAGCCTGATAGAGGAAGTCGTAGTCCTGAGCGGGGATGACACCACCGGCAATCACCATGATGTCCTCGCGACCCAGTTTCTTCAACTCCTCGATGAGCTGCGGAATGAGGGTCTTGTGACCTGCTGCCAACGACGAGGCACCGACGATATGCACATCGTTCTCAACGGCCTCGCGAGCTGCCTCGGCAGGAGTCTGGAACAAGGGACCCATATCGACGTCGAAACCGCAGTCGGCATATCCCGTTGCTACCACTTTTGCACCACGGTCGTGACCGTCCTGACCCATCTTTGCGATGAAGATACGGGGACGGCGACCTTCCTTCTTAGCAAACTCATCGGTCAGCTTGCATGCCAACTCGAAGTCGCTGTCATTCTTTGATTCTGAACTATACACGCCTGAAATGGTTCTGATTACTGCTTTATAACGACCTACGATTTCCTCGCAGGCATCCGAAATCTCACCTAAGGTACAACGCAGCTGAGCAGCCTTGACGGCCAAATCGAGCAGGTTGTTCTCCGACTTGCGGCCTTCCTTGAAGTCGCGAACACAGTCGGTAATAGCCTTGAGGGCTGCCTGACAAGCGGCCTCATCGCGGGTAGCACGAACCTGCTTCAAGCTCTCCTCCTGCTGCTTGCGGACGGCAGTGTTATCCACCTCGAGGATGTCGATGGGGTCTTCGTGCTCCAGACGGTACTTGTTGGTGCCGACGATGGTCTGCACGCCAGAGTCGATACGAGCCTGGGTACGGGCAGCAGCCTCCTCGATACGCATCTTGGGCAGACCGGTCTCGATAGCCTTTGCCATACCGCCCAGTTTCTCAATCTCCTGAATGTGCTCCCAAGCCTTGTGAACCAGCTCGTTGGTCAGCGTCTCCACATAGTAAGAACCAGCCCAGGGGTCGATCTGCTTGCAGACCTTGGTCTCGTTCTGGATGTAAATCTGAGTGTTACGGGCGATACGAGCCGAGAAGTCGGTTGGCAGGGCGATAGCCTCGTCGAGCGCATTGGTGTGCAGCGACTGGGTGTGACCCAGTACGGCAGCCATAGCCTCGATACAGGTACGGCCTACGTTATTGAAGGGATCCTGCTCGGTGAGTGACCAACCAGAGGTCTGTGAGTGGGTACGCAAAGCCAGTGACTTAGGATTCTTGGCACCGAAGCTCTTCACAATCTTAGCCCACAGCAGACGACCTGCACGCATCTTGGCAATCTCCATGAAGTGATTCATACCGATGGCCCAGAAGAAGCTCAGACGGGGTGCGAAGGCATCGACGTCGATACCGGCATTGACACCCGTGCGCAGATAGTCCATACCATCGGCCAAGGTGTAGGCCAACTCGATGTCAGCGGTAGCACCAGCCTCCTGCATGTGATAACCTGATATAGAGATGCTGTTGAACTTAGGCATCTTCTGAGAAGTATATTCGAAGATATCTGCGATAATCTTCATGGAGAATGCAGGAGGATAGATATAGGTGTTACGCACCATGAACTCCTTCAGAATATCGTTCTGGATGGTTCCTGCCATCTCCTCCAACTGAGCACCCTGCTCCAGACCTGCTACGATGTAGAATGCCAGGATAGGCAGTACGGCACCGTTCATAGTCATAGAAACAGACATCTTGTTCAAGGGGATACCGCTGAAAAGCACCTTCATGTTCTCCTCATTACAGATAGACACACCAGCCTTACCTACATCGCCCACTACACGAGCGTTGTCGGGGTCATAACCACGGTGTGTAGGCAGGTCGAAGGCTACAGAAAGACCTTTCTGACCTGATGCCAGGTTACGACGATAGAAAGCATTTGACTCTTCAGCAGTAGAGAATCCGGCATACTGACGGATAGTCCACGGACGGAAGGGATACATCATACTGTACGGACCGCGCAGATAGGGAGGAATACCGGCTGTAAAGTCGAGGTGTTCCATGCCTTCCAGGTCTTCCTTGGTATAGACAGGACGCACTTCAATGTGTTCCGGGGTCTTCCAGTCGGCCTCTATACCATTATCTTTAATCCACTTGGCACCATCTTGAGCATGGATGCCTGCATAGATATCTATTTTACTAAAATCTTTTCTCATCTTCTTTATTTACTATTTGACGATTTACTATTTACTATTTATTTACGATTTATTTGATTTGGCCATTTCATCCGAAGTCATTCTTGTCTTTGTTGTGACTATCGATTTAGCAATGATATTCAGCAATTCACAGCACTCTTGATGGAGGGGTTTCATGCGTGACTCTTTTACCATCTCACTGCGCATAATAATCTCTAGCCAGTGACAGGTTTCGTCCAGTTCTTCCTCCACCATTTTTAACTTGTTGATAAAATCCTTGTCGGATTTTGCCAGACATGCTGCACGATAGTTGGCAGAAGGAGAAGTGCCAGAGCGGACTATCTGTCGCGCGATAGCCAATCCCGATACCGTCTGAGGCATCGCATCAACCATTTTCACGATTCTAACTGCAAAAACAGTCATCCTCTCACGCAAATCATCCTTCGTCATAAATAACTAAATAACCAAATCGAAAATAAATCGTAAATAGTAAATAGTAAAATCGTAAATTAACTAGATTCCTAACTTAGCATTATACTCTTTGAGGGTTTCCAATACGTTGCAACGAACATGGATGAAGTTCTCGATGCCGGCAGCCTTCAGGTCGTCCATGCAGGCAGGAGCACCAGCTACAACAAACATCGCACGGCCATTGAGATACTTGAAGGCAGGGATGGCATATTCGGCATACTCATCATCGCTGGAGCAGATAACCACGATGTCGGCCTTAGCCTCGAGGGCAGCATCAACACCTTCTTCGACGGTCTTGAAGCCGAGGTTATCGATGACCTTGTAGCCGGCACAGGCGAGGAAGTTGCAAGAGAACTGGGCACGAGCCTGACGCATGGCGAGGTTGCCGATGGTCAGCATGAAGGCGGTAGGCACCTTCGACTCCTCGGTATGGATGCGCAGGTCTTCGAAGTCGGCAGCCAGACGGGTGGTCTCCAACTTCTTGAAGGAAGCCTCGCAACTCTGCTCACCGCCATGACAGCAGCAGGCAGCGTTCAGAGCACGCTTGCCCTCGCTCTTCTCGGTGAAGTTGGGGAACTGGTTGGTACCCAGAATGAACTCCTTGCGCTTGGCGGCATCACCATGACGCTTTACATTGGTAGCGTTGATATCGTCCTGCACTGTGCCGTTCTTCACAGCCTGCAGGAAACCGCCTTCCTCCTCAACCTTCAGGAATATCTTCCAAGCCTCCTGAGCCAGTGCATCGGTCAGGTGCTCAATATAGTAAGAACCGGCAGAGGGGTCAACGATACGGTCGAAATGGCTCTCCTCCTTAATCAGCAACTGCTGGTTGCGGGCGATACGCTCGGAGAAATCGGTCGGCTTCTCATAAACGCCATCAAAGGGAGCAACTACCATAGAGTGAACACCACCCAAGGCAGCACTCATCGCCTCGGTCTGAGAACGCAGCAGGTTGACGTAAGAGTCAAACAGCGTCTGGTTATAAGTTGACGTCGTGGCGTTGATAATCATCTGGCAGGCACAGTCGCACTTCGGCTCATACTGCTTCACAATCTGAGCCCACAGCAGACGGGCAGCACGGAACTTGGCGATCTCCATGAAGTAGTTCTCCGAGATGCCCATATAGAACTTGATGCTCTTGGCAGCAGTATCCACATCGACACCGGCATCAACCAACTGCTGCAGGTACTCGTTACCCCAAGCCAGAGCATAGCCCAATTCCTGAACGATATAGGCACCGGCATTGTTCAGTGTGTCGCTGTGTACCATGATGCAGCGCAGGTTGGGATAGTCCTTCAGGGTTTCTACCAACTGGGGAGCCACCTCCAACAGGGGAGTCGTGTCCTTACCCTTCTGCAGCATCTTGTCGATGGGGTCGAAACCTACGCCACCCACAATCTTCTCCTTGTCATAGCCGTGCTTCTCGAAATACTTAACGAGCAACTGGGCAAGTTCCAGCGCATGACGGGGACAAGTGCGATAGCTCACCTCGACAATATCCAAGCGGATATCCTTCAACAATGTCTCCAAGAACTCAGCACTGACCTTGTCGCCGCCAAAGCGGAAGCCAATGGAGTCAACGCCTTTGTTCAGAATGTCGAGCGCTTTCTGGTTAGCCTCTACGGGGTCATCCACCTTGATGTTCTGACGGACATACCACTCGTTAGAGTCTTTCTTGTTGCCACGAACGAAAGGAAATTCGCCAGGCAAAGCATCGGGTGTTTTCAGATTTGCCAAGTCTTCTCGGCGATAGAAGGGCTGTACGTCAAACCCTTCATTGGTTCTCCATACGAGTCGTTTCTGGAAATCGGCACCTTTCAAATCGACTTCGATTTTGTCCAACCACTCTTGAGTGGTAGGGGCCTGAAACTCGCTGAAGAGTTTTTCTTTGTTTGCCATAAAAATTGTGTAATTATTATATAAGTAATATTTCCGAGTTGCAAAGGTACTAATTTATTTTGAACTGACGAAGAATTTAATAAATATTTCATATTTACGAAAAATAGTTGCACAAAAATGCTTGTGTTGTGCCATTTTTTAGTACCTTTGCACCCGATTTAGCATTATATAGGTATGGAATCGTTCGAATGGTTAAAAGATTTGTTTCTGACAAATGACTCGGTAGCGCACATTGCATTGCTCTACGCTATTGTCATTGCCGCTGGTGTCTATTTAGGGAAGTTCAAGGTGATGGGTATCTCCTTGGGAGTGACTTTTGTTCTTTTTGCAGGTATTGTTGCGGGACACATCGGTTTCACCGCCCCCACCCCTATACTGACGTTTGTTCAGGATTTCGGTCTCATTCTGTTTGTCTTCATGATAGGTTTACAGGTGGGACCGGGTTTCTTTGAGAGTTTCGGGAAGGCAGGAGTCAAGCTCAATGCTTTGGCAACCATTGCCATTGTGCTCAATGTTTTGGTGATGTTTGCCTGCTACTTCATCTTCTTTGATACCTCCAACGTTGCCAGCCTGCCTATGATGGTTGGTACCCTGTATGGTGCAGTCACAAATACCCCTGGACTGGGTGCTGCCAATGAAGCATTACAGTCTGTATTCCCTAACGGAGCTCCCCAGATAGCCTCTGCCTACGCCTGTGCTTATCCATTGGGTGTGCTGGGCATCATAGGTGCTACTATTATAATAAGGTACGTGTGTAAGATAAAACTGGAGGAGGAGGAAGCACGTCTGCAGGCTCTGGATGAGACCAGTGCCAACAAGAAACCGTATAAAATGCACTTGGAAGTTACCAACAAATACTTGGAGGGCAAGACCTTGTTGCAGGTACACGACTTCCTGAATCGCGACTTTGTGGTATCCCGCATCGTTCACAATGGAGAATTGTCCATCCCTAACAGCAAGACGGTATTCTATGTTGGAGACCAGATGCTTATTGTCTGTGCCGAGGCGGACCAGGAAGCCATTACAGCCTTCATCGGTCCAAAGATTGATGTCGATTTCGAACAACAAGACCAGCCCTTGGTATCTAAGCGCATACTAATCACCAATTCTGAAATCAACGGCAAGACGCTGGCCTCCATGCACTTCTCGAGTGTTCATGGTGTCAATGTTACTCGTGTAACCCGCCACGGCATGGATCTCTTTGCATCGGCAACCTTGCCATTACAGGTCGGTGACCGCATTATGGTCGTAGGTCCCGAGGATGCCGTTGACCGCGTTGCCAACAAGATGGGTAATAGCATACGCCGCTTGAATGCACCGAACATCGCTACCATTTTCGTCGGCATCATCATGGGCATCATCTTCGGTTCGCTGCCATTTGCCATTCCAGGCATGCCCGTACCACTGAAGCTCGGTATCGCCGGAGGACCGCTTATCATCGCCATTCTCATTGGCCGCTATGGCTATAAGATACACCTCGTCACATACACCTCAACATCGGCTAACATGATGTTGCGCGAAATAGGACTGGTGCTCTTCTTAGCCTCGGTAGGCATCAAGGCAGGAGCAGGCTTCGTCAAAACGGTCGTTGACGGTGATGGACTTTTATTCGTCCTGACGGGTTTTCTCATTACCATCATCCCCATCCTGATTGTAGGTCCCATAGCCCGCTTGAAATACAAGTTCAACTACTTCACCTTGGCAGGTATGATTGCCGGTACCTATACTGATCCGCCAGCTTTGGCATACGCTAACAGTATCTGTTCAAAAGAGGCTCCTGCTCTCGGCTATTCAACGGTATATCCGCTATCGATGTTCTTGCGCATCTTTACCGCTCAGCTCATTGTACTGTTTTTCTGCGGATAGGGCTGACCCATAAGCCCCATAAGGCCCATAAGACCCATAAGACCCATAAGACCCATAAGACCCATAAGACCCATAAGGCCCATAAGACCCAAAAATAATAATACACCAAAATAACAACAAAGCAGATGAAAAGATTCGGACTCCTGTCAGGCTTGTTCCTGTTCCTCACTTTGCTGCCTATGCACGCCCAAATGGACGCCAGCATCAAGCTGAACGAAGTGATGACAAACAACGAGAACAGCCTGATTGACGAATACGGAGCACGGCATGCCTGGGTAGAGATTGCGAACATTTCTCACTCTACCTACAATATTCGCGGCATGTACCTGACCACTGACCGCTCCGTACTTGACAAAAAGATGAGCGTCCCAGAACGTGTGAAGCGCATGAGCCAAATTCCCAACGGCGACCAGCGCACACAACTCAGCGGACGTCAGCTAATCGTTTTCCAACTGGGCAGTTCACCAGCAAAAGGCGCACTACACCTTGCCGTTCCCGTACAAGCTACGAAACCGACATGGATAGCCCTCTATAACGGTAATGCCACCCAACTGATTGACTCCGTCACTGTTCCTGTATTAGGAGCTGACCAGTCTTACGCTCGCATTGCCAATAACGGCACAGCAAGTGACTGGGAAGTGAAGAGTGCCGACCGTGTCACGTTAGGCATTCATAACATCACGACAGTCAGCGAGTCGAAAATTGAAAAGTTCAAGCGCGAAGACCCTCATGGTTTCGGTATGGCCATCATGGCTATGGGCATCGTCTTCTTCTGTCTGGCACTGCTGTGGATTGTCTTCACACTGTTCGGCATGCTGATGCGCCATATAGAAACTGCAAAGAAAGTTGTGAACCAACAGCCTATCAAGCCTATTACCAAGACGGTAGAGAAGACCATCGAGGTTGGTCACAAAACGGGCGTCATTCTGCAGGAAGGCTTGAAGACCAAGGGTATCGACCGCGAAATCTATATGGCTGTGATAGGATTAGCCCTCAAGCAGTATCAGGACGATGTACACGATGTAGAAAGCGGTATCATCACCATCAAGCATCGCGATACCGACTGGGATGACGAGTATGCTCAGATGACTCATTTCCACGAGCCGGTCGTTCCTACCAGCCATGCGGCTCCACGCATCCCCACTGGTCCAGAATTGAGATAAAGTTTAGAGTTTAATGTTTAGAGTTTATATATATGAACAAGTATCAATATAAAGTTCAAGGTGTTGACTACGAAGTAGAAATCGAAGAGGTGGAAGGCAACATCGCAAAAGTCAATGTCAACGGTATTCCGTTTGAAGTAGAAATGCAGCAACCTATCAATGCAGCCAAGCATCCTACCATTGTGAAGCCAAAGGTTCAGGCTCCCGTTCAGCCTGCCGCCCAACCACAAGCTACTGCTCCCAGCGGTCCAGCGATTAGCGCTGCTCCAGTATCCTCAGGTAGCGGAAATCCTGTTAAAGCTCCCCTGCCAGGTACCATCACAAGTGTGCAGGTAAAGGTTGGAGACCGCGTTAATACAGGTGACGTCGTCGTTGTTCTGGAAGCCATGAAGATGCAGAACAACATCGAAGCCGAACAGTCAGGAACCGTCACCGCCATTAAGGTCAACCCCGGCGATTCCGTCATGGAAGGCAGCGTCCTGCTGACGATTGGCTAAGACCGAAATACCGCAATAACGTTATCACGTAATCAAGAAATAACGAAAGACTATATGTGGCAATTCATAATAGATAATTTCAATGAGTTCCTGACTTACACAGGCTTCGCCAACGTAACTGCAGGCAATCTCATTATGATAGCAGTAGGTGCCTTCTTCATTTGGCTGGCCATCAAGAAGGATTTTGAGCCGCTGCTGCTGGTACCTATCGGACTGGGCATCATCTTAGGCAACATTCCTTTCCGTGCCGATGCTGGATTGGAGATAGGTCTCTATGAGGACAACTCCGTTCTAAACATTTTCTATCAAGGTGTCCGACAGGGATGGTATCCACCGCTCATCTTCTTGGGCATTGGTGCCATGACAGACTTTTCAGCCCTGCTGGCCAATCCCAAGCTGATGCTTATTGGTGCTGCCGCTCAGTTCGGCATCTTCGGTGCTTATATGTTTGCACTGGCTTTAGGCTTTGAGCCCAACCAAGCAGCAGGTATCGCAATCATTGGTGGCGCCGACGGCCCGACCGCCATTTTCCTGTCTTCTAAGTTGTCGCCAAACCTCATGGGAGCTATTGCCGTCTGCGCATATAGCTACATGGCACTGGTACCGCTCATCCAGCCCCCGTTGATGCGTCTGCTGACCACTAAGAAGGAGCGCCTCATCAAGATGAAGCCTGCTCGTCAGGTTAGTCAGACGGAGCGCATTCTCTTCCCCATCGTCGGATTGCTGCTTACCACCTTCATCGTTCCCTCCGGTCTGCCGCTGCTGGGCATGCTGTTCTTCGGCAACCTGCTGAAGGAGAGTGGCAAGACTACCCGTCTGGCTAAGACCGCTGGTGCTGCATTGAACGACATCGTAGTCATGCTGTTAGGTCTGACGGTAGGCTGTTCAACACAGGCTTCTGAGTTCCTTACCATGAACACCATTTACATCTTCGCTATCGGTGCCGGTGCATTCATCATCGCCACCATGAGCGGTGTGTTGTTTGTCAAGGTGATGAACATCTTCCTGCCAAAAGACAAGAAACTGAATCCGCTGATTGGTAATGCCGGCGTTTCTGCCGTTCCTATGGCTGCCCGCATCTCCAACAACCTCGGATTAGAGTACGACCGCCACAACTTTCTGCTCATGCACGCCATGGGACCCAACGTGGCGGGTGTCATCGGTTCAGCAGTTGCTGCCGGTGCTTTGTTAGGTTTCCTGTCATAAACACTACAGAACAAAAAAAGTAGCCGCCTCGTATGGAGACGGCTACTTTTTTTATTAAACATTCAACTTTATGAAGTAGTTAAGTAGTCAGAAGTTAAGAAGTTAAGCCAAATGTTGAAGTGCAGAATTACCGCTCGCCAATACGAGTATAGGTAAAGCCTTGTGCTTCCAACTCTTCGCGGTCGTAAATGTTTCTGCCGTCAACTACCACGTTGCCTGTCATCACCTTTTTGATAACATTCCAAGAGGGCAAGCGGAACTGTCGCCACTCGGTGAGCAGGGCGAAAACATCGGCACCGTCAGCAGCGTCGTACATATTCTTACAATAGGTCACGACATCTCCGATGCGGCGTTTACACTCATCCATAGCAATGGGGTCGAAGACACGTACTGTAGCACCATCCTTCAGCAGACGGTCAATGACAACGAGGGCGGGAGCCTCACGCATGTCGTCCGTCTCGGGCTTAAACGAGAGTCCGATGATGGCAACGGTTTTTCCCTTCACACTGCCTACAGCATTGATAATCTTTTCATAGACGATAGACTTCTGCTGCTCATTGACACGCTCTACAGCCTCAATCACCTGCATGTGATAGCCATTCTCCAAACCGGTATGTACCAGTGCCTTCACATCCTTCGGGAAACAGCTGCCGCCATATCCACAACCGGCATAAAGGAACTTTGTACCGATACGTGAGTCTGTACCGATTCCCTTACGGACACTATCAACATTCGCCCCCACTCTCTCACAGAGATTGGCTATATCGTTCATAAACGAGATGCGCGTTGCCAACATGGCATTAGCGGCATACTTAGTCATCTCAGCAGAAGGGATATCCATAAATATCACACGGAAGTTGTTGATGAGGAAAGGCTTATAAAGACGAGTCATCACCTCACGGGCTTTCTCCGATTCCGTTCCAACAACAACACGGTCAGGACTCATGAAGTCCTTGATAGCTGCTCCCTCTTTCAGAAACTCCGGGTTGCTGGCGACATCGAAAGGAATATCGACGCCACGCTTTTCGAGTTCTTCTTGGATGACTGCTTTTACCTTCTTGGCAGTACCTACGGGAACTGTCGATTTAGTGACAAGAATAGTATATTTATTGATGTGCTGTCCAAACTGACGAGCCACAGCCAGTACATACTGCAAATCTGCCGAGCCATCTTCATCGGGAGGTGTGCCTACTGCCGAGAAGACCACCTCCACGTCATCGAGAACGCTCGTAAGGTCAGTGGTAAACTGAAGTCGGCCGTATTCCACATTACGCTTAACCAATTCCTCCAAACCTGGCTCATAGATAGGCATGATACCGTTATGAAGCTTTTCTATTTTCTTGGCATCTACATCAACACAGGTAACATGAGCACCCATCTCAGCAAAACACGTTCCGCTGACCAGACCAACATATCCTGTTCCGACAATTGCAATGTTCATAATCTGATTCCTCTTTTACTTATTATTTAATAATGAATAGTGAATTAATTTCCGTCATATCGTTAGAAAACCGGTGCAAAAGTAGTAATTTTTCAAGAAAGAACAAAAAAGTTGGCAAAAAACTTTGTAGTTTGGTATGTATTTTGTACTTTTGCACCCGCATTTCAAAAGTCAGGGGCGTAGCCCAGTTGGTTTAGAGCGCTTCAGTCACATTGAAGAGGTCCCCGGTTCGAGCCCGGGCGTCCCTACGAAAAGACAAGGTTAAAGAAATGCCTAAAAGGAAAGAGATGACACCAAGGTCATCTCTTTTTTTGTATTGACAACACAGCATGAGACTACAAGAACAACGAGTACTCCTTGATGGTCCATGCCAAAGCACTGGCGCCGAGGAATTCGCGCTCACGGTTATTCAGCATCGAAACAAGGATCTTCACCTTCTTACGGGAATTGTGGAAGATATGCTCTTCAAAACTTGCATCAAGACTCGGTGCCATCCACTGAATGGCTTTCGTCTGCTCTTCACCAGTGAGGATGATAGCCTCCGGATTGATGATGGTGGCGTAGTTAGCGAGTCCTAATCCCAGCATCTTTCCCGTGCGGTTAAACACCTCTTTGGCCAACTCGTCGTTCTTTTCACAGCACTGCACTATATCTTTAAAAGATAATGTATCGTACGTGCGTAGTAGTGATGACTGCTGACTCCCTGCCAGCAATTCCTGAGCAGTCAAGATGACGCCTCGTTCTGAGACGTATTGTTCCAAACAGCCATTACGACCGCAATTGCAGCGACGACCGTTAGGAACGACACACACATGGCCGATCTCTCCGGCAAATCCGTGATAGCCCACATACGGATGACCGTTAGTGAAGAAACTGCTACCCACTCCTCCGTGACCTAAAGAGATAACGATGAAGTTCTGCATGCCGTGTGCTGTACCATACACATATTCTCCCATTGCCGAAGCGTAAGCATCGTTGGCAACGATCACCGCCAGTCCCATTCTTTCACAAAGCATGACCTGAAGAGGAACAACTTCCTTCCAAGGGAGGTTGACGGCATGTTCCAGACTTCCCGTCAAACTGTTGGCGCTGGGTGCGCTGACACCTACGGAGCGTATGCTTTCTATGCCACCATTCGCCATTGCCAGTGCAACGATATGCTCGCTCAGTGCTTCTACATATCGGTTAATGTCCGTATATTCATCTGTAGGTATTGAGTCTTGGGCTATGATATTTCCCCTTACATCGACAATCGCCATAGAAGTGACGGCAGGAGTAATATCGACACCTATTACTTGTTTCTTGGAAAATACATTCATAGTTCGCTGTTCTTGTTTTGGATGATATCATTTGAAGAGAGAATACTCCTTCACCTCCCAGGCCAACACGCTGGCACCGAGGATGCAACGTTCGTGGTCTGCAAGTTTTGAGATGACAAACTGTACTTCTCTCTCTATATTATGGAATACATGTTCCTCGAACGCCTTGTCCATCGGATCGTAGAGCCAGTGGCCAGCCCTGGCGGCAAATCCTGTCAGCACAAAGGCATCAGGATTGACAATAGAAGCATAATTAGCCAACCCTAATCCCAGGTATTCGCCCGTTATTCTCATGGTTTCAATGGCCATTTTGTCACCCCTTTCACAGCAGGCTACGACATCATCGGCAGTAAGTGCTTCGTATTCGTGCATCAGCGATTGTTCCTGACTTGCCGTCATCAACTCATGAGCGGTCTGTACGACGCCTTTCTCCGAGGTGTATGTCTCCAGACAGCCCTTATTGCCGCATCCGCACAACCTGCCATCAGGCACGATACAGGTATGCCCCACCTCACCGGCAAAGCCCTCCGTACCTAAATGCACATGACCGTCACAGAAGAAACAACTGCCAACGCCAGAACCAATAGATACTACCACAAAGTCGTGCAGTCCGTGAGCCGAGCCAAAGACGTACTCGCCAAGAGCTGTAACATAAGCATTATTGGCAAGAGCAACAGCCATAGCCAGTCTGTCGCGCAACATAGCAGCCAAAGGCACCACTCCCTTCCACGGCAGATTCGGAGAATTGACGATGCTACCCGTGGGGAAGTTGCCACTGGGAACACCCATACCCACAGAACGTATCGAGGAATAGCCTCCGTTTGCCTGCACCAGGTCGAGGATACGTTCAGCCAGCACCGAAACATAATCTCCGATAAATGGATAATCAGAGGTGTTAAAGCTATCGGTAGCAATAATTTTACCTCGAACATCTACGATAGCAATGGTCGTCTTGCGTAGCTTGACATCTACACCAACCACCCGCTCTTTCATGTTATTCAGTATCATAGTACAATTTTAGTCTTTGGCAATTGACTTACAAAAGTAGATAATATTCTGTGTTTCTCCAAATTTTTATCTACTATTTTTACATTATTTCAAATAAATTCGAATTTTCTTTTGCTTTTCAATGTTTTATTCGTAACTTTGCCCCCAAAAACCACGAAAGATATGAACGTTTTAGAACTTAGTGAACAAGAAATCGGCAGACGCGAGAGTCTGCAAGAGTTGCGCCAGATGGGTATCAACCCCTATCCTGCCGCAGAATATCCTACCAATGCCTTCTCCACAGATATCCATGACTCATTCAGCGACGATGCCGAGCCTCGTGAGGTCTGCATTGCCGGTCGTATGATGAGCCGCAACATCATGGGAAAGGCCAGTTTTGTGAAGTTGCAGGATTCCAAAGGACGTATTCAGGTATATATCAAGCGCGACGATCTCTGTCCCGGCGAGGACAAGTCGCTATACAATACTGTCTTCAAGAAATTGCTCGACATTGGTGACTTCATCGGTGTCAAGGGTACTGTTTTCCGCACCGAGACAGGCGAAATCAGTGTCCACGCCAAAGAACTGACGCTGTTATCAAAGGCGCTGAAGCCCCTGCCCATCGTGAAATACAAGGATGGAGTGGCTTACGACAAGTTTGACGATCCCGAGCTGCGCTATCGCCAGCGTTATGTCGATTTGGTCGTAAACGATGGCGTGAAAGACACTTTCCTCCAGCGTGCCACGGTCATCCGCACCCTTCGTAAGGTACTTGACGATGCCGGATATACAGAGGTAGAGACACCTACCCTGCAGATGATTGCCGGTGGTGCTTCTGCCCGTCCTTTCATCACGCACTTCAATGCCTTAGACCAGGATATGTATATGCGCATTGCCACCGAGTTGTATCTGAAACGACTCATCGTAGGTGGTTTCGAGGGCGTATATGAGATTGGCAAGAACTTCCGCAATGAGGGCATGGACCGCAACCACAATCCCGAGTTTACCTGCATGGAGTTGTACGTTCAGTACAAAGACTACAACTGGATGATGTCCTTTACCGAGAAACTTCTGGAGACCATCTGTATTGCTGTTAATGGAAAACCCGAGCGGGAGATAGACGGAAATATCGTTTCCTTCAAGGCTCCCTACCGCCGTCTGCCCATCCTTGAAGCCATTCAGGAGAAGACCGGTTTTGACTGTAACGGCAAGAGCGAGGAGGAAATCCGCCAGTTCTGTCTGTCAAAGGGAATGGATGTGGACGAGACCATGGGTAAGGGTAAGCTCATCGACGAGCTCTTCGGCGAGTTCTGCGAAGGAACATTCATCCAGCCGACATTTATCACCGACTATCCTGTCGAGATGTCTCCGCTGACGAAGATGCACCGCTCCAAGCCTGGTCTCACCGAGCGTTTCGAATTGATGGTCAATGGCAAGGAGCTTGCCAATGCCTACTCCGAGCTGAACGATCCCATCGACCAAGAGGAACGTTTCGTGGAACAGATGAAGTTAGCTGACAAGGGCGACGATGAAGCTATGATCATTGACCAGGACTTCCTGCGTGCTCTGCAGTATGGTATGCCTCCTACGAGCGGTATTGGTATAGGTATCGACCGTCTGGTCATGCTGATGACAGGTAAGACGTATATTCAGGAGGTATTGTTCTTCCCACAGATGAAACCCGAGAAGAAGATTCCGCAGAGTTCCGCTGCAGAGTGGGCTGCCATCGGTGTCACTGAAGAGTGGGTTCCTGTTTTGCGCAAGGCAGGCTTCAATATGGTACAGAACATTGCCACTGAGAAGGCTCAGGGTTTGCAGCAGAAGTTAGGAGACATCGTCAAGAAATACAAGCTCGATATGCAGAAGCCCTCTGTTGATGAGATTGCGAAGTGGATTGAGAAAGTTCAAGCCTGATTGTCTATTATCCATATATAATTAGAAAGATGTACGACTGTGGTAGAATAGCCATTATCGGTGGCGGCAGCTGGGCGACAGCGATTGCCAAGATTGTAGTGGGGCACACTCACCACATTGGCTGGTATATGCGGCGCGACGACCGCATCGAGGACTTCTGCCGCTTGGGGCACAATCCAGCGTACTTGATGAGCGTTCACTTCGATACCAGCGAGATCAATTTCTCCAGTGACCTCAACAAGATAGCACAAGAGTACGACACGCTGGTCTTTGTCACCCCCTCCCCCTACTTGAAGAGCCACTTGAAAAAACTCAAGATCAGGCTGCGCGACAAATACATTGTTACCGCCATCAAGGGTATTGTTCCCGACGAGAACCTCGTCTGCTCGGAGTATTTCCATCAGGTGTATGACGTTCCCTACGAGAATCTTGCCTGCATCGGAGGTCCGTCGCACGCCGAAGAGGTGGCTTTGGAGCGTCTCTCCTACCTCACCGTAGGCTGTGCCGACCGCGAGAAAGCGCAGGCCTTTGCCAATGTGCTGAGCAGTGACTATATCAAGACCAAGACCTCAACGGATGTCATCGGCATAGAATACTCATCGGTACTGAAGAACGTCTATGCCATTGCTGCCGGTATCTGCAATGGTCTGAAGTTCGGCGACAACTTCCAGGCTGTGCTGATGTCGAACGCCGTACAGGAGATGGCACGTTTTCTCCGTGTCGTACATCCTATTGACCGCAATATTGCCGACTCGGTATATATGGGCGACCTGCTGGTGACTGGCTATTCCAATTTCTCACGCAACCGCACCTTCGGTACTATGATTGGAAAAGGATATAGCGTGAAGTCTGCACAGATAGAGATGGAGATGATTGCCGAGGGCTATTTCGGTACGAAATGTATGAAAGAAATCAACCGTCACTGTCACGTCAACATGCCCATCCTCGATGCCGTGTATAACATTCTGTACGAGCGAATCAGTCCCCAGATTGAAATCAAGCTGCTGACGGACTCGTTCCGTTAGCCACCTGTCTGAGACGAGCAAGACAAACATCGCCTTCAGCCTCTTTTCAAGACAGGCTCTTGTTAAATTATACAAAAAACGACACATCTTTTGTACAACTATACGAAAAAAGCCTTACTTTTGCAGCGATTTTCAAATTTAATCATTAAAAAGAAAGAACATGAAAAAGACTATACTTTCTTGTCTGATGCTGGTGTTCACAATGGCAGTCATGGCTCAGCAACCCGCACAGATTAAGTTCGACAAGACTACCGTCAACTTCGGTACCATCACTGAAAAGAGCCCCGTTGCCACTTGTACATTCACCTTTACCAACATTGGCGAACAGCCGTTGGTCATCAATCAGGCCATCGCCTCTTGCGGCTGCACTGTTCCCGAATATTCCAAGGAGCCGATTCCTGCTGGCGGTAAGGGAGAAATCAAGGTAACATATAACGGTGAGGGTAAGTTCCCCGGCCATGTCAAGAAGAGTGTTACCGTCCGCACCAATGGTGCCATCGAAATGACCCGCATCTACATCGAGGGTGAGATGAAGGCAGAATAATTTCAACTGACATATTCTGATAAGAAAAGCACTGCTGATGGGCAGTGCTTTTTTATGTTACCATGAGAAGGAGAGTCCGATGGAGCTCCATTCCTGCAACTGGAAGTACCCCATGTCCTCATCGGGGTCGTTGCCATCGTCGAAGCGCGGATAGATGAACAGGTTGGCAGAAAGATTCTTGGTTACTTTCAGCTGGAACTGGTTCTCCCACTCCATCTTGCTCTGCCGGTAGGTCGTAATGGCAAAGAGGCGTGTCTTCCACGACAGCTGATCAAAAATCTGCCACTTCAGTTCGCCCGTAAACTGCGAAGCAAAGTCTTCCATGGTATGGTGATGGCCACGAATACCGTTCTTGGCTTCCAGACTTTCTCTTGCCACATAGCGGAAGTTCAGTGAGAAAGGCAGGAAGTTCAGCGTTCCCGTCAGTCGTTTGTTCAGTGCATCCACCTTGTACTCCATACCTATACCGACGTTAACATCGATAGGCGACGTAAAGTCTGAATACACCTTCTTGTCGTTGGCCTTCAGACCACGGGCAAACTGCGTATAAGTCATCATCTGCAGGGTATAGTACCATTGTTTATGTGCCTGGATGCCCAGTTTGCTGGTCAGACGCAACAGGTCGTTATTAGTCTTGAAGCGGTGAACTGTATCCGACGGTGAGGTCTGGAAGCCCAGCTTCATCTCCAACTTATTTTCGAAGGTCACCTTGTCGCGGTCGTTATAGTTCAGTTCCAGTGTGGCAGCAGCCTGTGCCGAATAGTTACTCTCGCCACCCTTATGCCAGTTGTCTGACACATAGTTCTGCAGGAACTGCAGGTAGCCGTCACCCGTAAGCTTCCAGAATTTCGGTTTCCTCACCATCACCTGTATAGGAACGGGGTCTGGTTCGTCTGGAAGAGGTTGTGCCATGTTCGTCAGTTCCACATGCGGCATAATCTCGGTGTTGACATCCTCTCGTATGGACCCAACTCTTCTCAGTCTGCTTTCATCGTTCCTCACCAAGTCGGGACGTCGCATATAGATATACATCAGCGCGTTATCCACGGCATCCGTCACCTCGTCACCTTTCTGTGGATGCAGCGACAGTTGTTTGTTGGCACCGGAATGATAGAATGTTGTCGGAACGAACAACCGGAAGAAGCGTCCGTCCGTCGATTCCTGTTGCAACTGGCTGTTCAGCTGCTGCAGGGAGTCCAGTCGGCTTTGCAGCACCTTTAGTGAGTCGATGTAGTTTCTAACCACCTGCGACGTATCAGGCTGCACTTGACGCTTGACACGGTGCTGTGCCTGAACGTTGACCGCCAGTGACATCGTCATTATCAATATGATGAGAAGAGTCTTTTTCATAATCGACTGCAAAGATACTACATTTGCCCCACATACACAAGCAATTTATTTATTTTAATGATTTCTTTTGTCCTTTGCGTTTTTTTTCGTACCTTTGCGCCTTGTTAATAGATTTGGCTAATAAAAAAAGAAGAAATAATGAATAAAGACACTATTACAGGCTTCGTGCTCATTGCCCTCGTCCTGCTGGCATTCACTTGGTATAACCAGCCGTCGGCAGAGCAGGTTGAAGCCCAACGCAAACAGGACAGCATCGCTGCCGTAGCAAAGGAAAGCGCCGAGAAAGCGCAACAACTTGCCAACCAGCGGGCAAAGGCCGCTCAGGACTCTGCCCAGCAGTCGATATTGGAAGACACCACAGCGCTCTTCCATGCTGCGCTGAACGGTACTTCTGAACAGGTGGTCCTGAAGAACAGCAAGTTAGAGCTGACGCTGAACACCAAGGGTGGTACTATCAGCAAGGCCGTCATCAAAGACTTCAAGAGCATCGACGGCAGTAACAACATCACCCTCTTCGACGGCAAGGACCAGCAGCTGAACTTCATGTTGGCTGGCAAGCAGGAGAACATCGTCACGCAGAACCTGTTTTTCACCCCGTCAAACATCTCGGACTCTACCGTCACCATGACAGCAACTGCCAGCAATGGCGGCAGCGTGGTGCTGAACTACCGTCTGGGAAGCGACTACCTGTTGTCCATGTCTGTACAGGTCAATGGCATGGCAGGCTTCTTTGCTCCTTCCTACAAGGAGTTGGAGTTAGAGTGGAACGATCACTGCCGCCAGCAGGAGAAAGGTTTCTCGTTTGAGAGCCGCTATACGGGCATCTTCTATAAAGACACTGATGGCAGCACGGACAACCTGCCTGAGACATCAGACAAGACGGAGACCATCGAGGAGCCATTGGACTGGGTGGCATTCCGCAACCAGTTCTTTAGCGTAGCACTCATCTCCAAGGACAACTTCTTGCCCAACTCTACCCTCTCGTGTCGTCAAGACCAGAAGGGTTCAGGATACCTGAAGCAGTTCGATGCCCGCATGAAGACCGCCTTCGACCCCACCGGTGCTCAGCCGTCAGAGTTTGAGATGTATATCGGTCCCAACAACTTCCGCCTCATCAAGGAGGTAGAGCAACAGAGTGCCTTCGGCAAGGACCTCGACCTGGAGCAACTGGTCAACCTGGGCTGGTGGCTGCTGCGCTGGATTAACCGTTGGTTCACACTTTATGTCTTCGACTGGCTGACAGGTCTCGGCCTCAACATGGGTATCGTGCTTATTCTCATTACCTTGCTGCTGAAAGCCATCACCTTCCCAATGGTCAAGAAGAGTTATATGTCCAGTGCCAAGATGCGTGTGCTGAAGCCGAAGTTCGAGGAGGCCACGAAGCAGTATGACAAGCCCGAAGACCAGATGAAGAAACAGCAGGAGATGATGTCGCTCTATTCGAAGTACGGCGTCTCGCCGCTGAGCGGCTGTCTGCCCATGCTCATCCAGATGCCTATCTGGCTGGCGATGTTCTTCTTCGTTCCTAATGCTATCCAGCTGCGCGGCGAATCCTTCCTGTGGATGGACGACCTCTCCACCTACGACCCCATCATTGAGTGGGGCACGAATATCTGGGGCATCGGCGACCACTTGTCGTTGACGTGTATCCTGTTCTGCGCCGCCCAGCTCATCTACACCTGGTTCTCCATGCAGCAGCAGAAGGACCAGATGGTGGGTCAGCAGGCAGAGCAGATGAAGATGATGCAGTGGATGATGTACATCATGCCGCTGATGTTCTTCTTCATCTTCAACGACTACTCCAGCGGTCTGAACTTCTACTACTTCGTCTCGCTGTTCATGTCGGCAGCTATCATGTACACCCTCCGCAAGACTACGGATGATGCCAAGTTGCTGGCTATTCTGGAGGCTAACTATCAGGCCAACAAGAACAATCCCAAGAAGGCTTCGGGCTTTGCCGCCCGTCTGGAGGCTATGCAGAAGCAAGCAGATGCTATGAGAAATGAAAGATTAAAGATGAAAAATTAAAAATTAAAATGAAAGAATTAGGAAATGGAAGAGCGATATAATAAGATATTAGACATCAGTTTTACGTTCGGTGTACGTATTGTCAAATTGTTCCAATATCTTATTGATAATAAAGTCAACCCCACCATTCCTACTCAAATATTAAGAAGCGGTACCAGTATTGGTGCAAATGTCAATGAAAGCATATATGCCCAAAGTAAAAAGGATTTCATTTCCAAAATGCATATTGCCCTAAAAGAGTCCAATGAGACAAAATACTGGCTCAGGATTCTACATGCTTCTGGATACATTAAAGATAAAGAATTTGAATCTATGATGGAAGATAATAATAACATAATAGGTACATTAGTGAATATTATAAAGAGTGCAAAGGCTTAAATATTATCATCTATGAATCTTAATTTTTCATCTTTCATCTTTCATTTTTAATATATTATGAAGATTGGTTTTGATAACGAGAAATATCTGAAGATACAGTCGGAGCACATCCGTGAAAGGATTGCTCAGTTTGATGGTAAGCTGTATCTGGAATTAGGTGGCAAGCTGTTCGACGACCATCATGCCAGCCGCGTGCTGCCCGGCTTCAAGCCCGACTCAAAGCTCAGGATGTTTGCCCAGTTGCGCGACCAGCTGGAAATCGTCATCGTGGTGTCTGCCGACGACATCGAGAAGAACAAGGTGCGTTCCGACCTGGGCATCACTTACGACGAGGACGTCCTCCGGTTGCGTGACGAGTTCCAAAGCCGCGACTTCATGGTCAGCAGTGTCGTTATTACCCACTATAACGGCCAGCATGCCGCCGACCTGTTCCGCCACAGACTGGAGCGGTTGGGCATCAAGTCTTACGTACATTATTTAATAGACGGCTACCCCCACAACGTAGAGCATATTGCCTCCGACGACGGCTTCGGCAAGAACGACTACGTGGAGACCACCCGTGAACTGGTCATTGTCACAGCGCCAGGTCCCGGCAGCGGCAAGATGGCAGTCTGTCTGTCACAACTCTATAACGAGAACAAGCGCGGCATCCGTGCCGGATACGCCAAGTTTGAGACCTTCCCCGTCTGGAACTTGCCGCTGAAGCACCCCGTCAACATTGCCTACGAGGCTGCCACTGCCGACCTGAACGACGTCAATATGATTGACCCCTTCCACTTGGAAGCCTACGACAAGATTGCCGTTAACTACAATCGCGACATTGAAATCTTCCCCGTGCTCAATGCGCTCTTCGAAGGCATCTACGGTGGCAGTCCCTACAAGTCGCCGACCGATATGGGCGTTAACATGGTGGGGTTCTGCATCTCTGACGACGAGGTGTGCTGCAATGCTTCGCGCGACGAGATTATCCGCCGCTACTACGACGCCACGAACAAGATGGCGGACGGTGCCGACAACGAGCGCGAGGTGAACAAGATTCTGATGCTGTTCAACCAGGCCAGGATTACCACCGCCTACCGTCGTGTCACCGTGGCTGCTGCCGCCAAGCAGGAGCTGTCAGGCCACACCGCCGCAGCCATGGAACTGGAGGACGGCACCATCATCACCGCCAAGAGTTCGCCCCTGCTGGGCTGCTCTGCAGCGCTCCTCCTCAATGCCACCAAGCATCTGGCAGGTATTCCCCATGAGGCCAAGCTCATTCCGCAGAGCCTCATCGAACCTATCCAGAAAACGAAGATAGAATACTTAGCAGGCAAGAATCCCCGCCTGCATACCGACGAGGTACTGGTGGCGCTCAGCGTGTTGTCGAAGGATGACGAACAGTGTCGCCGCGCCCTCGAACAACTGCCCCGCCTGAATGCCTGTCAGGTGCATAGCACCGTCATGCTCTCGGAGGTAGATCGTAAGATATTCAAGAAGTTGGGCTGCGGACTGACCTGTGACCCCGTGAGGAACAAATAACATCATTTATATAAAAACACCTAATTATTCATTAAAAAACATTTCTATGAGAAGATTTACACTCATGATGGCTGTCTTGCTGACAGCCTTGGTAAGTTTTGCGCAAGAAGGCACAGAAGCCACCTTCGACTTTGACGTGCTGGCTCCTGGCGTCTCTAACAACTCACACGAGGGCGACATCACCTCCGACCTGCAACTGACTGCCGGTGACGTCACACTGACTATTTCACCCTCAGGAAAGAACGATGTCAACCGCTTCTGGACGGACTACAACACTCAGAAGAAGCAGCTCCGCGTCTATGGCGGCACGCTGACTTTCAGCGTTCCCGAAGGTCACACACTGACCAAGATGGTATTCAACATCGGTTCTAAGTGGGGCGACGACAACAGCACTGACGTAGGCTATCTCGACGGAGCAACATGGACGGGCGACAATCAGGAAGTCGTCGTGTCTATTGCCGCTAACAGCCAGATCTTCAGCATCGTCTGCACCATGGACGGTACTCCCGGAACCGGGGAGTCAACCGACGCGTTGGTCACCGTTCCTGAAAGTGCTACACAGGAAGACTGGGCTATCGACGGAACCTATCAGACCTCTGAAGGCAACGAGAGTGTCGTCAAAGCTACCAAGGTAGCCTTCGACGGCACTGATATCTATATTCAGGGACTTGCTTATTACTTTGAGGATGCCTGGATCAAGGGCACTATCAGCAATGGTCAGGCCACCTTCCCCTCTGGCCAGTTTGTCGGCGAGGACGACTACGGCAAAGAATACCTGATGGGTACCACCACGGGTAAGGATGTTGTTGACATCACCTTCACCTATGATGCAGATGCTAAGACGCTCACCCTCGAAAACGCGATTGCCGAATCCGCAAGCAAGACTACTATCTCTGCCTACGGTTACTGGACTGCATTGCAGCTCTATGCCGGTGCACCTATCAAGCCTGAGGTGGTAGTAGCTCCCGAGAACCTGGAGACCAGCGAGTATCTCCTTACGGCTACCAACCACGTCGCTGAGTATGACGAGCAGGGTCAGGAAACCGGTGAAACCAAAGAGGAGGCTTATCAGGGCAACGTCCTCATCGGCTTCGACGGCAAGGATGTCTATATTCAGCGCCTCTGCACCTATCTGCCCGAGGCTTGGGCAAAGGGTACGCTGAGCGATGACAACAAGACTATCACTATTCCTGCTGCACAGTACATGGGTAAGTATGAGACCTACTTCGGTGACTACGACTTCTACCTCACCGACGCTGATACGGAAACCGGTGAGCTGAAGGATCTGGTACTGAACTACGATCAGGCTACCAATACACTGACCACCAGCCAGCTGTTCTTCAGCGGCGACAAGAGCGCGCTGAGCATGATGGTATGGTACAGCGATGTCACCATGACCAAGCTGAACGAGGTGGCTGCCACACCGCAGGATCCCGCTATTGCCAACTTCAATGCCGAGGGCACCTATCCCTACGTGGAGCTGACCATCCCCACCAAGGGCACTAACGACGAGGACCTGCTGACCACCAAACTGTCTTACCAGCTGTACATCGAGAAGAACAACGAGCAGCAGCCGCTGACGCTGACCACCGACAAGTACGAGATGATTGAAGAGGACATGACGGAGATTCCCTTCACCTACACTGACGAGTGGGACATCTACGTGGGCGGTTCGCTCATTTATCTGGAGCAGGGTCTGGAAGAGTTGCAGACCTGGACTAAGATTGGTGTGCAGAGCATCTATCGCGGTGCTGGCGTCGAGAACAAGAGTAACATCGCCTGGATGGATCTCACCGAATATTGGGCAAGTCTGGGCATCAACGACGTCAATGCTCAACAGGGTAGCGCTCGCTACTTCGACCTGCAGGGTCATGAGGTCAACGCTACTGCCAAGGGCCTTGTCATCAAGCAGTTCCGTCAGAATGACGGCAGCCTGAAGACTGTCAAGGTCGTTAACAAGTAAGATATTATCCCAATCGAAGGCACAGCATCGTGAGGTCGTCGTTAGGTTCGGCACCTTTGCGATGCTGTGCTATTGTTTTCTCAAGGGTTTCAATCAGTTGGCGGGAATCATGCTGCGGTGCTTGGCGCAACGTGGCAAGCAACCGTTCGTCGCCAAACTGTTCCTGACGGTTGTCCTCGGCTTCATTGAGACCGTCGGTATAGACAAAGAACACCTGATGCTGGATAGACGCTATCTCCTCGCCCACAAACTCCACGCCCGGGAACAAGCCGATGGGTGCGTTGGACTCCATCTCCAGGAATTCGCCGCCGACAACGGGTGGATTATGACCGCAATTGCAGTAATCCAGATGACCGTCAGACAGGCGCACCAATCCCATGAAAAGTGTAACAAACATACCGCTTTCATTGTTTTCAGTCAGCTCGTCGTTGATGCGGCAGGCTATCTCCGCCGGTTTATAGCCACGTTTGGCAAAGGCACGGAAGAGTCGGATAACCTGAGCCATGAACAGTGACGCTGGAACGCCCTTGCCACTGACATCACCTACACAGAAATATAGGCTGCCGTCTTGCAACAGATAGTCGTAGAGGTCACCGCCCACCTCACGGGCTGGCGTCATCAGGGCATAGAGATCGACACCCTCATATTGCGGGCAACTGTTGGGCACCATCGACATCTGGATGTCGCGGGCAATGCGCAGTTCACTCTCAATACGCTCCTTCTGTGCCGTCACCTTCGCCAGACGGCGGGCAGCAGCACGGCGGTTGAGGGTATAAACCACAAAGAACACCACCATCAGCACAAATGCCACGATGACGGCAACCAGGCGCTGCTGCGTCAGGTCAGCCTGCTGTTGCGCTATCTTTTGCTCTTTCTCCTGGGTCTCATAGATGACGGCCAGTTTGGCGGCATCATCCTTTCGTTCCAGTTCCTGAACGGTATCGAGCAGCGCTACCAGCCGACTGGCTGTCTGCAGGGCGGCCTCATGATTATGGAGCCTCATCTGGGCATTGAACTTACGGGCAAGCACATTCTGCAGGTAGTCGCTGGTGTATTGCGACTGGTTATTGACAAAGAAGGTATCGGCATTCTCCATGGTTGCTGCCAGTTCACGCCAGCGCCCCATCTGCTCCAGATAGGCTGAAGAATATTTTTGACCAATAGCCGTCTGTGAAAACGCCGTCTCACGAAAAACGGCGAAATGCTTCTCTGCCTCTGCCCGCTGTCCGGCAGCGGCAAAGAGCTTGGCTAGGGCAATCTCCATGTCTGCCGTACAGTCGTCTTTGACATGATCGGGAATATCCTTGGCGGTAACGGTCTGCTCATAGATTTTCTGCAGACGGGGCTGCCAACGCATAGCCAGCGTGATGCTGTCGGAGGAAACGTTGTTATTGACAGCATCGACACAGAGCATGAACGCAGGATAGAACCAGGTAAAACTCTTGGCATCGACCAGCAATTCCTCGTAGGAAGCCCACGCACGGTCAAAGTTCTCGTTGCCCTCACGGTGACGGTTCAGCTTAAACTGGCAACTGCCGATGCAGACCAGGAAGTCGGGCAGATACAGTCGTGCAACCTTGGCAGTATCGGCCTTGGCGAGTGTCGTAGCCTCCACACTGTACTTCAACGCCTGCTCGGTATTACCCACATTGGTAGCCGCATTGATGAGCAGGTTATAGATAAAGTAACGGATATCCTCCCGTTCGTCATTGAGATTGGGGTCTTTCAACGCCCTGAGTGCATAGACCTCCGACTGTCGCGGTTCATATTGTTCGGAAGCTATCTGCGCACGACGGCAGTTGGCCATCGCAGAGGAATAGACACCCTCACGCTCGAGGCTATCAACCAGTGACATGGCACGCTCGGGCTCATCACCCATCAGATCATAGACCACCGACGTCAGACTGTCAATCAGAAACTTCTTGGTATGTTTGGTATGACGACCGCTACAGGAGCTTAAAAGCAGCAGGGACAATATGAAATAGAAAGTGTACTTCATAAGCTATGGTTGTTATTTGGTGGCAAAATTACGAAAAGTCGAGCGCAAAACAAAGAAACTCGTTTCTTTTTTTGCCGAGACGGAGTAATTTCTCCATCTATGATGGAAAAGTTAATTAATAATTATGAATTATGAATTAAGAATTAAGAATTATTTCGTACCTTTGTGCACAAAATACTCGACTATGAAAAAAATACTGACTCTTGTGGTTGCGGCACTGATGCTGGCGCCCGCCACGATTAACGCACAAGAAACTGAAGTGATAGGAAAACAGAACATCAAGTTGAAGAGCCGCATGATGACGCCCGAAGCCCTCTGGGCCATGGGACGCATCGGTTCCTGCCAGGCATCGCCCGACGGCAGCCGCATCGTCTATCAGGTAGGCTACTACTCTGTCAAGCAGAACAAGAGCCATCAGGTGCTCTACGTCATCCATGCCGATGGCACCACTACTCCCGACGCTTCTCCGTCGGGTTCTCCTCAGCTGCTGACCACCGGCAGCAAGAACGAGACCGACCCCACCTGGTTAGACAACAACACCATCGCCTTCATCAGCGGCGGTGAGGTCTGGAGCATGAAGGCCGACGGCTCCGACCGGAAGCAGCTGTCCAAGACCGACGGCAAGGTGGAAGGTTTCCTGTTTGCTCCCGACCGTCAGCACGTCATCCTCCTCAAGAGCATTCCCTTCCACGAGATTATCAAGGAGAATCCTGCCGACCTCCCCAAGGCTACGGGACGTCGCATCACCGACCTCATGTATCGCCACTGGGACCACTACGTGGAGAGCATCCAGCATCCGTTCTTAGCTACCGTGGCCGATGGTTTCGCCATCGGTTCTGAAGCGATTGACATCCTCAACGGCGAGCCCTACGAGTGTCCCATGGAACCCTTCGGCGGCATCGAACAGCTGGCGTGGAGCCCCGACTCAAAGAGCATTGCCTATACCTGTCGCAAGAAGACGGGCCTGGAATACTCCATCAGCACCGACTCCGACATCTACCTTTATAATATAGGAACGCGCGAGACCACCAATCTCTGCAAGCCTGCCGACTACGTGGCTCCGAAGGTTGAACCCACCATCACGTTAGCCACACAGGCCGTTAACGCCCCTGAGAACCTGAAGAACAATGTGGGCTACGACCAGAACCCGCAGTTCTCGCCCGACGGCAAGTACATTGCCTGGCAGTCGATGGAGCGCGACGGCTACGAGGCCGACCTGAACCGCCTGTGCATCTATTCCTTCGAGGACGGCAGCAAGCGTTACGTCAACTGGAAGAGCGACGTCGATGCCTTCTGTTGGGCACCCATGAAAGGGATCAGTGAAAAGGGAAAAGTGAAAAGTGGAAAAGTGAAAGATACTGACGCTCAGTTCTATTTCATCAGCGTCTGGCATGGTTGCGCCAATATGTATAGCTGCAACTGGAAAGGCGAGGTCAAGCAGCTGACAGAAGACTGGGCCGACTGGACATCGCTGCAGTTAGCCAACGACGGCAAGCGCATCCTGGCAACACGTCAGAGCCTCAGCGCCCCGACCGATATCTATATGGTGACACCGGGAAAGACTATTGAGAAGACTAAGATAGAACAGATTTCCTTTGAAAACAAGCACATCCTCGACCAGCTGACCTTCGGCAAGATGCAGCAGCGCTGGGTGAATACCACCGATGGCAAGGAGATGCTTGTTTGGGTGATGCTACCCGCCAACTACGAAGAAGGCAAGAAGTACCCCACCCTGCTCTTCTGCGAGGGTGGTCCGCAGAGTCCCGTCAGCCAGTTCTGGAGCTACCGCTGGAACTTCCAGATGATGGCAGCCAACGGCTACGTCGTCATTGCCCCTAACCGTCACGGACTGCCCGGCTTCGGACAGGAGTGGAAGGAGGAAATCTCCGGCGACTGGACGGGTCAGTGCATGCAGGACTATCTCGCTGCCATTGACGATGCCGCCCAGAACCTGCCCTTCGTCGATAAGGACCGCTTAGGAGCCGTCGGTGCTTCGTTCGGTGGTTTCAGCGTCTATTATCTGGCAGGCATTCACGAGAAGCGCTTCAAGGCGTTCATTGCTCACGACGGCGCCTTCAACCTCGCCTCTATGTACTTGGAGACCGAGGAGAACTGGTTCTCTAACTGGGAGTACGACGAGGCTTACTGGCACCGTCCTCAGATGCCTCGCGCCAAGAAGACCTACCACGACTCTCCGCACAAGATGGTAGAGAAGTGGGACACCCCTATTCTCTGCATCCACGGCGAGAAGGACTACCGCATCAACTACACCCAGGGCATGTCGGCCTTCAATGCTGCCCGCATGAAGGGTATCCCCGCTGAGTTCCTTGTCTTCCCCGACGAGAACCACTGGGTGCTGAAACCCCAGAACGGCATTCTCTGGCAGCGCACCTTCTTCGGATGGCTGGACAGATGGCTGAAGAAGTGAGATGTAAGATGTAAGATGTAAGATGTATGATGTATGATATGAAGAGAATACTCAGGATTGGAGTCCTGAGTATTCTTTTTATTTCCACTTGGTGGAGAAGATTTGTGGCGAGACGACGAGCATCAGCCAACCCCACCGCAGCTTATGGTCTGCCGTGCTTCGCTTCAGCCGTTCCATGGTGTACGTTCCGCTCATATAGGAATAGCCGGCACTGATGGAGACGTCCTTCATCAACTGATAGCTGGCGGAGAGTTCAATGTTGTGTCCCAAAGTCATGTTCAGGCCAGAGAGCTTGGTGGCAGTCGCCATATAGTGATAACCCAGGTCAACAGACAGGTTTTTCAACGGTCGCACGATAGTACCTCCGTAGAGGTGCTGCAGACCCGGCGAATACGTAGAGAAATAGGTGCTGACATAGAAGAAGTCCATGGCACCGTAGAAGTTGCGCGTCGATCCGAGGAGCGTTGTAAACGAGTTGAGTTCCGTATGCAGGGTCATTCCGATATGTCCCGGATTGGGAACGACGAAGCTCTCGTCACCGCTGATATAGTCAAAGCCTGCATAGGCAGAGAACATATTGCTGATGTCATACTTCGCCTTGACGTTGCCCATCCATGCTTTCAACGGCACATCGGTTCCCGAGGTATAGTCAAGGCTGGCTCTGCCCGACTGCCGATAGTATGACATTTGTGTGGACAAGCGTCCCGGATGGAACGAGAGGTAGCCTCCGTAAAGTTGCTGGTTGACGGTATGATGATTCGTGGGAACGCCGCACTCCATGCCTATATTCAAGAACAGCAACGAGGCGCCTAACGGAAACTTAGGCACATCGTAGTGATACCACACGCCCTGCATAGACTTATAAGGCAGGTAGCCACCCGTATAGTAGGTGCCGCCATACATGTTTTTGTTATTCTGGTTATAGGCCAAAAAGGCATGCGCCAAGTGTCCGTGGCCTTCATAGCCGAACTTCAGCACGTCGTGCGAGTAACCTGCCAAAGACCAGTCGTTTCGGCCCAGGATACGCTCGTCGTCATAGCACAGTTCCTGGCGTCCCACCTTGACAAACAGCCCGTATTTGGACAGCTGTGCCCAAGCCTCGTGGAGGTCGAGATTCTTACCTCCGCCCTCTGCTCCCCAGAGTCCGACGTGCTGGATATTCACCCGCATCGACAGGACATCGCGCTTGTAGCCTACAGCCAGTCGGGTACGCTCCACGATGAAGTTGGCCTTTTCTGCATCCTGCACCTTGTCCTTCGTTATCAGTCCACCTCTACGTATCTCACCACGTGTCATCAGCTGGGCGTCCAACGTCAGTTCATTCTCCGGTTTTTCCTTCACCGTCACCGAGTCATTCTGTGCCCACACAGGCGCTACAGCCAGGAGTGTTGCCATCAGCAAAAAGTTTCTCATAGTCTATGATATTAGTTTTCTGTTGCAAATATACAAAATATTTTCATAACGTAAACGATTACGAGTAGTTTTTTGATTTTTTATGCCAACGCTTCCGCTCTTATTTAAAAATAATGTGTATCTTTGTGGGCTAAAACTTATAAGAGAATAACACATTATTATATTTACTAACAAATTAAAAACAAACGATTATGAAGAAAACACTTTTACGTTTTTCGCTTCTGAGCATGCTATTGACGCTCTTTGCAACGACAACATGGGCAGGCAACAATGATCTGTTATGGGATTACACGCAAAACGCACCTGGAAACAGTCCTGACAATGGCCTGTATTTTGGCGGAAAGATTACCGATGCTGGAAGAACAGGCGTAAAGCTCAATGGTAGCGGCTATGCTTATTTTGCCAAGCCTGCCGTTGCGGGAAAACTGACGCTGGTCTTCGGCTTGCGTAGTGGCACCGGTGCTTATTCAGTCAATGTTTACACGTGTGACAACGCTGGAACCAAAGGAACTCTTATCGGAGAGGTTGCTGTAGCTGAAAGTCTCGGCAAAGGAAGCATTGAAATCGGAGCTGATGTCACAGGCATCCGTATTGAGCGTAAGACCAATTCTGAGGGTACACTCCAAAAGATTGAATTCAAGGAGACCAAAGCCCGCACGTTTGTAGACTTCGAGATGAAGATGGCAAATATGAATGAAGAGTACGACTTGTCAACTTTGCCACAGGGAGTTTCGTTCTCTGGAACATTCAATACAGACCAGCATGGTTATCGCGCCGCTACTATTACGGTTCCTGTTGACGGTACTGTAAAGTTCACCTTCGGTGATTGTAAATATGGCAACAAGAGTTTTTCGGTATTAAACCAGGAAGAAAAGGATATTGCTACTCTTTCATATAAGGGTGCTGGCTGCTGGAATGATAATGATGCGAGCAGAAGCAATGTCTTTACCTATATTTATGTAGGAGGACCAGATGTCTTAACTTTCAATAATATTCAATACCTCAATTACTTCAAGGCCGAGGCAACTGAGGTGCAGGAAGCCACCATTACCTATAAGGATCAGAACGGCAACAAGCTGGGCGAGAAGAAGGTATTCGAGGGCGATCCTGTCGGTGAGATTCCTTTTTCCGAGGCTGACCTGACCATCCCCGAGGGCTACAAGTTCCGCGGCTGGGTTTATGCCAGCGGTGTAAAGGTAAAAAGCACTGATGTGGTCAATGGTGACATGAGCGTGAATGCCAGTGTAACGGCTATTGAGACGGAGCCTACAGTAGGTAGCGTTCAGACCTATAACTTGACCGACAACACCTTCTATCCTGAGGATCATGAGAACTTCGATATCAAGGATGGTTCATTTAATGACAGCCAGCACGGTTTTAACTTTAAGGCCAACGGAAGTTTCGCTGTCAAGGTAGCTGGCAATGCACAAATCGTGCTGTCACTCTGCCAATATGGCAGCGGAACAACCATCACCGTAACCGATGGTAAAGACAACGTCATCAGTAGCGAAGTTCCTGCAAAGGCTGCTACCGATGGGGCAACTACAGCCATCAACTATACTGGCGATGCTACCACACTGACCTTCACCTTTGCTTCTCAGACCTATCTGCACAAGGTGACCGTCTTCAACGTGAAGGAGTTCGTCGAAAAGGATGCTGAAAGCGGTTACTACATCGTTCCTGCCGGCGACGGAGCTAGCCTGGTATTGGCACTGAACTCTGCTGCTACAGAAGCTAACAGCAAGATATTCCTGCCCGACGGCATTTACGACCTCGGCGAGAGTGTTCAGACACCCATCAGCGGAACTAACGTTTCTATTATCGGTCAGTCAACCGATAAGGTTATCATCAAGAATGCTCCTCCCATCAAGCTGGAAGGTCTGCGTTCTGCCGCTACGCTGACCAATACTTCTACAGGTCTATACATGCAGGACATCACAATTCAGAATGAACTCGACTACTACAACGCCGGTTCTGCTGGCCGCGCCAACGCTCTATGTGAGAATGGCGACAAGACCATAGCCAAGAACGTTCGCATGCTGTCTTATCAGGACACTTATGTAACTACTACCGGCAAGCACTTCTATTGGGAAGATTGCGAAATTCATGGCACAGTTGACTACATCTGCGGTGGTAGCGATGTATTCTTCGAGCGTTGCCTGCTGGTAAACGAAAGTCGTGCTAAGAATGCCAAGAGCGGCGAGGCTACCATCACGGCTCACCAGCCCAAGACTGAAGAGAAATTCGGATATGTCTTCAACAACTGTACCATTGAGAACAAGGCTGCCACCTTCAACTTCGGTCGTGCTTGGGGCGGTGCTACAGGTGCAACCGTACGTCCTATGACAACCTATCTGAATACGACATTGAATCAGCCGACAGAGATTATCGCTACACGCTTCACCTTAAAAGGAATGAACAACCAGTCAGGCGTCTTCCACGAGTACAAATCTATGGACGTCAACAGCAATGTAGTATCGCCTGCGACCAGCATTCAGACCTTCACTGACAAAAATGAGGGAGACAAAGCTACCTACGAGACCATCCTGACCGCTGAGCAGGCTGCCAACTACACCATGGAGAAGGTGCTGGGCGACGACTTTGCTGCCTTGGCAAAGGCTTCTACCGCTCAAGTAGAGGCTCCCGAAGCCACCTACGATGCTGGCAACGTCACATGGACGCCCGCCAACAACGGTGCTACGGCTTACATGATTCTGAAGAACGGCACGTTTGCTGGCATCACCACCGGCAACACCTTCGCCATCACCATTGACACCGAGAAGGACGCTCTCTCCATCCGTGCTGCCAACGGCCGCGGTGGTTTCGGTGAAGCCAAGGAGGTTAAAGGCACAGCCACGGGCATCCACGCCGCCAAGGCTGCCACGGAGCGTGGCGAACAGGTCATCTACAACCTCGCCGGCCAGCGCGTCAGCAAGGCTTCGCAAGGCCTGTATATCGTCAACGGCAAAAAGATGATTCTGAAGTAATTTTATAATAGAGCGGGGCCGTGTGGCTCCGCTCTATTTACTCGACATATCGAAATGTCGAAATGCCGAGATGCCGCTCTCCCAGAAATTTTAAAAAACATCCTATGAGCGGCGCGCCAGAAGATATTACTTAAATCCGCCAAAGACGGTGTAAAGTTTTTTCTTTTACAACACAAAATCAGCGGTCTGCACAAACGAACAATTTTACCATTGCAACTCACTGATAATGAAGCTGCTGACGAAAGTACGTTTCGAAGGCCGCGAAAGTACGTTTCGTTCGCTGCGAAAGTACGTTTCGTCGCCCGCGAAGTGCCGTTTCGTCGCCCGCGAAGTGCCGTTTCGTCGCCCGCGAAAGTACGTTTTATTCGAGGCGAACCTATTCTCGTTTTGAACGAGTCGTAAACGTAAAGTTTTTTTGCAATAACATTCCACTTCAATTATCTATCTTAAAAGACCTTTGTGTCTCTGATTGCATTGCATTGCAACGCCACACTTCGCTCGTCGAAGAACGCCACACTTCGCTCGTCGAAGAACGCCACACTCTGGTTGTCAGAGAAACTCTGTGTTTAAATTTACCAACTTTTCACTTTTTACTTTTCACTTTAAAATCATCCTCCCATCGTACCATAATGGGCTCAAACCCCGGTAAGCGTATCCGCTCTGACGCCTTGCAGGCTATAAGTCCTTCCATTTGTCAGGCAACAAGACTCTGTATTCACTGATGTCTGTATTTGGCTGCATTAGTGCCGTCCTGTTGATGACGTCTGAGATGTACTCGAAGAAATTGACGCTGTTGAGTCTGCAGG
>CACYOC010000024.1 GCA_902775975.1 uncultured Bacteroidales bacterium | reverse complement strand
GATATTTAACGTTCTTTAGGGAATAACAGGATTTAAACTGGCAAAAGATTATCAAGGTATTCATTGATTCTGCAATGCCATGCAATGCAGTTACAATCGAAAAGATTGCATCACATTTCATACCCTAAGTTTTTCGCCACGAATTTCGCCCGAATTTCACTAAAAAGAAAAAGAGAATTACAAAATGTTCGTAACTCTCTGATTTTGAGGGTGGACCAGCCAGGGCTTGAACCTGGGACCTCCAGATTATGAGTCTGTTGCTCTAACCAACTGAGCTACAAGTCCGGTGATTCTTTAAAATCGGGTTCAAGGATGGTGCAAGCTGAACGCAGAGAGCTTGCTCTTTGCTGAGGCGAAGCCCATTCTCGCAGACGATTATTCAAAATCGGATGCAAAGGTACTAAAAAGATTAAAGATTAAAGATTAAAAATTAAAGAATTTGCCGTTTTTAACATTTTTATGTACCTCTGAGCCTTGGGTCAAGGTACTATCGCTCGAAAAAACAAAAGAAAACGCATTTTTCTTTTTGCTTTTTGCTCACTTAATCGTACCTTTGCAGCGTGAAAACGAATGAACAACACGGATTGAGTGCTGCAGAGGTGCTGAAAAGCAGGGCTGAACACGGCGAGAACGTGCTGACACCACCTAAGAGGCAGTCGATGTGGATACTCTATCTGGAAAAATACCAAGACCCCATGGTTCGCATCCTGTTGGTTGCTGCCATGGTGTCGCTTGTACTGTCGTTTGTCAAGGATGACTTCATGGAGACCATCGGCATCATTGCCGCTATCATTCTGGCAACGACGGTAGGTTTTCTCTTTGAGCGCGACGCCGCCAGGAAGTTTGACGTGCTCACCCAGCTGGGCGAGGAGCAGAGCGTTAAGGTGGTGCGCGACGGCGAGATTGTGGAGATTCCGCGTCGGGAAGTCGTGGTGGGTGACGTGGTCATCATTGAAACAGGCGACGAGGTTCCTGCCGACGGCATGCTGCTGCAGGCTACCGACTTACAGGTGGATGAAAGTTCGCTGACCGGCGAGTTATTGACGAACAAAGAGTGTCTTCCACCCGACAACTCTCCGAAGGACAACGGAAGCGAGACGTCAGGCGACAAGACCCAGGAAGGCGAAGAGGCTTATCCTAAAAACATGCTGTTGCGCTCGTCCATGGTGATGAACGGCACAGGACGCATGATGGTGACTGCCGTCGGCGATCACACGGAGATAGGACATGTAGCCCGACAGGCAACGGAGTTGACAGGCGTCAAGACACCTCTGAACCAACAACTCAACCGACTGGCAAAGCTCATCAGCAAGGTAGGCGGCGGTCTGTCGATGGCCAGTTTCGTTATCTTCCTGATACACGACATGCTGACCAGCCCGCTATGGCATACCACCGACTATGCCGGAATGTTGGAGGTTACGCTACGCTACTTCATGATGGCGGTGACGCTGATCGTAATGGCGGTGCCCGAAGGACTTCCCATGGCTATCACCTTGGCACTGGCTCTCAATATGCGCCGCATGCTCAAGTCGAACAACCTCGTTCGCAAGTTACAGGCTTCAGAGACCATGGGTGCCGTGACGGTGATTTGTACCGACAAGACGGGAACGCTGACCGCCAACCGCATGACGGTTTTCGAAATAAGAAATGAGAACGGAGAAATGAGTAATGACGTTTCTCCAGAACTGACCAAGGCGATAGCGCTGAACACGACGGCAACGCACAACGTAGGAAACCCCACGGAGCAGGCGCTGCTGCGCTGGCTCATGGATCAGGGCATCGATTACCAGCAGCTGCGAGAAGAGCATCCCATCACGGACAGGCTACCCTTCTCTACGGAGCGTAAATACATGACGACGACTGCGGAGGATACCTTATATATAAAAGGAGCTCCCGAGGTAGTGATGGATTTCTTGGAATCCAGAGGTGAGCAGATAGAAGGCAAAGACGAGATACAGGCTACGCTATTAGACTGGCAGCAACATGCGCTGCGAACGCTGGCGATAGCCTGGCTTTCCAACACCCATCACCCAACACCCATCACCCAACACCCATCACCCCACCTCGCCATCGTTGCCATCAGCGACCCCCTGCGTCCCGAGGTGCCGGAAGCCGTACGACAGTGCAGCCGAGCAGGTATCGATGTGAAAGTGGTGACCGGCGACACCTCGGCAACAGCTGTCGAGATAGCCCGCCAGATAGGTATTCTGCCTCGTCATGACGATATTCCCGAGGGCGCCGAAATAACGGGAAAGGACTTTGCCGCCATGAGCGACGAAGAGGCGCTGAAATACGTGCAAGGGCTGAAGGTGATGTCGCGAGCCAGACCTACCGACAAGCAGCGACTGGTACAGCTGCTACAGCAGCAAGGCGAGGTCGTGGCAGTGACGGGCGACGGTACGAATGACGCTCCGGCACTGAACCGCTCGCACGTCGGATTGTCATTAGGTTCAGGCACCAGCGTTGCCCAACAAGCCAGCGACATTACGCTCATCGACGACTCCTTCCGCAGCATCGTACAAGCTGTCATGTGGGGACGCTCGCTCTACAAGAACATCCAGCGCTTCATCTTCTTCCAGCTCGTGGTCAACGTCACGGCACTGCTGCTGGTACTCTTCGGAGCATTTATCGGTACGGAGATGCCACTGACCATCACACAGATTCTGTGGGTAAACCTCATCATGGACACCTTTGCCGCCATGGCATTGGCTTCGCTGCCTCCCAGCCGTGAGGTGATGAACGAGAAGCCCCGCAGCCGCGACGCCTTCATCATCACTCATCCCATGGCACGAGGCATCTGCATCATTGGCGGGCTGTTCTTTGCGGTCACGGCCTCCATGCTCTGGTATTTTGAGCGTGTAGCAGGAGTCGATGATGTCGAGTTAACCATTTTCTTCACCCTCTTCGTCCTCATGCAGTGGTGGAATCTGTTCAATGCCCGTATGCTGGGCTCGTGCCATTCAGCATTCCGTCGACTGTGGGCATGTCGCGGTTTCCTGCTGGTGCTGGCACTGGTGCTCGTCGGACAATGGCTCATCGTCACCTTCGGTGGACAGATGTTCCGCACGGTTCCCTTGCCTTGGCAGACGTGGCTTTGGATGTTGGCTGTCACGTCGCCGGTACTGTGGATTGGAGAGGTATGGAGGATGATAGCCCACCCCCAGCCCCTCCCGAAGGGAGGAGAGGTTGAATAGATATTAGAAATTAGGAATTAGAAATTAGGAATTAGGAATTAGGAATTAGGAATTAGAAATTAGGAATTAGGAATTAGAAATTAGAAATTAGGAATTAGGAATTAGAAATATGGGATATGTTGCGACGATAGGAATGTTCGACGGAGTACACCTGGGGCACCAGTTTGTGCTACAGCAGGTGGCAGCCTGTGCTAAGGAGCGCGGTCTGGAGTCGCTGGTCATCACCTTCGACCACACCCTGCGCTGCGAACCCGTACTGACGCCATTGGACGAAAAGCTGCTGCTACTCTCCAAGACAGCCATCAACCGTGTTGAGGTGCTGCCGTTCACCGCCGAGCTGAAACAACTGACAGCACGCCAGTTCATGCAGCAGGTGCTCAAGGAGAAGTTAGGCGTCAAGGTGTTGCTTACCGGTTACGACAACCGCTTCGGCCACAACCGCGAGGAAGGTTTCGACGACTACGTCCGCTACGGACAAGAACTGGGCATTGAAGTGCTGGAGCTGCCGCCGTTCACCCCCCACCCCACAACGGACAACGCCCGAAACATCAGTTCCTCGCTCATCCGCCAGCTGCTGACAGAAGGACGTGTCGCCGAGGCATCGCAGGCTTTAGGATATCCATATACCATCGTTGGACGCGTGGAGCACGGTCAGCATATCGGCACACAACTGGGCTTCCCCACTGCCAACCTGGTACCCATCGACACCCGCCAGCTCATCCCTGCCCCTGGAGTCTATGCCGTCAAGGTGCGGCTGCACGACAGGACGGAGGAGAAGCACGCCATGATGAACATCGGCACGCGACCGACTTTCAATGGTCATTACCAGACCCTTGAGACGCACATCTTCCAACTGCACGAAGACCTTTACGACCAGCTGATGCTGGTATCTTTTATAGAGCGGCTGCGCGACGAACAGCGTTTCGACAGCATCGATGCACTGCAACAGCAGCTGCATGCCGACAAGGACGCTGCGGAAGCCGCCCTAAACAAAAGCCATTCGACATAACGACATATCGACATATCGACATAACGACATATCGAAATAACGAAACATCGAAAAAACAACAACATGAAACAAACACTCAGCTTCCTCTTAGTATTCATCGGCATACAGTTTGCAGGCTCTGCCATTGTCCAGGCACTCTGGAAACTCACTACAGGTTCCTCAGACCTTACGGCACTCATGCTTATCGTCAGTACTGCGGTTGTCAGCCTGCTCACCATCATAATCTTCCTGTGGGCCCGCTGGGCAGAAGTATCGCCTAACTGGCTGCGCACTCGTCCTTGGATGACACTCTTCTGGAGCTGCATAGCCGCTTTCGGTGTGATTATTCCCGCTATCTGGCTGCAAGAGCAAATGCCCGAACTGCCCAACTTTGTCGAGCAGCAGTTCGACATGATACTCGGCACTCGCTGGGGATACCTCACCGTTGGTCTGCTGGCCCCCTTGGCGGAAGAAATTGTTTTCCGAGGCGCTATCCTCAGAGCCTTGCTGACCCATCAGTCGGCGGCAGGAAACAAGCTCTCGCCCTCAACGGCTATCGTTGCCTCGGCAGTCATCTTCGCCGCCATCCACTTCAACCCTGCACAACTGCCACACGCCTTCTTGGTGGGTCTGCTGTTAGGCTGGATGTATTACCGCACCAACAGCATCTTGCCGGGCGTTGCCTTCCATTGGGTCAACAACTCGGTGGCATACGTCCTCTACAACATCTTCCCCGACCCCGACCTCAAGTTGGCAGACCTCTTCCCGGGTTCTCCGCTTTATCCGCTCATGGCTGTCGGCTTCTCGCTGATTATCCTGCTGCCCGCCCTTTTCCAGCTACACGTGTGGATGAAGAAGGAGTAAGGAGGAAAAACAAACGAACCATCCCTTGAAACTTGTTCAGGGATGGTTCATTCTTAGTTAGTATGTTATGTTATTTTGAGAGAAACTCCTTACCCTCCCGGGTTAGGAACGAGCCTTCGGCTCTTGGGGGAGAAGCTTCACAGCTTCAAAGGTGTTTTAATTAAAAATGATGATTAATATAGAAAGCATAGATACTTCATTGTTTCTGCTTGGGCGCCAGTAGTACGTTGGTACTGTCGGCAGCAGCATCGGTGATGTTTTCTGCCTGTACCGGACTGACGGCAGCCACACTGTCCAATGTCTGCTCGTAGCTGGCATAGTCGTCCAGCGTGTTCCATGAGTTGTCGAAAGGTGCCTGCAGGGCGCCTCCCAATGTCAGGATGATGGCAACGACGGCAGCAGCCTTGAAGAGCGGCAGCAGCCGTTTCGTCAGCGTCACCTCACGAGCCTTGACAACGGGAACCTCTTCGTCAGCAGCCTCCTGCTGTGCGATAGCTTCCATGATGCGTGCATCGAAGTCGTCGCCCAGCATCTCCTCGTCGTCAGCCGTGAAGAGGGCGCGCCACTGCTGCATGTCAGCAGGCAGCTCTTTCTGGCTGAAGAAGGTGCGCAGCATCTGCTCCTCTTCTAAAGAGGTTTCAGCGTTGAAATAGCGCTCCAGCAGTTGTTCGATGTACTTGTAATCCATTGTCATTTTATTGGGTTCTCTATAGGTTAGACGTATCAAAAACAAGAAAGTTACAAAAGAATGAAGAATTTTTCATTCCACACTCATCATTTTCTCCTTCACCGTCTGGCGGGCGCGGAAAATATTGACCTTCACTTGCTGTTCGGTGATGCCAAGAATGGTGGCAATGTCGCGATAGCTCTTGCCTTCGATGTCGCGTAGCTGCATGCAACTGCGCTGTTTCTCCGGCAACTGGCTGATGATGCGGCGCACCTGCTGCAAGCGGTCGCGCTGCACGGCCTGTTGTTCGGGATTGGCCGAGTGACTATGGTCTATGGGGTCGTAGCCACCAGCCTCCGTTGGTGTATCTTCCAACGACAGTACCTGTCTGTCCATGCGTCGCAGCTTGTCGAGCGAGACGTTGCGGCAGATGGTCAGGCAGAACGCCTCCATGTTTTCTATCTGCTGCCACTCGCCACGGCGGTTCCACACCTTCATCATCGTTTCCTGCACGACATCCTCCGCATCAGCCCTGTTCTGAGTGATGCGCAACGCCAAGCGGAAGAGAATGTTCTTCAACGGCAGGACGTCAGCCTGAAAAGTAATGATCTTCATGAATTTCTATGGCAAAGGTACTGATTTTCCTCCTATTTTACAAGAATATTGTGAAACTTTTATAATAAATAGTATAAAAATGCATTTTATTTAGAAAAATTGTTGTACTTTTGCAGCCTGTAAGTAAAATTACACAAAATACGCAAAAAAGAAAGTCAAACAACTGTATTATTTAAAAAATGAAAAGAAAAACGCTTTATTTGCTGCTTTGTATCATTACCATGACAGCAAACGCACAGGTAACACTGAAAGGTATTGGTCACAACAACCGCTATGAAGATGGTGACCAGATGAAATCCCAATACGTGGGTTACAATTCTACTTTACAGAAGCCTATCTCTATCGTAGATCAGAGCATCTACAGCATGGGCTGGGACGGTTCCACGCTGACGACTCCCGCTAAGAATCCTGCTGTCAGCATCAGCGACTTCTACAGTGGCGGTAAGTTTACCGACGACAACAAGGCACTGTGGGCCAACAACTTCAACCTGATGTTCGGCAACTCCGGAGCTGTCTATGTCAATGGCAAACTGGTTACCGTGATGTCTCGCGACGAGTCCTCGACGACCGACGAGGAGTTGTTCGCCGTTCGCAAGTGGGATGCCAAAACTGGCAACCTGCTCAGCACCGAGTTCCGTCCGAAGAGCGACTGCCTGGAGTCTGCCGGCATGTCTTACAATCCCGTGGACGGCAAGGTCTATGGTCTGTTCTACCTGACCGGCAACCAGCTTCCCGACGAGATCACTTCCGACCCTGAGTACTTCACCGACCAGGACGACGACATGACCGATGGCGATGCCGGCTATGCCCTGTGTACCATCGACCTGCAGACCATGAAGGTCACTCCTATCACCAAGGGCTTGTACTATTATAACTTCATCACCTTCGCCATCAACAGCGAGGGTCGCGCCTTTGCTCTTACCAGCGGTGGCAGCAATGCTCCCGCCAGCGAGACTGACGGCAAGCAGCGCGACATTAACAACAACCTGACCGGCGCACAGATTTGGGAGTTCGACCTTACTACGGGTCTTGTGAAGAGCAAGGAAGTCAAGAAGATCGACCCCGAAACCCAAGAGGAATACACCGACAACGAGCCTCTGCTCCCCGCTACTGGTTTCAGCTCACAGTATAAGCGTCAGGCTGCCTGCTTTGCCAAGAGCAATCCTAACAAGATGTACTGGATTGGCTACTTCAACAGCGGCAAGGGCATCAACGAATGGGGTTCTTGGGGCACACTGCCTGACAAGGACTGGCGCACCAACGGCAAGTACGACACTGCCCTTTATGAGATTGACATCACTACCGGCGAGACCACTCGTGTCTGCAAGGTTCCCAACCGCTGGTCGTTCTCTGCCCTGTGGGTCGATGGCGACGACTGCAGCGACGACTCTGAGGTTGACCCCTTCAACCCCGGTCACACGACACCTACCGAAGGATGCTTCATTGCCATTCAGCAGGCCGACAACGGCAGCGTCTGGCAGCGTGTAGAGATGGGCAAGCAGTACTCTTACTATATCGAGCCTGCTGACGGTTGGAAGATTCACAGCGCTACGTTCAACGGAACAGCAGTGAACGTCGAGGAGGGTAACACCATCACCACTCCTGCTGTGGGCAGCCAGTACAACCGTTTGATTGTCACCTTCGAGGAGTCTTCCATTTCCGGCATTGACAACACTCCCGCAGCCGCACCCTCAAAGGTGAAGGTGCTGGGCAGCGCCGACGGCATTCACATCACCAATGCCAACCCTGGCGACGTCGTTTCAGTCTATGGCATGGACGGCCGCATGGTTTACAACCAGAAGCTGAGCGGCACGCAGGCTGACATCGCCCTGAAGTCGAACACCTTATATATTATTAAGGTGGCCGACAAGACCATCAAGGTGAAGCTCTAACAAACGGAATGATTACACCTTATTATATTATATATATAAGATGAAGAAGACGTTGATAAACATGCTGGCTGTCATGGCTGTGCTCTTCGGAGTCAGCCTGACTGCCAGTGCTGCTGATAGCCAAACAGCCGACTTCAACAGTGGACTGCCCGAGGGCTGGTCACTCGTAGGTAACATCTATAACGACAGCGATCGTGCCCGTTCTGGCAAGGGTGTCTGGAGCAGTGGCAAGTCGGCTACCGAAAACTACATGGTCACCGCAGCCGTCAAGGGCTCGCTGACGTTCTATTGGCGCAGCTTTGGCACCAGTAGCAGCTATCCCAACGGCACGGTATATGTCTATCAGTACGATGGCAGCGCGGTAGGAAAGCTCATCCAGCAGACGGAAACCTATAAGGGCAGCACCTGGAAACAGGCAACCATCAACCTCGGCGACTATAGCGGCCAGGTTGCCATCGCCCTCTATTCTGCCTGCATCGACGACATGACCTACACCCCCGCAGACGGTGGTGGTGAAGGCGGCGGTGGCGGTGGTGATCCACAGCCTCAGCCCGACCCAGCTCCTGTCATGGGAGTGAACAAGACCACGGTGAACTTTGGCCGTGTCACTGCCAATGCATCCGAGGTGGTGACTGTCAGCAACACAGGCGATGCCGAATTGCAGGCTACCGTCACCATTGACAACAACGAATTTACCGTCAGCCCCGCCAACGTAACTGTGGCTGCCGGCGCAAGCAGCACGTTTACCATCACTTATCTGTATAACGCCGAGGCTTACGGCTCGCATACGGCAACCGTCACGGTGACGCCGAATGCCGGAGATGCTGCCGCCATTGCCGTTTCTGCCTACGTCCGCAATCCCAATGTGTGGAGCGAGGACTTCGCAGGCAATGCCCTGCCCAACGGTTGGAAAGCCGACGCTTCCAACTGGACGATTGCCGACGGCATGGCTCACGGAAAGTATATCTATGGCACTACGGGCTATCTGACGACACCTATCCTGAAAGTCGCTGCCGGCGAGGTGATGACTTTCGAGTACAAGGCTACCGCCAACAGCGTCAAGGTCGTTGTCGAAGCCTCCAAGGACGGTGGTGCTTTTGCTGAAATCAAGAATTCGGGCTGGGTTAACAAGATGGACGACTTTGCCACCTTCACTATCGACGGTCTGGCGGCTGGCAACTACCAGTTCCGCTTTGCCAGCGACGACTACGACCTCGACAACTTCGAGGGCTTCAACCTCAATCTCGATGCTCCCATCATGGTCGTCACTCCGACTACCGATGCTGCTTTCGGCAAGGTCAGCTCACAGCCCAAGGCTAAGACCTACACCATCAGCAACAGCGGAACAGGTACGCTGACAGGCACCATCGCCTCGTCTGACGCTACGCAGTTCACCGTCTCCAAGAGCGAGTTCAGCCTGGCTGCCGGCGAAAGCACGACATTCGACATTGCCGTTGTCCTGGGCGAAAGCTATGGTGAGAAGGCTGCCACCATCACCGTTCATCCCACCAACGATGGACTTACCGACGTGGCCATCAACGCCACCGCAACGCTCCTCGACCCCAACCTGTGGACAGAAGACTTCGACGAAGGCGAGCTGCCCGAGGGCTGGATTAACAACAACTGGACCATTGCCACCAGCAGTGCCTTTACCAGCAATACCACACCGATGGCCTTAGCACCGCAGAGCGCTACCGCCGGCACACTCATCACCCCGCGTCTGAATGCCAAGTCTGGCGACGTGCTGTCATGGGAAGCCTATCTGCGCTGGAGCGACGAACCGCTGCTGGTAGAATATACCGACGACGATGAAGCCACCTGGCACACCATCTATAACTACAAGGCTCAGGACGAAAGTCTGGGCGACAAGACTGTCAAGGCCATGTCGTTTACCGCTCCTGCCGACGGCACCTACCGCCTGCGCTTCACCTCGAAGTTCCAGAATGGTATCGACAACTTCAGCGGCTTTGCCCTTGCACCCTCGACAGCCGTTAAGGAAACGTGGCACATCAGCTTCACCTTCCACTACAATGACGAAGGTGGCGAGCAAGCTGAAGAGGGTACCGAGGATATTGATGTAGAGTTCGACGGCAACAAGGTCGGCTTCAACTTCCCCAACCCCTTCACTGGTAACGCCTGGATGTACGGCACCCGCTACGAGCAGGACAACATCGTCTATTACATCTTCCCCATGGGACAGTATGTGGGCCAGTTCCAGGGTGAGAGCATCTACTATTGCGGTGGTGCCAACGACACGCTGACCGACATGCAGTTCTTCTACAACGACGACGACAAGGCCTTCTTCAACTTCGAGCACGTGCTGCTGAACGGTTCCACGACGGCCATTTCCCTCTGGGCATACTTCTCCGACGTCGTTATCTACAAGGACCAGAAGCCCGTCATCGAGCCTACCGCCATCAAGGATGTACCCAACACCCGTCACCTAACACCCAACACCCAGCTTTACAACCTGCGTGGTCAGAAGGTCGACAGCAGCTACAAGGGCATCGTCATCGTGAACGGCAAGAAGTATTTGATGAAGTAACCACTTCACCATACCATAACCACAAGAAGTCCTCCCCAACGGAGGGCTTCTTTTTTGTCCCTATACTCCCCTGCCCCCACATAGACCCCCATCGGACGAATCAACCATAGGGTTCATCGACTGCATGTATAGGGTTTGCCAACTTCGAAAGCAGGGTTGACCGTATTGCTGACTTAAGTCGGAAGCATTGCTGACTTAAGTCGGAAACGTTGCTGACTTAAGTCGGAAACATTTCCGACTACAGTCAGCAGATCGCTCCAAGCAGTCCTTGCGGTTGATGAAAGCCGTATTTGCGGTTGACGAAAGCCACCCGCACCAATTGAGCCTATAGCCTCCACAGGTAGCGAACAGCATCTGCACGCAGAGCGGAAAGCGACAAGAAATCCAACGCCACACAGAGCAGAAAGTAACAAAAATGTCAGCGATACGCAACAAAAACTAACGAAAAGTAAGCAATGGGGAAAAATTTCTCCGTTTTATTCTTTTTTTTTCATATTTATTCTGTAAATTTGCACTTCAGTTATACTACACGCTTTAGAAACTCATGGCTAACGTTGTAAAGTTCGAAGACATCAGCGACAAGATTGTTCAACTCAAAGGACAAGACGTAATCCTGGACTTTGATGTTGCGGCATTGTATGGTGTGCAAACCAAAGAGATTAACCAAGCGGTAAGAAACAACCCTCGGAAATTTCCTAAAGGTTATGTCTTAGAGACTGACCGTGAGGAAGTTACACGTTTGCGGTCAAAATTTTTGACCGCAAACAACCCCAAAAGCCGAGTTTTCCCCAAGGCTTTTAAAATCATTGACGACATCTTTGGAGAAGAGATGAGCACAACAGGTACTGAGACTGAGTTTGAGATCAATTTCGCTGTATTAAAGGTAAAGCATACCATTAAGAGGAAGAAAAATTGATAAAACGAAGAAGATATATGTGCGAGAACAGAAAACAAATCAAACAATATAAATAACAAACTAATTAATTAAGCTTATGAAACACAATTCAAAACTCAATCGGAGTAGATGGTTACTCCTAACTCTCTTTACCCTCATCGTGGGCATCAGTCCGGCGTGGGGAGATGCCTATACAACAGGCTTTGAATCAACCGATGGATGGACTTCTATTAGTGCCATGGGAGGCGAAGAATCTAAATGGAGCAGTCAAGGTAACTATGTGAGTGACTACGAATTAAGCACCACATATAAATACCAAGGCTCTAACGGATTGTATAATACAGAAGCAAACTCTACGGCCTATTTTATTACTCCCAAATTGGCAGCTGGAACAATTTCGTTTTGGGCCGCTGGTAAAAAAGAAAGTGGCGGCGCTAATAATTACGTGCGAGTTTATAAGTGTACAGATAATGGTGATGGCACTTTTACCATTGACACGAGTAACAACCTAAGTACACATTCTTATTATAATTATACGGGAGACGACTATCTCAAATGCAACAAATACAGTCTTACCTATACTCAGTATAGTTTTGACTTGGATGCAGATTCCCATCTCGCATTTCTTGTTTCAAGAGCAGGAATCGATAATTTCTCTGCATCTAATGGCCTAGCCGCAGATGCTCCTGCTGGCATTGGCGTATACACCGATGAGGATTGCACTGCATCTGTTAGTGACGGCGTTAATCTGAGTTATGGTTTTGTCGCTTCTGCCCAGAGTCAGACTTATTATATAAAGAATGAGTCGGGTGAAGATTGGACTAATTTGGCTATTAGCCATAGCGGCAATGCCGAAGTTACTTCAGTGTCTTCCACCTTGGCTGATGATGCTAAGACATCATTTACCGTTAGTATGGCTGCTTCAGGCTCAACCAGCGATGAAATTACGATTACTGCCGCTACGGATTTGTCATTCACTATCAATGTTAGTGGAATGGTTCGTGATGCCAATAAGGTTTATGAGACGTTAGGTAGTGGCTCTATTCCAGAAGACTGGTCACAAACCAGTTGGTCTTTTACGACAGGCTATGCTTATACTAGTTCATGGTATCAGTCAAGCAACGCCAGACTTATCACACCTAAGTTAGACATTAAGTCTGGTGAAAAGATTATGTTTGAAGCGATAGGAACATATCCTTCAACCCCCTCTTACCAGACAATGGTAGTTGAATATTCATCGGATAAATCTACATGGACTGCTTCTGAGAAAGCTATTACACTTACTTCTGATTGGCAAACCGTAGAAATTGATGATATTCCTGTAGGATCCTACTATATTGCTATTCATGCTTCTCAGGCAAGAGTCCGCAATTATTATGGTGGCGAACTGCCTAAAGTCGCCAAGATGACGGTTACGGAGCCTGCTACGCTTGACTTTGGGCTTTATGATAAGGATGCCTCTCCAGCTCCTACGAAGACATTTACCATTGCCAATACAGGTACAGCTACTTTGAATGGAATTAACGTTACTTCTGCCAACGCGGCATTTGCCATTACAGGTGCTCCGACTTCTTTGGCTGCCGGCGCAGATGCAGAAGTGACGATAACCATGTCCACCGCTACTGCCGGCGCGTTGTCATCTTTGATTACCATCAGTGCAACGGATATGGAAGATGCTTCGTTCACGGTGACTGGTGCTGTTAAGCCTGCAGGTATGCCCGTTGAAGAGTTTAGTGGAACAACAATTCCTTCTGGATGGACAAGTACAGGCTCTTGGAGTTTCACAACTGATGGCGTAGCTGTCGGAACAAGTAGTTCCGCTTATCTGTATACACCTAAATTAAAGTTTAGTGATGGTGATTTTATTATTATTAAAGCTAAGAACACTGATGGTGATGCTTCTGATTATATAACTGTTGCGGGCTCAATAAATGAAGGAAATGACAACTACACAGCGTATTCAAAGAAAATTACAGTTGCCAACAATTCTGACTATGCAACTTTTGTCGTAACTGATATTCCAACAACTGTCAATAAAATTCGTTTTACTGGTGGTTGGGTAAATGTTGACGAGATTCATGGTCTGAACTATGCTCCAGTTCTTGCAGTAACGAAAGATGAAACACCTGTTTCTTCTCCTGCCGCATACGATTTCGGAGAGCAAGCTGCGAACGCTAGTGTTACCTACAATTTCGCTAACGCAGGTGCTGGAACTATCAACATCACCAATGTAGCTATCACCGGTGACGGTGCCGCTGCATATAGCACGAATTGGTCTGAGAGTGTTGCAACTCCTTTCGACCTCATTATCACTCGTACTTATGATGCTGAACGTGTCGGAAATCAAGAGGCTGCCATCACCGTTACAACATCAGAAGGGAACTTCATCATCAACGTCCAAGGTACAGATATGGCTGCAGATGCACCAGTACTTGCAGTAGCATTGGGAGGTGATGCAGTTTCAGATGGCGATGCTGTTAGTTTCGGTACAAGGCTAACGGCTGCTCCATCCGCAAAGACATTTACTATCACAAATAGTGGTACTGGCACTTTAGCAGGAACCATTGCAAGTTCTGCTTCTGATCAGTTTACCGTATCAAAGACTTCATTTAGTTTGGGTGCAGGAGAAAGCACAACGTTCGATTTGGCTCTTGTCTTCAATGAAACATACGGCTCAAAAGGAGCTAACATTACAATCCATCCCACAAACGATGGTTTAGAAGATATCGTAATTTCCGCTTCTGCATTTACCTATGATCCTGAAAGTTGGATTGAGGACTTTGCTGGTGGTTCATTACCAACAGGATGGGAAAACACGACATGGACTGTCGGTACATTCAGTAGCTATGAAAACAAGACAGCCATGGCTCTTGCTCCGAGTGGATCTTCCGCAGGTTCATTGATAACACCATGCCTTACTGCCAAAGAAGGAGACGTACTGACATGGGATGCTTATTTCAATTGGTATGATGAACCTATGACTGTTGAGTATTCAACAAACAAATCTTCGTGGACTAAGATTTATGATAGTTATAAGGCAAACACTGATTTTGGTGATACCCGATATACGCATAAGGAAATGTCGTTTACAGCTCCTGCTGATGGAGACTATTACCTGCGCTTTACCTCAACTTATAGCAATGGTGTCGATAACTTCATCGGTTTCAAACCATGTGCTCAGGCTCCGATATTAGCCGTATTCAGCGACGCTGAAGCTACCGCTTCTGTAACCTCTGGAACGACGAAGGATTTTGGATGGGCAAATACAGCACAGAGTGCCACCTATTATATTACTAATAGCGGTACTGGTACGCTGACTATTAGCGAGATTTCTGCTGTTGACGGCTTTACCGCTACTGCTGGCAATGTAATGACTGTTGCCGCAGGTGCAGATCCGTTGGCACTGACCATCACAATGACAAATGCTGCCGTGGGCGCAAAGAGTGGTATATTCACTCTGACTACTGATGGTGGCAACTTTGAAATTCCTGTCAAGGGCTTCATCTACGGCGACCGCAACCTGGTTGACTTCACTGATGCTTCCCAATATCAGGGCTGGACAGGCGTGAACGTTACGGATAACGCTGCAACACTGAGTTCTACCGCTATTGAGACAACTCCGTTCGCAGCTACTGCCGCTGAGCCGCTATACGTAGAAATCAAAGGTAATAGTAGCTACACTACTCACTCGTTCAGCTACAGCTATTCTCGCGATGGTGGTGCCAACTGGAGCGAAGCAACTGCTTTGGTGGCTTCAACATACAGTGCCGTTCCTGACCAAGTATTCACCATCACTGATATCGCTGATGCCGAAGCAGCAAGCAATGTTATGATTCGCTTCACTGGTGCAGGACTGAGTATCAACCGCATCTACGGCTTCGAGGCCCTGACAGTTCCCGTCATGACACTTGACAAGACGGCTGACTATAACTTCGGTATGCAGACTGCTAATGCAGAGTATGTGATTACCGTTACTAATACAGGTACTGCAACGCTGAACAACCTCGCTGCTACACTGGAGAGCGGTACTAACTACTCTGTAGCTATTACAAAGCCTAAGGGTGAGAGCACAACCACAGTTGATGCTTTGACAGGCAAGGCTACTGTTCCTGCTGGTCAGCAGGCTGTGATCACTGTTACTCAAGTTTTCGACGCTAATAATGGCTTGGCTTCACTTTCTGACGTGCTGACTATCTCTGGCGACGATGTTGCCTCGAAGGTGATTAACCTGAGCGGACAGACTCGCGACGCCAGCAAGTGGTATGTGGACTTCGCAAGCGCAAATCCTGATGGAATTATAAGTAAAGATGGTTGGACCATTTCAACTTATTATGGCTATGCATCTGTTACTACTGAGTCTGCCCTGGTATCTCAGACGCTGACTTTGGCAGCTAACGAAGCTGTTCAGTTCGATGCCAAGAAGATGTCCTATGGCGAAGCCTCTCTGAAAGTTCGTCACAGCCTGAATGGTGGTCTCAGCTGGTCTGACTATACTGACTTCACTGACACAGAAGGCTTCAACAGCTCAACATACAAGACCATGCAGTACAGCGTGGGCAATACTGATGCAAGTGCTGTTGCTATGATTGAGTTCCTGGGTGCTAACGTCTATCTCGACAACATTTATGGCGGTGCACTAAACAACGAGGCTCCGATGATTCAGGTGAAGAAGGGTAGCAGTGTTGTAGAGAGTGGTGTCGCTGAAGCATTCGGCACTATCCTTTCTGAAACTTCTGCCGAATACACCATCAAGAACATTGGTCATGGTACGCTGACTATTACCTCTGCTGTTACAGTTACAGGTGATGCTACTGCTACTATTAGCGAAACGTCACTTGCCAATAACGAATCAGCTACGCTGACCATCACGATGCCTGTTGAGGCTCCTTACGGTGAGAAGGCTGGTGTTGTGACTGTTGAGACTAGCCTCGGAGACTTTGTCATCAACTACACAGCTACGACGAAGAATCCAAATACGCTGAATGTTGACTTTAGCGACGGACAGTTGCCTGCTGGCTGGTATAACGACGGTTGGAATGTCGATTATTACGAAAAGAACATACAGAGAAGTAATAGTAATAGCGACACCTACTTCATGACTCAAAAACTGCAAGTTACTGGTAATGAAGATGTACTGAAGTTTGACGCTAAGAAATATGGTTCTAAGTATGCTAGCAGCACTGTTCTTAAGGTAAGCTACTCTACAGACCGTGTAAACTGGACTGAGATTGGAGATTACGCTTCTGAAATGACTACCAGTTGGAAGACTTTCGAGATTAGCGGCCTCGAAGCTGGCGAGTATTACCTGAAGTTTACGGGTCGATATGCAAATGTTGATAACATCATCGGTTGGGAGAAGGTTGCAGGTATTGACCACGACCTCTATGTCACTGCTACCAGCTTCCCCGCTGCTACAGATAAGGGCGATGATGCAACTATTTCTGCTACCGTTACCAGCCTCCGTACTGCAGAAACGGGCGTATATGCTAAGCTGTTCATCGACGGCGAGATTTCTCAGACTGCCGATGCTCAGGCTATTGCATTGAATGGCACGAATACCTTCTCGTTTACTTACGCTATTCCTAAGAAGAAGACAGCTCAAATCAAGGTGTACTACAGTGACGACACTGAGGCATTCGCTACCGCAGTGAACATCATGAAGGTAAACTACACGATGGACGAGACTTCTACCCCTAAAGCATTCGACGCTGGAATCTACGACGTGAAGCTGACCTACACTAAGGATGCCGAGAAACTTGGAACCATCTGTCTGCCGTTCGCTACGACAACAGAGGAACTGAGCGAAGCATACGGAACAACTGTCAAGATTTACGAATTGACAGGTCGTGCAGAAAATGTTATTACGTTCAATGGAGTTGATGAACTGACTGCTGGTACTCCGTATCTGATTTACTCAGATGAGGCTCTCTCTGGCGAAAAGTCGTTTGAGGACAAGACCGTCGTTGCTGCTGCTGGAAACAGTGAGGCAAGTAGCGTGACATTCCAAGGCATCTATGCACCTACAAGTGCAGGCAACTGGGAAGCTGACTGGTATGGTGTAACCTCAGAAGGTAAGATTGCCAAAGGTACAGAAACTACCACGATGAAAGGTCTTCGTGCTTACTTCACAGGTAATGTTGCCGATGCACGTATCTTTATCATGGACGATGAAGGCACAACGCGAATTGCAACCATCAACCGTGGAGGTGTAGCAATTGACGATGCTGCCGTTTACAACCTCAATGGTCAGAAAGTACAAAATGCCAAGAAGGGCTTGTACATTGTCAATGGCCGTAAGGTTGTGATCAAGTAACATGTATAACTTGCAGCGGACTGTACATGTCAGTCCGCTGCATATAAAAGAAAAAGATTATGAAAAAGGAATATAAGACAATGATGATGGAGATAGTCAACTTAAACACTCCCATTCTCCTCGCAGGTTCTGAGCGTGGTGTACCCCTTGACGGTACCCCAAATTCGGGAGAAATGCATTCTCGTGACTTTGCCTTCGACGAAGAATACGAAGACGAAGAAGTCTGGTAAACGATACATCCAACATAACAAAAAGACCTGCGGGCAATGCTCCGCAGGTCTTTATTGTTTATCCCACATCGAAACGCTGAACCAAAAGATTTCCGCCTTTTTCTTTTGTCGTTTCGGAAATAATGTTTAAATTTGCAGCGATATAAAGTCGCAGATAAACTATGGGTACACAGACAATGAATCAAAAAATAGCAGAATATTTCAAGACGCAACCCGTTTTGAAAGTTTGGCTTTTTGGCTCTTTTGCCCGTGGTGAACAGACACCAGAGAGCGATGTGGACATACTGATAGTGCCTGATAGGTCACAACATTTCAGTCTGTTTACTCTTAGTGGCATGTATGAGGATCTGAAAGAACTTTTAGGTCGTGAAGTAGATTTGATAACGGATAGGGGACTGATGCCCTTTGCTCGTGAAAGTGCTGAACGCGATAAAATCCTAATTTATGAGAGAGCAGCGTAACGAAAGCAACCTTACTCGATGACGGTGCCGTGACGACCGTCGATGGCATCAGCGCGGGTGATGATGACGCGGCAGACACCAGCACGGACGGCGGCAAGGGCATTCTCTATCTTGGGAAGCATGCCGCCAGAGATGGTGCCATCGGCCTTGTATTGCTCGAAGAGTTGCTCGGTGATAACGGGAATAACGCTATCATCATCGTCTGGATTGCTAAGAACTCCTTTCTTCTCGAAGGCAAAGATCAGCGTGACGTCGTAGTAACGAGCCAACGCCTTGGCAGTTTCCGAGGCTATGGTGTCGGCATTGGTGTTGAGGATGACGCCTTCACCATTGTGCGTCAGAGGAGCCACAACAGGCGTGATGCCTGCCTCTATGAGTTTGGAGAGCATCTCGCCAGAGACGGCATCGACATCGCCGACGAAGCCGTAAGAAAAGGAGCCCACCCCAGCCCTCCCGGAGGGAGGGAGCTTGGATAGTCCTGCATCGGCAACAGCTATAGGAACGGGCGGACGTTTGTGGCTGCGAATGATATCTGCATCGGCGCCTGTCAGTCCGATGGCATTGATGCCGTTAGCTTGCAAGCGAGCCACGAGGTTCTTGTTGACCAAGCCGCCATAGACCATGGTTACGACCTCGAGCATATCTTTGTCAGTGACGCGCCGGCCGTTGACCATCTGGGTCTCGATGCCTAAGCGCTCGGCCATCTTCGTAGCTTTACGACCGCCGCCATGTACCAACACCTTGCGACCCTCTATGCCAGAGAAATCGCTTAACAACTGTGCGAGCTGTGCCTCGTCTTCAACAACGGCACCACCTACCTTAATGACCAAAACTTTTTCTTTCATAAGAGCAATTGTTATTATAGAAGGGGGGGCTTCCCTCCCTTCGGGAGGGTTGGGGTGGGCTCCTTACTCCAAATAAGTATATCCGTAGAGTCCTGAACGATAGTTAGAAAGGAACTCCTTACCCTCTTCCAGGGTAATCTTGCCCTGTTTGACACTCTTGGCCACCCATATCTCCAACTGGCGCACCAGCTTCTTGGGCTGATACTGCACATACTCCAGGACTTCAGCTACCGTCTCACCATCGATAATCTGGTCGATGTGATACTGGTCGTCCTTGACAGAGATGTGGACAGCGGTGGTGTCGCCAAAGAGGTTGTGCATGTCACCCAGAATCTCCTGATAGGCACCGACGAGGAAGACACCTAAGTAATAAGGCTCGTTCTTGCGTAGCGGATGCACGGGCAGCGAATGAGAATTGGGACGGTTCGTAACGAACTGTGCTATCTTGCCGTCAGAGTCGCAGGTGATGTCCTGCAGGGTAGCATTGCGCGTCGGCCGTTCGTCCAAACGCTGGATGGGCATGATGGGGAAGAGCTGGTCGATGGCCCATGAGTCGGGCAGCGACTGGAACAGCGAGAAGTTGCAGAAATACTTGTCTGCCAACAGCTTGTCGATGTTCATCAACTCCTCGGGAATGTGCTTGAGGTTCTTGGCCAGCGCATTGATTTCGTGGCAGACGCTCCAATACATTGCCTCAATCTCGGCACGCGTCTTCAAATCCACAATGCCATGCGAGAAGAGATCGAGCACCTCCTCACGAATCTGCTCCGCATCGTGCCAGTCTTCCAGCACATTGCGAGGCGACAGGTTGTCCCAAATCTCGTAGAGGTCCTTCACCAACTGGTGCGAATTCTCGTCGGGCTCGAACTCCTCGGGCATCTCCGGCAGCGAGGCCGTTTCCAGCACGTCGATGACGAGCACCGAATGGTGAGCAGCCAGCGAGCGTCCGCTCTCTGTAATGATATTGGGATGAGGCAGGTCGTTCTTGTTGGCTGCATCAACGAAGGTATAGATACAGTCGTTGACATACTCCTGAATGGAGTAGTTGACGCTGCTCTCGCTCGACGGAGAACGTGTGCCATCGTAATCGACGCCCAGTCCACCGCCACAGTCCACAAAATCGACGTTATAGCCCATCTTATGCAACTGGATATAGAACTGCGAAGCCTCACGCAAGGCGGTCTGTATGCGGCGAATCTTGGTAATCTGTGAACCGATATGGAAATGGATGAGTCGCAGGCAGTCGCGCATACCTTTCTTGTCGAGCTGCTCCAGAGCGTCCAACAGCTCGGCACTGGTCAGTCCGAACTTCGAGGCATCACCCCCACTCTCTTCCCATTTTCCGGAGCCTGACGATGCCAGCTTGATGCGGATGCCGATATTAGGACGGACATTCAGTTTCTTGGCTTCCTTGGCAATGATGTCCAACTCGTTCAACTTCTCCACCACGATGAAGATGCGCTTTCCCATCTTCTGTGCCAGCAGTGCCAGTTCGATGTATCCCTGGTCCTTATAGCCATTACAGATGATGATGCTGTCGCTCTGGCTCTGCACGGCAATGACGGCATGCAGCTCAGGCTTAGAGCCAGCCTCAACACCCAGGTTGAACTTCTTGCCGTGCGAGATAATCTCTTCGACGACAGGCTGTATCTGGTTCACCTTGATAGGATAGACCACGTAGTTCTCGCCTTTGTACTCATACTCCTTGGCAGCCTTCTTGAAACAGCTCCAAGTCTTCTCGATACGATTGTCCAGAATATCGGGAAAACGCAACAGTACAGGAGCCTGCACATCACGAAGTGCCAGCTCGTCCATCACCTCACGGATATCTATCTGTGTGGAGTCCTTGCAAGGCGTCACATAGACATTACCCTGTTCGTTGATACCGAAGTAGCTGGTACCCCAGCCGTTGATGTTGTAGAGCTCACGAGAGTCTTCAATCGTCCATTTCTTCATAGTCTAATTCTTGTTTATGGGGATGATGGAGCCTATAGGGACAGCAGTGCCATGATACGCTCCACACTGATCTTTATCTTATCGTAGTTGTCCAGCACACTGACGTCAAGGGTATAGCGTGCCTTCTCGTAAAACGGAGCTCGCTGCTGCAGGTGACTGGTAATATATTCTATCAGTTCGTCAGGAGTCTTCCCCGCCAGCAGGGGACGTTCCACCTTAGCCATCAGCAGGTGCTTATAGAGCACTTCAGGCGTTGCCTTCAGATAGACCACGTCGCCCTGCTGGTTCAGGTAATCCATGTTGTCGAAGAAACAGGGGGTGCCTCCACCACAACTGATGATGACATCCTCAAACTCTGCCACCTCGTGCAACATGTTATACTCTATCTTCCGGAAAGCCTCCTCGCCCCGCTCTTTGAACAGCTGGGAAACGGAACAGCGCATGCGACTCTCGATATACCAGTCGAGGTCGTAGAACATCATGCCCGTCTGCTTAGAGAGCGCCTTACCGACGGTGGTCTTGCCAGACCCCATATAACCGATTAAAATAATCCTGCGCATTGAGAGAATTGACAATTGATAATTGAGAATTTAATTATTTCTTCTGTTTCTCAATAACCTCCATGCACTCCTCGTAGGTCAGCTCTGCCACTTTAGCATGCATAGCCTTCGGCAGTCGATAGTTCTTACCATCGTATGCCAGATAGGGACCATAGCGGCCGTTGAGCACCTCCAACTTCATGTCGTTGGGGAACATCTTCAGATGCTTCTGGTTGTCTTGACTACGCTTCTCGTCAATCAACTTGACGGCCTCCTCCAACGTGACAGTCATCGGGTCGGAACCCTTCGGCAAAGAGGTGTATTTCTTCTGGTGCAGGATGTAAGGACCGAAACGGCCTGTTCCAATCACGACGGGAGCACCTTCATAGTCACCGACGGTACGCGGCAGCTTGAAGAGCTCGAGTGCCTCGTCCAATGTCAGCATCTCCATACTCTTGTCGCTGGGCAGTTGTGCAAACTGAGGCTTTTCGTCATCTTCAGCAACACCTATCTGCACGACAGGACCGAAACGTCCAATCTTGACAAAGACCGGCTTACCCGTCTTCGGGTCATTGCCTAACTGGCGCTCACCAGCCTTGCGCTCCTGACGGGCATTCATGGTATTCTCCACAATAGGTTCGAACTTCTTGTAGAAGCCCTTCAGCATGCTCGTCCACTGTTCGTCACCTTCGGCAATACGGTCGAAGTCGCGCTCCACCTTGGCGGTGAAGTTATAATCCATGATTCCAGGGAAGAACTTCATCAGGAAGTCGTTCACCACGATACCAATATCCGTTGGTAACAGCTTTCCCTTCTCAGAACCTACGGTCTCCTTGCGGGTCTTCTGACTGACGACCTTACCCTTCAGCTGATAGACTATGTAGGAACGCTCCTCACCCTTCTTGTCGCCTTTATGGACATATTCACGCTGCTGAATAGTAGAGATGGTGGGCGCATAGGTAGAAGGACGGCCAATGCCCAGCTCCTCCAGTTTATGTACCAGCGAAGCTTCCGTATAGCGCTGAGGTCCCGGGCTGAAACGCTCTGTTGCCAAAATCTCACGGCGTGTCAGCGGCATGCCTTTCTTCAGCGGCGGCAGGATGTGACTCTCCTCCTCCTGAATATCGTCGTCATCGACCGACTCACGATAGACTTTCAGGAAACCATCGAACTTCACTACCTCACCAACAGCAACGAAGTTGAAGTCGGAAGCGTCCGACTTGATTTCTGCCGTCGTCTTCTCGATAGCAGCATCAGCCATCTGACTGGCAATGGTACGCTTCCAGATGAGTTCGTAGAGCTTGCGCTCCTGAGCGGTGCCCTCAATCTCCGTACGATCCATATAGGTAGGACGGATGGCTTCGTGGGCCTCCTGAGCGCCTTTCGAACTGGTGTGATATTGACGCACCTTGGAATATTCGGCACCGTACAGCTTTTCGATTTCAGCCTTGCTGGCGTTGATACACAGTCCAGAAAGGTTTACCGAGTCAGTACGCATATAGGTGATTTGTCCGTGCTCATACAAATGCTGAGCTACCATCATGGTCTGCGACACCGTGAAGCCCAACTTACGGGCAGCCTCCTGTTGCAGCGTAGAGGTGGTAAAGGGAGGAGCAGGAGTGCGCTTCATGGGTTTCTTGCTGACGCTATCAACGACAAACGCTGCCTCCTTGCACTGCTCCAGGAACTGCTCCACCTCCTCGGCGGTCTTCATGCGCTGGTTCAGCAATGCCTTCACCTCCGTCTGAGAACCGTCGGCATTCTGAATGGCAAAGACGCCTGTCACACTATAATAAGGATCGCTCTGGAAAGCTTGTATCTCGCGCTCGCGCTCTACTATCAGTCTTACTGCCACACTCTGCACACGACCGGCAGAAAGAGCAGGCTTCACCTTACGCCACAATACCGGCGACAGCTTGAAACCTACCAGACGGTCGAGCACACGGCGTGCCTGCTGGGCGTTCACCAGATTCATATCCAGACGGCGCGGTGACTCGATAGCCTGCAGAATGGCAGGTTTGGTGATTTCGTGGAACACGATGCGGTTGGTTTTCTGCTCATCCAGACCGAGCACTTCACACAAGTGCCATGAGATAGCCTCTCCTTCACGGTCTTCATCGGATGCCAGCCACACCTTCTCGGCTTTCTTGGCATTAGCCTTCAGATCCTTCACCACCTTTTCCTTGTCTTCAGGAATCTCGTACTCAGGCTCGAGGGTCTTCTCGTCGATGCTCATCTCCTTTTTCTTCAAGTCACGGATATGGCCGTAGCTCGACATCACCTTAAAGTCGCTACCCAAGAACTTTTCTATCGTCTTGGCCTTAGCAGGCGACTCTACAATCACCAAATTCTTTTGCATGATATTCTATGTTTTTATTTCTATATACCTTATTATAATGAGAGACATTTCGTATTTGGGCGGCAAAAGTACGCAAAAGTTTTGGTTACACCTTATATATATAGAAGAATTTTCATTTTCTTAACATTTGATGAAGAAAACGAATCACGGCATTGCGGATGCTGGTTAGTCCGAAATCGGCAGGATTAACCTTGTCTAAAGGCAGCCAAACAGCGGCAGCAGCATCGTCGGCAGCATGCACCTGAGCCTTGATGGCATCGACATCGCCATGCACTCTAATGAGAAAGTCCATATCGACGGTATGAACGCCGAGTCCGGAATACATATAGACGTTAGGCGAAGAGAAGAGATACTCGATAGCATCGACCTTCAAGCCTGTCTCTTCCTGAATCTCGCGACGCATGCCCTCTTCAACGGTCTCATACATGTCACAGAAACCTCCAGGCAAGTCGAGGGTTCCCTTGGCGGGTTCTTTAGCACGACGAACAACCAACAACTCGTTTTTATCGTTCATAATAAACGCAGCCGTAGCGGCACAGATGTTGGCATAATACACGAAGCCGCAGTCCTCACAACGCTTGCTCTTGAAGTTGTTCTCTACGAAATGCGCACTGCCGCAAACAGGACAGAAGCGGAACTTTTCTAAGGGATGAGACATGGTAATTTACTATTTGACAATTTACTATTTGACAATTTATTGTTTGGTAATTTACTATTTGACAATTTACTATTTGACAATTTGTTTGCAAAGTTAGAAAAAGTTTCGTAACTTTGCAAGCATTAACGCAAAAAGAAGTATGAAACAGCTATTGACATTCCTTTTACTATCAGTATCAGCACTGGCATTTGCTCAGAAACCTATCGAGATGAATCTCTGGCCCAACGGTCCTAAAACCAGCAACGGCGATGCCGAAGACATGGCAAAGGTGTGGGTCTATCTGCCTGACGAGAAACGTGCCACTGGACGTGCCGTCGTGTGCTTCCCCGGCGGTGGCTATCAGCATCTGGCCATGAACCATGAAGGTCACGACTGGGCTCCTTTCTTCAATGGTCAGGGCATTGCACTGATTGTAGTAAAATACCGCATGCCCAACGGAGTGCATGAAGTTCCTGCAGAGGATGCCTACGAAGCCATCCGACTGGTACGCCGTATGGCAAGGGACTGGCATATCAACAAGGACGATGTGGGCATCATGGGATTCTCGGCAGGAGGACATTTGGCCTCGACGGTGGCTACTCACGCTCCCAACGGAGCCATGCCCAACTTCCAGATACTCTTCTACCCCGTCATCTCTATGGAACAGGGTATCACTCATCAAGGATCACGCACTAATCTTCTGGGTAAGAAACCCAAACGCAAGCTCGTCAACCTCTACTGTAACGAACAGCACGTCGGCAAACACACACCACGAGCCTTTATTGCCTTGGCAAACGACGACAAGGCCGTACCCCCCATCAACAGCCTGAACTATTATGAAGCGCTGTACGCTGCCAAGGTTCCTGCCAGCATGCACATCTATCCTTCCGGAGGTCACGGCTTCGGTGCCCGCCAGTCGTTTGCCTACCACCTGGAACTGATGCTGGAACTGAAGGCATGGCTACAAAGCTTTTGAATGGAGAGAATGAGAGAATGAGAGAATGAGAAAATGAGAGAATGAGAGAATAAAAAAAGGAGAGTCGCCTCTCCTTTTTTTATTTGCTTGTACTGATTAGCAAGCCAGCTTGCCGTCAGAACCAAGTACTTCCTTAATCTTGTGGATGTACATCTTCTTCATGTTCTCACGAGCAGGCTTCAGATACTGACGAGGATCGAAGTGATCGGGATGCTCGGCCATGTACTTGCGGATGGCAGCGGTCATAGCCAGACGAGAGTCTGAGTCGATGTTGATCTTGCAGACAGCGCTCTTAGATGCCTCGCGGAGCTGCTCCTCGGGGATACCTACTGCGTCGGGCAGGTTACCGCCGTACTTGTTGATGGTATCAACCTCTTCCTGAGGAACTGATGAAGAGCCGTGGAGAACGATGGGGAATCCGGGCAACTTCTTCTCAATCTCATGCAGCACGTCGAATGCCAAGGGAGGAGGAACCAGCCTACCGGTCTTAGGATCGCGTGTGCACTGCTCGGGCTTGAACTTGTAAGCACCGTGAGAAGTACCGATAGAGATAGCCAGAGAGTCGCAGCCGGTACGGGTAGCGAAGTCGATAACCTCTTCGGGCTTGGTGTAGTGAGACTCCTCAGCCTGCACCTCGTCCTCAACACCTGCCAGCACGCCGAGCTCAGCCTCAACGGTAACGTCGTACTGGTGAGCGTACTCAACAACTTTCTTAGTCAGGGCAATGTTGTCCTCGTAAGGCAGTGAAGAACCGTCAATCATCACGCTGGAGAAGCCCATGTCGATGCAATCCTTGCAGAGCTCGAAGCTGTCACCGTGGTCGAGGTGCAGCACGATCTCAGGATGAGCGCAACCCAGTTCCTTGGCATACTGAACGGCACCCTCTGCCATGTAGCGCAGAATGGTAGCGTTAGCATAGTTACGAGCACCCTTAGACACCTGCATGATGACAGGTGACTTGGTTTCAACAGCAGCCTGTACGATAGCCTGCATCTGCTCCATGGTGTTGAAGTTGAAAGCGGGAATAGCGTAGCCACCAGCTACAGCCTTCTTGAACATCTCGCGAGTGTTGACGAGACCTAAATCCTTGTAATTTACCATATTAGTTCTATAATTAAAAATGAAATAATTCAATTCTGACCGCAAAGTTAAGAAAATTCTTTCGAACGACAAAAAGAAAAAGTCACGGATTGTGCAGTTTTCACGGTTTTTAATCTTTTTACCGCTACATTACACAATCCGTGCATTCATTTTGCCAACTTTGTGTGGCAAACAGCTGTTTTACTTCTCTGCGGGCTCAATCATCTTCCAGATGCCGGCAGCGCAAGCAGCACCGACGAACGGACCGACGATGAAAATCCAGAGGTTAGCCAAAGCAGTGCCACCCTGGAAAATAGCGGGAGCCAGTGAACGGGCAGGGTTCACAGAGGTACCGGTGTAGCGGATGCATACCAGATGAACGAGTACGAGGCTCAGACCGATGGCCAGTCCGGCGAAGTTGTTGGTAGCACCATTGGTCTTAGCGGTAGCACCCAGTACGACGAGGACAAAGACACAGGTGAAGATAATCTCTGCCAACAGACCGCCCAGCATGGTCACACCATTCTGCAGGTCGTTGGCACCTGTTCCCTCCAAAACGCTATTAGAAGTCAGCGCAAAAAGTAAGGCACTGCCGATGAAAGCACCGATGCACTGGAACACCATGTACATGCAACCTTCCTTAGCATCCATACGACCTGTCAGCATGCAACCCAGCGTGATAGCGGGATTGATATGGCAACCAGAGATACCACCGATGGTGTAAGCCATAGCAACAACTGACAAACCAAAAGCCAGAGCAGTACCAATCACTGTTCCTGCGTTCTCTACGGAAGCACAGTCAGAACTACAATTCAGGCTGACAGCAACACCGCAGCCCATCAGTACGAGCACCATTGTGCCCACCATTTCTGCTAAATACTTTTTCATAGTGTAAAACGTTTTAATATGTTAAAGAATTGATTGTATTTGCTCGCAAAAGTAGGAAAAATATTTGATATTTGCAAGGAAAACGCTCAAAAAGATGTCTTTTGATAAAAATTATCAATTATCAATTGCCAATTATCAATTATTTTGTACCTTTGTAGGCAGTAAGACACATCACAAAAGAAACATGGAAAATCCGTACGTCAAACAATACCCTGAACTCATGGCAGGCAAGACGGTGCTCTATTGCCATGGCTTTGCTTCCAGCGGACAGTCGGGAACGGTCACCCGTTTGCGCCAGGTCATGCCGCAAGCGAAGGTCATTGCTCCCGACATTCCCGTTCATCCACAGGAGGCCATCGCCCTGCTGCACGACATCTGTGACAAGGAGCGTCCAGACCTCATCATCGGTACATCGATGGGAGGCATGTATGCTGAACAACTTCGCGGTTTCGACCGCATCTGCGTCAATCCTGCCATGGAGATGGGCGAGACCATGAAGGCTCACGGCATGACGGGAACGCAACAGTTTCAGAATCCACGACTGGACGGCGTGCAGGAGTTCTATGTTGACAAAGCGCTTGTCAAAGAGTATAAGGAACAGTCGGAGCATCGCTTCGAGGGGGTAACAGACGAAGAGAGAGACCGTGTCTTTGGACTCTTCGGTGACAAGGACACAACAGTCGATACCTTCGACATGTTTCATGCTGTCTATCCGCAAGCTCTCCACTTCCACGGCGAGCACCGCATGAACGACCAGTCGTTTATGCACAGCGTAGTACCTGTCATCCGCTGGATTGACGACCGTCAGGAGCGGCGCGAACGTCCCATCATTTATATCGGTATAGAAGCCATGAAGAATGCTTATCAGCAACCAGCCTCCTCTGTTCAGAAAGCGGTTCGCATGCTGATAGAACACTATCAGGTCTATTTCGTCAGTTCAACGGAAGACCATTGTGAACAGTGGTTAGAGGAATATGTCAACGTACCCGCTTGGCATCACACCATCTATACTGAACGCCGCGACTTGCTCTACGGCGACTACCTGATAGCCAACAAGAAAGAAGGAGACCCCATGGCAACGTTCATAGAGTATGGCTCAGACACATTCAAAACGTGGGACGACATCATCGTATTTTTCGAAAGACTTAAAGGACAATAATTATGAGTTATCAACGGAGATATTCAACCGTTGCCCATATCGGCAACATCGCCATTGGCGGCAACAACCCCATTCGCATTCAGTCGATGGCTACCACCGACACCAACGACACCGAAGGCTGTGTGGCTCAGGCCAAGCGCATCATTGACGCAGGAGGCGAGCTGGTACGCTTTACCACCCAGGGAACGCGAGAGGCAGAAAACATGAAAAACATCTCGGCACGGCTGAAGGCCGACGGCTATCAGACACCCTTGGTGGCTGACGTGCATTTCACGGCTCATACCGCCGACGTGGCAGCGCAATACTGCGAGAAAGTTCGCATCAATCCTGGCAACTATGTCGATCCTGGACGCACCTTCAAGCACCTGGAATATACCGACGAGGAGTATGCTGCCGAATTGAAGAAGATTGAAGCCAAACTGGTGCCCTTCCTCAATATCTGCAAGGAGCATCATACCGCTATCCGTATCGGCGTCAACCACGGCTCGCTCTCCGATCGTATCATGTCGCGCTATGGTGACACACCGGAAGGTATTGTAGAAAGCTGTATGGAGTTTCTCCGTATCTGCCGTCGCGAGCAATTCAACGACGTAGTCATCAGCATCAAAGCCTCTAACACGGTCGTCATGGTAACTACCGTCCGCCTGCTGGTGAAGACGATGGACCAGGAAGACATGCACTACCCCTTACATCTCGGTGTCACGGAAGCCGGCGAAGGCGAGGACGGTCGCATCAAGTCGGCGGTAGGTATTGGTGCTTTGCTGACGGAAGGTATTGGAGATACTATCCGCGTCTCGCTCTCCGAGGAACCCGAATGCGAAATCCCTGTAGCCCGTAAGCTGGTGGATATGATAGAGGAATGTGCCCGACTGCGTGCTGAAGCAGAGGCCAGCATCAAGGACGACACCATCACCCTGAATCTGGACAGCGCTTCGCAGTCCAGCTGCGAAGACTGGGAAACGCTGCAGCTCAAGGCTGCCATGGCTGTTGGCGCCTTGCTCATTGACCGCAAAGCAACGAAACTGGAACTTCGTGCCGAACGGTTCACCCGTTCGGACTTACAGACCCTTGCCGATGCTATCCTGCAGGCAGCCCGCATCAAGTTCACCAAGACGGAGTATATCTCTTGTCCTGGCTGTGGTCGCACCTTATATAACCTGCAGGAGACTATCGCCCGCATCAAGGCTGCCACCAGCCACTTGGTAGGTCTGAAGATTGGTATCATGGGCTGTATCGTCAACGGTCCTGGCGAGATGGCTGATGCCGACTACGGCTACGTCGGTGCCGGCCGCGGAAAGATTTCTCTCTACAAGCAGAAGGTTTGCGTGGAGAAGAACATCCCCGAGGAAGAGGCGGTCGAGAAGCTCTTGGAACTGATAGAAAAGGACAGAGCCTCGAAATAACGAAATGTCGAAATATCGAAATATCGAAGAAGTCCCGACCAGCGTCGGGACTTCTTTATTGCTTTAGAACTTCTTGCGATAACAGCGATGCCGGCGATAGGGCTCCGACTCCAAATATTGCCACTGCGACAACACCCCTTCGTTGTTCTCCATCTGCGGTCCCGTCACAGCCCATTCAAAATTGTAACGCTGGAACCAACGGATCAGGTCATCGAAGATGAGCGCATTGGCACCCTTGGCACGATATTCAGGTAACACGCCAATGAGCAACAAGTCAACGATAGGCGTTTTATGCCACTTCAGCACCTTCAGCAAATGCCACCAGCCAAAAGGCAGGAACCGACCGTCACGTGTTTTCTGCAAGGCTCGTGAGAAGGAAGGGAACGTGATGCCAAAGCCTACCAGCTTGTCTCCGTCCATGATGCCCGTCACCAAGTTCAGATCGGCTATCTTGATATAGTCGTTGACCAATTTGTCTATCTGTCGGTCGCTGAGTTGGCTGAAGCCATACAAATCCTTGTACGTAGCATTGAGCAGGTCGAAAATCTTGCGCCCCCAGTCATCGTCTATCAGTTCCTTGCGAGAGAACTTATGAACGCGCAGTCCGTAGCGCTTACGAACCATCTCGGTAATCTTGGAAAACTTGTCGGGAACTTTCTCGGGAACCTTGACGCGCATCTCCACATAGTCGTTGTCTTTCACAAACCCTTCCATCTGCTCCATGTGTTGCGGATAATAGGGATAGTTATAGTTCACGTACATGGTACACAGCTCATCGAAGCCGTCAATCATCATGCCTTCACGGTCTGTATCAATAAAGCCCAAAGGACCAGCTATCTCGTTCATACCCTTCTCACGCCCCCACTCCTCGACAGCAGCAAGCAATGCCTTGCTGACTTCAATATCATCGATGAAGTCGAACCAGCCGAAGCGCACCTGATGGCAATTCCACCGCTCGTTGGCGCGGCGGTTGATGATGGCTGCTACGCGCCCTACCATTTGCCCGTCACGGAAAGCCATGAAGTATTTCGACTCACAACATTCGAACGACGGATTCTTGTCGGCTCGCAGCGTTGCCATTTCTTCACTCAACAAAAAGGGTACGGCGCACTGGTTCCCACGATACAAATCGTAGTAGAACTGCACAAACGTTCGCAGTTCTTTGTTATTCGTCACCGTTCTGATTTCTATCTTGCTCATGGCACATTTTTCTTTTCAGTGTGCAAAGGTACGAAATAAAGTGAAAAGTGAAAAATGAAACGTGAAATATTTTTGACCGCTACGCAAAAAAGGGGCTCTTTCAGTCTTTCAGATGCTGAATATACTGCCACAACTGACGATAGAACGGATGGCGCGTCATGGTTTCCTTGTCACCGAGGATGATGAGTTTCATACGTGCTCTGGTCATAGCGACATTCATGCGGCGCAAGTCGCGCAAAAAGCCTATCTGTCCTTCGTCATTAGAGCGTACCAAAGAGATGACGATAACATCGCGCTCCTGACCTTGGAAACCATCGACGGTATTCACGCTGATAAAGCGGCGGAAAGGTTTGAAAAACTCACGCTTCATCAACAGGCGGCGGAGGTATTGCACTTGGGCTCGATAAGGCGAGATAATGCCAACGTCAATGCGCTCGTCCAGCAATCGTTGCTTGCTGATTTGGTTGAAATAATGCTGCAGTGCCAACAGCGTCAGTTCTGCCTCTGCCTTGTTAATACGTCCAAACGACTCACCAACAAATTCCTCCTTAAAGGTTCCGACGGCAGAACCATCGGACACGCTATCGGCAAAAGCGCCCGTATCGATCCATGTCATCGGAAGATCCATGTCGAGAATGCTTCGGTACTTCACTTCTGGGGCACTCTCCACCTCACCATGGTAGAAATAGTCAGAAGAGAAACGCATGATATCCTCGTTCATGCGATATTGTATCTTCAGCAAGGTGACGGCTTCGGGGTGCATCTCCACAATGCGCTCCATCAGCGTCTTACCCAGTCCGGCTTTCAGGGCAGCGATGCTCTTCACCGTTGGTGGCAGCTGACAATGGTCGCCAGCGAGCACCACCCTCGTCACCCGGCGCATAGGAATCCAGCAGGCTGCTTCCAAGGCTTGTGCCGCCTCGTCGATGAACAGCGTACCAAACTTCTGTCCATCCAACAGTCTGTTGGCAGCCCCCACCAACGTAGAGGCAATGACACGTGCCTCACTGAAGAGTTCGTTATTGATACGTATTTCCAGTTCTGTGGCACGGCTCTTCAGACTCTCCAACTTCTGGTGATACTTCTCGTCCCCCCGCTTCCGGTGAGTCCTCAACTCACGGATGGCCTTACGGATAGCCCATAAGTGAGGATAGTCGGGATGCGACTCGAAGCGCCGCTCGTAGGTAAACGACAGCATCTTATCATTCACACGCGTGGGATTACCTATTCTTAATACGTTGATGCCGCGATCGACCAGCTTTTCTGATATCCAATCCACCGCCATATTGCTTTGGGCACATACCAACACCTGACTTTCACGCATCAGCGTTTCACGGATAGCCTCTACGAGCGTCGTTGTCTTTCCTGTTCCCGGAGGACCGTGAACAATAGCCACATCCTTGGCACGCAGCACCATGTTGACGGCATCTTCCTGCGTCTGGTTCAGATAAGGAAAGTGCAAGGGAGAGAATACAAACGTTTCCGGTTTCTGATGACTATAGAACAAATCTCTGAGATAGCCCAGTCGTCCCTTGCCTTTGATAGCACGGTCCAACGCTTCCATCATCAGCCGATAGCTGGTCTCGTCGAACGACAACTGCACACCCAAACGCTCGGCATTCTGTAAATCGATGATGCTGGTGTTGTCTGGTACGGTAATCACCATTCTGTCACCGTCAACATAACTGACGGTAGCGGTGTGGCGGAAGTATTTGATGACGGCTGAACCGTCATCCACCGTAAAGAACACTACAGGTCGCCCGAACTCAAAGTTATGCTCAATATCGGTATCGGCAGCACGCACCACCTCCACTGCCAATTGGTTGAGCGAGTTGTAGTAGCTTTTCGTTACCTTCACAGGCCACCAGGCATCGCCACGCTTTACCTTTCGCTGCATCCCCATCTGCTCCGTCTGTTGACGGAAAGCCTCCTTCTCGGTCTGGTATTCCAGTTGCAGCAAGAGCCGTTGCTGCTGAAGGGCCTGAATGGGAGATGTGGACATGAGAGATGGAGAAAATGAGAGATGGAGAAAATGAGAGATTAGGGGATGATGACTTTACGTCCGTTACGAATATAGAGTCCCTTTGTAAGCTGAGCAGGCTCCATCTTGCGTCCTTGTAAGTCATAGACTACCGGCGTGGATGCCGTAACCTCCTCATGACTGACGGTTGCAATGGCTGTTGTGCTGCCGTTAAAGGCGAAGTGGAACGGGCGCGTCAGACTGATGCCATCCTCGGTAGCCTTCACCGATACGGCAAACAATGCCGGTGAACCTTTAGCTGCACTGACCGTCAGCACGCCATTATTAATCACGGCTGTCACACCACTGGGCGATGCCTCTACACTGAATGCCGGAGCTTTGTAGCCAGCGAAATAGTCGGCAAGCTTTATGGTCTGCTCACCATCCATACGGAAGTTAGGCACGGCAATCCAGTTCAGATATTCCTCCAAGTCGGTATAGTAGTCGCCGTCACGGTCGTCGTTATTGTTTGCCACACTGTCATCCGTACCTACCAAGGTTTCGAACCACGCAGGAATACCATCGCCGTCAGCATCCCAACTCTTGGGGTGTGCAGCAGTAACGATGCCGAGCTTATCCAAGTCGAAGCCTTCGCAGCCAGTGTCCTCCTCAGAGTCGATAAGTCCTTTCTTGCCAGACTTGCTACCTGTGGTGCTGGTCGTACCGTTGAGTGTTTCCTTCACCATGCGCTGGTCGTGCAGGTCGAAGAACGGCAGCGTGCAGCCTACATCGCTGAGCACATTCTTGAAGGCGGCCTGTGCCGTCTCCATATTTCCTTCAGGGTTCATAAAGTCGAAGGGTGTCGTAGGCAGCGGTTCCCAATCGACTTTCTGTCCACCCGACGTGCTGTACTTATAGGTGGTTCCCTTCTTGTCCTGCGTCAGACCGCCGTTATTCTTCTCCTGTCGGATATTGCCGTGAACATAGACGCTCTGCGTTCCCGTACCTGTACCTTCCAGTTGCAGATTCATCAGCGTTGACGTGCTGTTGGCACCCATCTTGTAGAAGTTGTTGCAGAAGTTCATCTCATGCGTTCCACCATCAGTAGCACGACCACCCCAGTTATAGACCACATTATTATAAATATCATGATGACCGTCATAGGAGCCGCCTCCGTCCAAACCTCCGGAGATACTCCAGTTACGGCCTTCGCAATGTGCCAACAAGTTGTGGTGGTAGCTGCCCGGCTGCCCACCCATCTCGCCACCGCCGATGGTAGCGGCATAGCCGTGCTTCGTACCCGAGCTATAGTTCGGATGCCCGGCCTGATTCAGTGCTTCACTAATCAGCGTATGCTGCAAGGTCAGTCCCTTGCCGCTACGACTGGAGAACGCCTCATCAATGGTCCACGAAATGGAGCAGTGATCCATAATGGCATGGTCGTTGCCTGCCATTCCCATACCGTCCAGTCCACCTAATGTGGTTTCTTCCGATGTTCCTTCCTCTGATCCATACGAGTAATCATTCTTTCCACCAGGAATCAGGTTGTTTATCAATTTCTTATGTCCTAAGCGCATACGAATGAAACGAGTAATACCGTCGCTCTGCATACCGAAAGGACAAGTGCGCAACATGATACCATTGCCCGGAGCGGTCTGTCCGGCAATAGTAACAAACTTATCACTACACGTCAAGCGGCTCTTCAGCGAGATGACACCGGCAACATCGAAGACGATGGTGCGCGGTCCGCTGACCTTCTTGATGCCATAGCGGAACGAGCCCTCAATGGGATTTTCATCGTCACCATTGTCTTCCAATGTCGTCACGTGATACACCACACCGCCGCGACCTCCGATAGCATAGCGGCCATAGCCCTCAGCACCAGGGAAAGCCAGACGGGCAGGACGGAACAGCCATACATCGCCTTGAGACACGTTGCCAGAGGCATCTTCCTCGTCGATGCGCCAGTAATAGTCTTTCAACGGATTCAGTCCGTTGAGTGTGAATTCAGCTTTCGTCACAACAGAGTGTTCCGTCAGCTGGTCAGCATCGTTACCCACCAGCACATGGTGCTTGACGGCTGATGCTGCGGGAGTCCACTGCAGGGTCACGCTCCCCGACCCATCGCCAGCATGCAGTTCGCCACTATTAGGAATGGGGTCAAGGGCTATCTTGGTATTGTCAGAGGTGTCGAATATCAGCGCATTGATGGTAACATACGTTCTTCCGTAGGTCTCATCCTGCTTTGGCACAGAGACATAAGAGATGGTAACAGGATTGCCTGCCGTCACATCAAACTCTATATACGACATACCGGCCTCAGCAAACTTACTCTTGCGACGGCTCTGCTTGATACCTTCCGCGACTTTCACTCCATTCACATAGATGTCAATATCGGGTATCTTTTTAGTCTCGTCAAACTCCACGCAGTTATGGTAAGCTTGCAGGCTATGGTGTCCTGCGGGCAGTCCGCTGATGGTAACATCGAGTTTCGTGGCACCCGACGTGACATAGCTGTGGTCGTCGCCGGTGATAATCAGTGCATCACCCAAGATGCGAGCACCGTCATTACCACTCACGATACCATCTTTCCACCACTCCGTCTTGACGTGGCGTATCTCGGCGTCGTTATGAGCAGGATCCATCGGCTTGCTGCCTTGTGCAGCTGCTATGGTGACGGTGATACCATCCACCTCTTTCGTATCTGAAACACCCTCGGGCACTACCCATTCGGTAAATCCCTCCTGTAGTGCCTGACTGGTCTTTCCGGAAATGTCAAAGTCAATATGCTGAGCCATCATACCGACAGCGCCGAGCCATGTTACAATCGTTAAGAATAGCTTTTTCATCTTTTTTGCGTACATTATTTATATTATAGACGAAAAATGCGTATCTTTGCACTCAATATGACAAGACTACATACTCTTCATACTGACATTTTACCTCCTGAACGGTTCACTTATCCGTTCTGTTACGAGCCTCATCCCTTGTGCCAGTTGGCAGCAGCTGAGGTTCAGCAGTATATCGCTACTCATCAGGAGATTTGCGAGGATGCTCATCATGGAAAGATGTTTGGTGTGTTGGTAGTGGAGAAGCCCGCCCCCAGCCCCTTAGAGGGAAAGCCCACCCCCAACCCCTCCCCAAGGGAAGGGAGCCTTGGTTTCCTCGCAGCGTATAGTGGATTGCTGGCGGGGCGAAACGACTGGGAGTATTTTGTTCCTCCCGTCTTCGACGCCCAGCAGCCCGACGGCTACTTCAAGACCAAAGAGCGCGAAATATCTCAAACATCAGCCATCAGCCATCAAACATCAAAACAGATGTCACAGGAGTTGCAGCTTTGGCTGTTTCACCAGTATCAGTTGCTCAACGCTCATGGTGAGACGAAGGATTTGGTAGATATCTGGCAGTCATATTACAACAAGGAGAAGTTGCGCAGGAGATTCCCATTGCCGCCGGGAGGTACTGGCGACTGCTGTGCGCCAAAGCTGCTGCAATATGCTTACCAGCATGGACTGAAGCCATGCTGCATGGCAGAGTTCTGGTGGGGACAGCCCACCAAGGAGGAACTGCGCCAGCACCTGAACTACTACCCTGCCTGCCGTGGCAAGTGCAAGCCCATCCTCACCTGGATGCTACAGGGACTGGATGTCGATCCGGATCCTGAGACGTTAGGCTTCGCCCACCTGGACATTCCCGTAATCTATGAAGACGACGATCTTGTTGTGGTCAACAAGCCCAGCGGCTTGCTATCCGTTCCTGGTCGCATAGAAGAATACTCTGTAGAGACCGTCATGCAGCAGCGTTACCCTGGCAGTTTCGTTGCCCATCGCCTCGATATGGGAACCTCCGGACTCCTCATCGTTGCCAAGACCAAGGAGGCTTATCACTCCCTACAGGAGCAGTTCATCAAACACCAAATTAAAAAGAAGTACATAGCTTTATTAGAAGCCTCCCCTAAACAGGGGAGGTTGGAGGGGTCTGGTACTATTTCCCTTCCCTTACGACCAGACCCTATGAACCGTCCTCGTCAGGTAGTCGATATGGAGCATGGCAAACGCGCCATCACCGACTACGAATTCCTTTCCAATCACCCCTCCCTCGGGGAGGGGAAGGGGGTGGGCTTTTCCCTCGGGGAGGGGAAGGGGGTGGGCTCCCTTGTCGCCCTTTATCCTCAGACAGGGCGCACTCACCAATTGCGCATTCATTGTGCTCACCCCGACGGCTTGGGGTGTCCCATCGTTGGCGACGAACTCTATGGCACCAAAGGCGAACGACTGATGCTTCATGCTGCAGAGATATGGTTCACCCATCCTGCGACAGGCGAAGCCATGCATCTCGTCAGCCCTCTTCCGTCATCTTTTCACGAGCACTCAGATTGTCGGTAAAGTTCTTCACCATCTTCTTGCTATCCTTCTCTAAATTTGGAGATAAGAAGATGATAAACAAGATGGCAACGAGTGCGAAGAGACCGAACCAGCTGCTATTGGGGAACGCATAGTAAACGAAGTCGCTAACGAAAAAGGCAGTAAGCACCAGGCGGAGTATTCCGCAAGCCGTCAACCTGACACGCCAGCGAGGACTGCTGTACCACAGCTTATCAACTTCCGGGGTGTCGCCATCAGCACGCATCATCATCCACAGGAAGGGAGAACACAGGATGAGTGCGATGAGGGCAGCAACAGGGTGAACCCATTGCTTAGGCAACAAGAGTTCCAACATGGGCTGACCAAAATAGAACATGACGGACATGATAGCCAAACAGAGCACGCTGTTGATGAGCAGGATGAGGACATAACGCTTGAAGACGCCTTTCCACAAGACCTTCAATTCGTCGGGAGCTTCCTCGTCCTTCTCGTCGTTGATGCGTTCCAGTTTTACTATCCATTTGGCTGGTAGCAGACGAGCCACCACATTGTAGGCTGGTTCTGCCAGACGAATCATGTAAGGGGTAGTGAACGTCGTGAAGACAGACACGGCAACGACGATGGGATAGAGGAAGTCGCTGGTGACGTGCAGCGACGTGCCGAGAGTGGCAAGGATGAAGGCAAACTCGCCAATCTGCGTCAGCGAGAAAGAGCACCGCATAGAGGTCTTCAGCGACTGTCCCGACAACAGGAAGCTGCCCGTGCTCAGGATGGTCTGCCCCAGCATAATGGCTAAGATGATGCAGAGGATGGGTACAATATATTCGATAATGAGATTCACATCGACCATCATACCGACAGACACGAAGAAGACGGCTCCGAAGAGGTTCTTGACAGGAGCAACGAGATGCTCTATCTTCTCTGCCTCGACGGTCTCTGCCAGAATGCTACCCATGACGAAGGCTCCGAAGGCGGCAGAGAAACCGGCAGCGGAGGCTGCCACCACCATGCCAAAGCAGAGGGCAAGGGCGGTGATGAGCAGAGTCTCATCGTTCATCAGGTGCTTCAGCTTGCGGAGTACCATCGGGATGAAATAAAGACCTACGGTGAACCAAAGTACAAGGTAAAGACCTAACTGCAGGATGGACGCCAGCATCTGTGAGCCCTCGAACTCCTTGCTGACTGCCAGGGTGGAGAGCATGACCATCAGCACGATAGCCAGAATATCCTCGATGATAAGAACGCTGAGCACCAGACTGGCAAAACGTTCGCTGCGCAGTCCCATGTCGTCGAAAGCCTTGAAGATGATGGTGGTCGAAGACATGGCGAGCATGCCGCCGAGATAGATACAGTCCATCTCTTTCCATCCGAAGAGTGAGCCAGTGAACGACCCTACATACATCATGCCGAGGATAATGAAGAAGGCAGCGATAATCGGTGCGGCACCCATCTTCAGAATCTTCTTGAACGAGAATTCCAGACCGAGGGCAAACAGCAGGAAGATGACGCCGATGTCGCTCCACAGGTGAATGCCTTCCATATCCGTAACACTGGGCATATAGGTCATGTTCGGCGACGCCAGGAATCCGGCGACAATGTATCCTAAGACGATGGGTTGTTTCAGACTCTTAAAGAGTAATGTCATGACTCCTGCGCAGATAAGGATCAGCGCAAGGTCGGCAATGAGTGGTTCAAGCTGTGACATAGGGTAATGATCGTTAAAAGTTGATTATTCAGATTCTCCCGTCTCTGTGACAAAACAAGCCACAAGGGCGTAGGTGATGGTCGGCCGAATCCAGATTTCGGTAAGCATATAGGTGGTATATTCATCGACAGACTCAAAGAACTGGATGTCGAGGTTATACAGCGTGGCAATGAGTGCATCAATGATAAAGATAGACCACAGGTTGCCCTTCGAATAAGTCTTCCAATCCTTACGCGCATAAAAATAGGTCAGCGTACAGAGCAGCAACACCGACAGCGCGAGACAAGCTAAGTGGAGAGGATAGTTAGCCAGTGGTGGCGGGAAGAGAATGTCGCGCAGCAACACCGTAGCCCCCACAGAGATAGAACACCAATAGTTGAACTGTTCCGTGGTAATGCGGTAGTTAAAGAAGTACATCCATATCATCGCCAAGCAGGCGATGTAGAACACGTTCAGCACCAGTTCGGGCCACGCCTCCATCAATCCGAAGTGACCGACGCCGTAAAGCATGATGCCCACGGACAACATACCTGCTACGGCAGTAACGCCAATATCGAAAATCTTAGCACTTTTCTTGAATCTCGTTTCCATGATAATTATCTATTTGAGTGCAAAGATACAAATAGAATTTGAAATAACATCGATAATTTTGAAATAATCGAAGATTTCCATCTTTTTCCTTGTGTTATTCAGAAATAATGCTTAAATTTGCAGCGTAAAACCATATAATACGACATCAATATGAGTCAAAAAGAGAGAGAAGAAAAAGCTAAGGAGTTTTGGAAATACTA
>CACYOC010000023.1 GCA_902775975.1 uncultured Bacteroidales bacterium | reverse complement strand
GGGTCCCACCTCTTCCCATTCCGAACAGAGAAGTTAAGCCCGCTTGCGCCGATGGTACTGCAATGCAATGCGGGAGAGTAGGAGGCCGCCACTTTTTCAGTGAGAGCTGTAGGACGCAAGTCCTGCGGCTCTCTTTTTATTTAAACACAGTATAAAGTGCCGTTTTATCGCTGGTAAAGTGCCGTTTCGTCGCTGGTAAAGTGCCGCTTTGTCGTTGGTAAAGTGCCGCTTTGTCGTTTGAGAAGCGTTTTCGGTTGCCGTTGAAATGGCGTATTTTTGAATGTTTATCTCGATGGAATGGGCTTTTTTGATTACGGTATCAGATGAACAGATGATTTCGTGTTTTCATAAACTCTTTGCGTACTGAGCGCGCATGCATAAATAAGTAATCGCGCAGGTATATAATAATGAACATGTATATAATATAGTACCTACGGTACGCGAGGAATCTATAGAAATTATATGTTCCATCTGTTATCTGTTCCTTTATTCTCATCTGGTGTTCTTCCTGTTCGTTTTTTATTTAATAAAAAATTACTAAAAAGTTTGGAAGTTTCAATAATATTGTTTAACTTTGCAGCGTTGTGTGTAAGTGCGCACTAACTAACTATAAGATACTAAAAACTTGATTTATCATTTCTCATAGATTATGGCAAAAGAAGACGTAATAAGTAGATGGCTTGATATAGCAGAGCAAGATATCAAGGTAGCTGAGCTGACACACGCGAATGGCTACTGGCTCTATTCCGCTTTCTTATGTCATCAGGCATTAGAAAAGACGCTTAAAGCCTATTGGACGTCAGTTCATGATGATGACCCTCCTTTTACACATAGTCATACCCGACTGCTGAATGGCTGTAATCTGATTGCTCAATTGTCTGACGAGCAGTTGCGATTCGTGACACTCTTGGAACCTATGTACATAGAGGCTCGTTATCCTGAACAGAAGTTGGATGCAGCAAAGATGTTAAACAAAGAAGCAAGTAGCTATATACTTGATAATACGAAAAAGATGATATCATGGATAGAAGAACAACTTTGAGCTATGACGAAGCTCTGGATATTGTGAGGGCTTTCAAACAAGTTATCAAAGGCCGTTACCTTAGCGAGCCTAAGGTGATGATGTATGGCTCATACGCCAAGGGGATGGCTCATCCAGACAGCGACATTGATGTGGCAGTTATTGTGCCAGCCGATGAAATCGTCAACCGGTGGGAACAGTGGGCAGACTTGTGGGGAGATATCCGGAAAGTCAGCGTACTGATAGAGCCAGTTCTTTTAGAAGAACATGAAGATTCCTTGCTCTACCGCGAAGTGATGCGTACGGGCGTTGCTGCTTGATATGACATTCAATAAACTTTTTTATAAATATCCTTATTATTAACTTAAAACAAACGCGTATGAAAAAGAAAATTTCTTTATTCTTAGCGGCTTTTATTGCTCTTGTGACATATCAAATCAGCTTCATCCGTACTTGACGCTGCTATGGGTTATTATGTTGTGGGAGGAAACAACCCGAAAGTTTGTTTTAAATTAAAAGGACTTGAGTCTCTGTGTTTATATTCCAAAAAAAAATATTAAAAAATTTTGTCGTTTCGGAATAAATGTCTATATTTGCATCGTTCAAGTGTGGTTTGGATATTCCTATGTTCTTTCCGCACCTACTAAAAAACTAAAGCAACGCACAATAAAACAGGAACTTAGAAACAAACAACTTATAAAATAACTTACTTACCAACAGATAAAAATTAATGCTTATGAAATACGAGGCTGTACACTATAATAATCGGGATGAAGCACTATCTGCCTTCCGTAAAATGATAGAGAGAAAGAAACAGTGGGTAGCTAAAACGGAGAAACAGTTTGAGCAAATAGCTGTTTATAGAAAAGAATTGGCAGGAGTATGAATGCTTTAAATCTGGATAAACTTAACCTTGTTGCACCATATTCGGTATGGTGCGTAGAGGAAGGTGTCTATGGCTTTAAGACTGATTATGACATTTTCTTCAGAATATATTTTTATCCAGATGAGACAATATGGAAAAATGGCGCCTATGAGTTTGGTATCATAAACGATAGCCAAAAGGCATCGCCCAACGATAGTAAAGTTAGGGATACTGTTTTTCACCTTATAGAGAATTTTTTCGAGAATAATCCGGATATCTTGCTATATCAGTGTGAAACTGGCGATAATAAGCAGTCATTCCGCGACAGACTTTTTCTTCGTTGGGTTAAGTCTTATGAAGATACTGACAGGTTCTTCGTAAAAGTCTCAATGGTTGTAGCCGAAGAGATAGAACACTATGCTGCACTTATAATACAGCGCGGCAATCCCCATTTTGAGTCTATCGTTTCAGACTTTGACTCGTTTATGGGATTTTTCCAGAATAAGCCAAATACCCTTCCAAATACTAAATAAAAGTGATAAATCCTTGAATAACTTAGAAACAAAAACAACTTTTAAATAACTTTTTTTTTTACTAACAATTTAAAAATTAATGCTTATGAAGAAAAAATTATCATTATTGATGGTTGCTCTCGTAGCTGTGGCTGCATTCGCAGGACTGAGACGAGCTGACGCTGTTGAGGAGACGTTGACTCTGAATACAGGTGCTGGCTATAAAGAGCTGACAGTTACCAAGCCAGGTACTAGCTCTACTGGTGGTGACATGGAATTTTCTAAAAATGACATTGTAGTAACCTCTGAAACAGGTTACATCAAAGATCATGAGATGAACATCTATAAGAATGGTTCTATGACCATTGCCCTTGCAAAAGGAGTAGATGCTCACATTACAAAGGTTGAGCTAACAGTGAAAAACTATCACTTTGCAAAGCCTGAGGGATGGACATCAGTGTACACTAACGATGTAACGACTAAAATTGATAAGTCAGATGAAACGGAAACATTTACGGCTCCTGACGATCAGCAGACATCGTTAACAGTTAGCAATGCTTCCCTTGGCAAGACTACTGTTAAAGTTATCAAAGTGACTTACGTCGCAAATAGTGGTGAAGAGCCTGTTGCTCAGGAATCTTGGACTGTAGCAGGTAGCAACACTGACCTGTTTGGTACATCTTGGGATCCAACAGCTACAGCTAACGACATGACTTTGGTTGAAGGTCTGTACACATGGTCTAAGAGCGACGTAACCCTGCCTGCAGGTGTTGTTGGGTTCAAGGTGGTGAAGAACCATAAATGGGACGATGCATATCCAGCACAGAACTATGAACTGAATATTGAGCAATCCGGAAAGTATGATGTGACCATCACCTTCGATGCGGGAACAAAGGTTGTAAATGCTGTTGCTACTTTCAAAGAGGCTGCTGTTGTTGATCCCGTTTATGTTGGCGTAGGTGTCGAAGAATTATGGGGAACAGCTTGGGATGCTAACAATGAAGCTAACAAGCTCACGAAGGGTGATGATGGCAAGTTTAGAATCACTAAGGAAGGTCTCTTCTTGGAAGTTGGCGAATATGGCTATAAGATTGTGAAGGATGGTTCTTGGATTCCTGACGGAGAAGGTAACGAGCAGAAGTTGGCTATTACGGAGAAAGGTATTTACTCTGTAACATTGACCGTTGATCCTACCGATGACAGCTATTTGGCTGAAGCTGAAAAGACAGCTGGTGTTATTACTATTGCTCAAGCTCAGGCTGCTGAGGCTGGTACAGAGGTTGTCATCGAAGGTGTTGTCTTTGCTTCTGCTGCTAATGGCGCAGTTATCAAGGACGATACTGATGTGATTTACTACTACAACACAGCTAATGCCCTGACTATTGGTCAGAAGGTTTTGGTAAAGGGTGCTGTTTCTGTATATGGTGGCGCTAACCAGTTGACAGCTGCTGCTGAGATAACTAATCTTGGTACTGTTGATGGTGTCGTTTATCCAGATGCTGTAGAGATGAAGGAAGCAGACTTCACCGCTTTGGCTGGCGTAACAACAGTTGAGCGTAAGTATGTAACCTATCAGGGAACTCTTGCTATTAGCGGCAACTATTTCAATCTTACAATTGGCGAGTCAACAGTAAAGGGTTCTCTCGTAAAGCCTAATGAGGATTTGTCAGAGTTGAATGGAAAGACCGTTATTGTTAAGGGTTATCAGATGTACACGACAACTACAAAACAGGGTCAGCAGTATGTCTACACTGTTGCTACAAGCGTAGAGGCAGTTCCCGAGCCTATTGCTCAAGTATTGGCAGACGGTGCTTACTATTTGGTTAGTGGCAGTGAGGGTACCGTAGTTGCCGCAGACGGCACTTTGAAGGCAGACGGTAGTCGTATGACGTTCACTTACAACGAGGCAGCAGGTGGTGCAACAACCATTGCCGGTGCTGACTTCTTCAAGGATAAGCAGTGGTTTGTTGAGACAGAAGACTATTACACCATTACAATCCGCAATGCTGAGAACCAGTATGTTTCTGTTAACTCTGACGGTCTTGTTCTCTCTAGTACAGTAGCTTATTGGCTTGCCGCTCCTGCTGAGTACTGGGAGAATGAGGAAATGAGCTACAACGTAGCCGGTACCGAGGATCTTTGCGGTGCAGCCTGGGATGCAACCAAGAACAAGATGACTTACAACGAGGAATCTAAGTTGTTCGAGTGGAAGGCAGAGAATATCGCTGTATCCAATGATGTAAAGCCTGAATTCAAGGTTGTAGCTACTTTGCCAGAGGTTGGCAGTGTATGGTATCCAGAGGGTGGTAATGAAACCAACTGGGTCATCACGCTTGGTGCTCTTGGTGAGGGTGCAACAGAAGGTCTCTACAACATTACCATTACCTTCAATGCAGCAACTAAGGCTATCGCTGTAGCCGGTGAGAGAACAGGTGACATTCCTGCCGAGAAGACTTTTGCAGATTTGGTAGCCGAAGCTATTGCCGCTCCTGTTGCAGGTGTTGCAACTGTGACTTTGGATAAGGACTACACTGTTGATGCCGCTGTTGCCGTACCTCTTGGTACTCAGCTGGTCATCGACGGTGCTAACCACACTCTGACTCTCGGTGCTGAGACGAACTTTGTGCTGAATGACAACATCACGCTTAAGAACGTGAAGATCGACGCAACCGAGCTGACCAAGCCTCTGATTGCTATGACAGCAGAACCTGCTGAGGGTACGAAGAAGAATCAGGATGTTTACACGGATGCTGCAGCAACCGACTTCAACCTGCTCAATGCCGTGACCGTAGAGAACGTCATGGTTAAGAACCTGAAGGTTGAGTTCATCAGCAGCAATGGTGCTGACTGGGCATTGGAGAACTTCTCTCTGACCAAGAGCATCATCCAGCTCGACGCAACTGGCAAGAAATTCATCGCCTTTGATGCTACAGCAAATAACAAGGGTGCTATCAAGAACATCACTATCTCTGAGAATACCATCTACAACATCAACGAGACAAGTAATGCTTACTTTATCCGCTTTGCTAATGCCTCGAATGCTGCAAAGGCTTTCGGTACGAGCAACGGAACATCTACGTTTGACTATAAGTTGACGAAGAACACCATCGTTAATACGTTCAAGGCTCAAAACTTTGGTAACAACACTCCGAACAATGCGAAGACTACTATTGAGGCTACTCAGAACATCTTTGCCGATGTGAAGAATGTCTCCAAGTTCGTCCAGAGCAATTGCACCAAGACGGTAGAGAAGAACGTTGCATGGGGCGAGGGTGCCGAGGCTTCGATTTCCGAAATTGTTGAGACTCCTGTGTTCACAGCCCCCACGGCTGCGCTTGACCTGAGTGCCGAGAATGGTGGTATTGATTTGACAATCGATGCTTCTTCTAAGGCCGCTGAGTATCAGTCAGGTGACCCACGCTGGGTTGTTCCTTATGTTGCTCCTATTGATGTTGAGGATGGCTTCTATCTGGCAGGTACTATGAACGACTGGACTCCTGCACAGACTGACCAGCTGACAGCCAATACAGAAGCCGAAGGTGTTGAGTATGTTCTTGCCAATGTGAATCTGTTAACAGATGCAGAGCTCAAGATTGTGAAGATTGAGAGCAAGGCAATCAGCGCATGGTATCCTGCAGAGGCTGGTAACTTAAAGGTTACTGCTGATGGCAAGTATGACATTTACTTCCGTCCAAATGCTGATGGTGGTGACGACTGGTATGAGCACGTTATCTACTTAGCAGCTTCTTCTACTGGCATCAACGCTGTGAAGGCTGACGCCCTGAAGGACGCTCAGATCTACACCATCAGCGGTCAGCGCGTTGAAAAGGCTCAGAAGGGTCTGTACATTGTGAACGGCAAAAAGGTCGTGATTAAGTGAGAATAAAGCAAGAGCTCGTTCTTGCTTTATCGAGCGGGAACGAGCTCGAGCTGAAAGCTCAAGGTTGTGGTGAAGTAAAGCCCACCCCCAACCCCTCCCGAAGGGATGGGAGTTGGATACTAAATAAGAAGTGGCGGTGCTCCGAGTGAGTGCCGCCACTTTTTTATGCGAAACTTTTGGAAGTTAGAAAAGAATGTCGTATCTTTGCGCTGTGAATAACTTATTTTTATTGAGACGAAGATGGTGACAAAGAGATATATACTCCTGATGCTGGTGAGCATGATGGCAATGGTGGCGCTTGCCCAGCAAGGAAATGCAACACTGGCAGGGAGATATACGTGGGAATACAAACAGGCCATTAAGCTTTCTACCGACATAGAGTCGCTTGAGACTGTAGGCGGGTCTGCTATTGTCACTATTGCACCATCGACGAAAACCGAGGGGGGACTGACCATAACAGGCATGTTTCCCAATGCTCTGGAAGCTACCGTTGTCAACAAGGAGGGCGTTGACTACCTGGTCATTGCCGAAGGACAGAAGGGAGGAACCGAAGAGGTCGGCGACTATGTGGTGAATGGCGTCTATTATTTTGAGGGTGACGAGAAGAACGAGCCGGGATGGTACTTCGACGATATCTATGGAGTGATTCACGACGACGGCTCCATATCCTTTGACCGCCATTGGTTCTATAGGGTGTTGTCCGGAGGTGAATATGACGGCAAGGACCTGGTGCCTTATTGGTGTGCAGGCAGTACGCTGACTCACGCCGCACAGCAGGAGGTGGTGACGCCGCCCCAAAGCGTGGTGGAGCAGGCCAAGGAGTATGTGATGTCTTATACGGACGAAAACGGTGCCGCCCTCTCGCAGGTGGTCCTGGTGGGTCAAGACGGGAACGATGTCTATATGCAAGGCATGAGCAAGTATCTGCCTGACGCATGGGCGAAGGGAACGAAGAACGGCAGTCAGGTGACGTTCGCCGTCAGACAATATATGGGTAAGACGGGTTCCTACGGTGATTCTTTCTTCTTCTGCAACGGCACCACGGTCTTTACGTATGATGCCGAGGCAGACACCTACAGCGTGAAGGATATCGTCTATGGTATGTTGGCAGAGGTATATACTGACGGCTATTACAACAATCCTGTCCTCAGCCGTGTGGAGGACAAGGCTGCCACGCCTGCCAATCCTGAGATTTCTGCCGTGACGACCGATGTCTATGGCTGGTACACGAGCTTCAGTGTTCCTGCTGTCGATGTTGAGAATCATGAGCTGTTACCGTCGAAACTGTCATACCAGTTCTATGTGGATGTGGAACATGATATTTCTTCACTGACGTTCACCCCCAGCACGCATATAAAACTGACAGAGGATATGACGGCCATTCCTTATGGCTATACGGATAATTTCGACTTCTTCATCACTAAGGTTTACCTGAATACCCTCTATTCGGAGGACTGGAACAAGGTGGGCATTCAGAGCATCTATACTGGCGGCGGCGAGGAGCACAGGTCGGAAATCAGTTGGTTTACGCTCAAGGACTATGGCGGGGGCGGCGACCCAGACCCAGGCATGGTGCCTGAGGACCCCGTTGATGCCCCCACTGTTTTGCTGCCATACTCCAACAACTTCTCCACTGCCCAGCAGATAGACGATGTGGTGGTGGTGGATGCCAATGAGGATGGTAACACTTGGGCGGTTGGTTCCAGTAGGGCTGTATATAACTATAGTAGCGCCAAGGCTGCTGACGACTGGCTCGTCTATCCGCAAGTGCTACTGGAAAAGGACAAAAAGTATAGCATCAGCGTAAGGGCGTATGCGTTGTCTTCGTATTATTATGAGAAGATAGAGGTGAGGGCTGCTAAGATGGCTACTTCGTATGAGCTGAATAGGGCCTACCTGCTGAAGAATGGTTTGGTGGTCATTCCTACGACGAAGGTGGATAACATCACCTCTAAGAGCTTTGAAAACACGTCGTTTACCGTCGATGATGGCGGTTATTATAACATCGCTGTCCATGCTGTCTCTCCTGCCAGTATGTGGACCCTCACTGTAGTCGGTTTCCAGATAGAAGAAGTTACCTCTACTGGCATCAGCACCGTGAAGAACGCTGACGCCCTGAAGGACGCTCAGATCTACACCATCAGCGGTCAGTGCGTGGACAAGGCTCAGAAGGGTCTGTACATCGTGAACGGCAAAAAAGTTGTGGTGAAGTAAAGCCCACCCCCAACCCCTCCCGAAGGGATGGGAGTTGGATACTAAATAAGAAGTGGCGACAGCGCAAGGCTGTCGCCACTTTTTTTGCCGTTTTTGCTATTTTTGCCATGTAAGTCGTTGATAATGAGACCGTAAACGCGAGCACTCCGCGTGCCTCGCTTGCCTAGGGCGCGTGCCTCGCTTGCCTAGGGCAAGAGGCGCTTTTGCCTAGGGCGCGTGCGAGACGAGAGCCCCTCTCGTTTTTGACTTAGTTACGGCATCTTAATTCTGTCCGCTTTTTTTAATAATTTTATCAACACAGAGATTCTTCGACAAGCGAAGTGTGGCGCTGCAATCAGAGACACAGAGATTTTTTATTTTAACAAAAACATGAAAGAACCCTTTTTGAAAGTTTCGTCACTCTGTGCCTTCTCCTGCTGCTGACAAGCATCCGATTGTAAGCAAGCTTCCATCAGCTCCTTGGCAACATCAGGACCTCTACCTACGGATAGGCAAACTTTCAAAAAGCAAAAACAGCAAAAACAAATATTCATCGATGTCAAATCGCAAGTTAGAGTAAAAGTATGACTTTTCTCTGCATTCGCTGCTCCAAAATTTGGCAGTTACGGAAATAGTTCGTATATTTGCAGCGTAGAATATTAAGAATTGCAATTATGATAGGAACATTAAGAGCAAGTGATGTATATATGGATATGCTTGCGACATTGTCCAATGAAGATAAACTCGACCTTATTTCAGAACTAGTAAAGTCGATGAAGAAGGTTGTTAAAGTAAGGAAAGAGTCGAAGGATATTTTTGCCAACTTCTCCTCTGACTGGGGGGGGGATATGACAACGGAGGAATATGCCGATATGCTTCGTAGTGAAAACGTAGAGAATGGAAGAACGGTTGACAGTTGGTAAAAGATAGAAATCGTATGGCAAAATATCTTCTAGACACTTGCGTATGCATTTCTATGTTTCGAAATGAAGGACGTGTGCGTGAAACCTTGCAGCGTATAGGTCCAAAGAACTGTTTTATATCTGAGATAACAGTGGCGGAACTATACTTCGGCTTAGCTAAGGCAAGTGACAAGAATCGCAAATTGAATGATATACGCGAAGTACAACGGCTTTTTCGTGTTATACCTGCTTATTCGTCTTTTAAAGAGTATGGCGAAATTCGTTACGACCTCGAGCATAAGGGCCAGCGTGTTGACCAGTTCGATTTACTTATTGGCGCTACTGCCCTGCATCATAAGATGATACTGGTTACTTCGAATCTCAAACACTTCGAACGTATAAATGGCTTAACTATTGAAAATTGGAAATGAGCGTGATTAAGTGATCTCACACAGATTGCAACGCCACACTCATACCTTTAGGTGTGAGAAATCACAGAAAGTAGTTCGAAGAATTAGATAATTCGAGAGATTACTATAATTAAGACTGGTGGCGGTGCTCCGAGTGAGTGCCGCCACTTTTTTTATTAAACTTTTGGAAGTTACGGAAAAAGTGTGTAACTTTGTAACCCAAACAAACCTAAGATGATGAAATATACCAGAGTGTTGTTGATGGTAGTTGCCTTGATGGTCGCTGTTGCCGGTAGGGGACAGGAGCATAAAACTGCCTTAGACTCTTTGAAGAATGCCAACGACTCCATGATTCGGGTGCTGCGCACACAGGTTCAGGAGTTGGAGGTGCAGCGCATCATGATGCGTGAGGAACTGGAGAAGACGAGCGAGGCGGCACGCAACGACTCGCTGAGAAAGGCGCTGCGCAAACAGCGTATCGACTCGCTGAGAAGTATAATACCCGGAGTTCCCTTGGTGGTTGAGGGTGATACGCTGTTCATGCTCTACGACCGTAGGGGCGGCAAGCAGCCGGAGGACCGCGTGAAGGATATCCAGGAGAGCATCATGCAACAGGGTACCAGCTTGACATTCTTTGTCGATTCCGTCTATCTCTACGACAGCGACTACACTACGGACATCATGTCGGGCGGAAAGCCTATCATGAGCGTTACTGACAACGACGGATTGTGGCAGAATAAGACGCGCCAGGAACTGGCTGCTGAGTATCTGGTCATCATCAAGAACAAGATTGACGAGCTGCACCGAGAGTACGGCATGAAGCAGAAACTGCTGGGAATGCTGTACGTGGCAGGCATCATCGTGTTGTTAGGATTCCTGATATGGGGCACCAACAAGCTGTATAGCCGCTGGCGACTGCGACTGATGAGGCGCCTGCTGAGACGTACGCGCGAATGGGCCGAAAAAGACAACCAGCTGTTCAACCAGCGACGTATAGGAGGTCTCTTTCTGGTGGGGCTCAACGTGATGCGCTATGTGGTGATACTGCTGTTGCTGCTGGTCTGTATTCCCGTGCTGTTTACGGCTTTCCCTGAGACGAAAGCCCTGGCATATACCATCTTTGGCTATCTCTGGAATCCCTTTGTCAGCATCTTGAAGTCGGTGGCAGGATTCCTGCCAGACTTCTTCCAGATAGTGGTCATCATCGTTTGCTTCCGCTATCTGGTGAAGGGCATCCGCTTCCTTATGGACGAGATAGGGGAGGGACGCCTGAAGATCAACGGCTTCTATGCCGACTGGGCAAAACCTACCTATTACATCTTGCGCCTGTTGTGCTACTCGTTCATGCTGGTGATGATATGGCCCTTGTTGCCAAATAGCAATTCGGAGATATTCCAAGGGGTGTCCGTCTTTATCGGACTTATCGTGTCGTTAGGCTCTTCGTCCATCATAGGCAACGTCATGGCAGGCATGGTGATTACTTATATGCGCCCCTTCAGGGTTGGAGACTTTATCAAATACGGCGATACCGAGGGTTTCGTCATCGAGAAGACGGTGCTGGTTACTCGTATCAGAACGCGTAAGAATAATGTCATTACGGTGCCTAACAGTAGTCTGATGGGGTCGCAGACGACCAACTTCACCTTCTCTGCCGAGAATTACGGCATTGTCGTTCATACGAAGGTGACCATCGGCTACGAGGAATCATGGCAGCAGATACGTCAGTTGCTGCTGGATGCTGCCAAAGCGACCAAGGGCTTGAAGCAGCATCCGGAGCCTTTTGTGCTGGTAACGGCTCTCGACGACTTCTACGTGGAGTACGAAATCAACGCCTATACCACGCAGTACGAACGGCTGCCTGCCATCTATTCGGAGCTGCATCACAACATTCTGGACTCCTTCCATACCCATGGAGTGGAAATCATGTCACCTCATATCTATGCCCATCGGCAGAATTTGGCGTTGCAGATTCCGAAGAATCAGCAGGAAACAAGTCGCACATGAGACAATAGTATATGTTTTTGAATGATTTTCAAGGATTGTCCGCCACAAAACAAATAATTTTGCAACGATTAAAAACTAAATAAGTAATATATGGAAAGAACATGGAGATGGTTTGGCAAGAAGGATAAGATCACCCTTGCCCAGCTGAGACAGATTGGAGTAGAGGGCATCGTCACCGCCCTGCACGACGTTCCCCTCGGTGAGGTGTGGACCCGTGAGAAGATTCACGAACTCAAGGAGTACATCGAGAGCTACGGCATGACCTGGAGCGTAGTGGAGTCGCTGCCCGTGACGGAGACCATCAAGTACGGCGGTCCCGACCGCGACGAGCAGATAGAGGTGTATAAGCAGTCGCTCCGCAACCTCGGCGAGGAGGGCATCCGCTGCATCTGCTATAACTTCATGCCCGTGCTGGACTGGGCTCGCACCGACCTGCTGCACGAGAATCCCAACGGTTCGACGAACCTTTACATGAACTGGGGTGCCTTCGCCTATTTCGACATCTATATCCTGAAGCGTGCCGAAGCCCGCGAGGACTGGGCAGCCTTCTCGAAGCGCCACGCCAACTGGGGACGCGACCTCGTAGCTGAGGCTGACGCCATGGCAAAGGAGGCTACTCCCGAGAGCGACCATGCACTGGTGGAGAACATCGTCATCAAGACGCAGGGCTTCGTCTCTGGCAACTTCAAGGAGGGCGATGCCGCTCCCGTGGAGAAGTTCCGTGAACTGCTGAAACTGTATGAGGGCATCGGCAAGGAACAGCTGCAGGCGAATATGAAGTACTGGCTGGAGGCTATCATGCCCGTCTGTGAGGAGTACGACATTAATATGTGTGTACATCCCGACGACCCGCCATATCCCGTCTTCGGACTGCCGCGCATCGTGGGCAATGCCGAGGATATCCGCTGGTTCCTCAGTGCCGTGCCCAACAAGCATAACGGCCTGACATTCTGTGCCGGCAGCCTGTCGGCAGGCGAGCATAACGACGTGCCTGCCATGGCGCGTGAGTTTGCCGACCGCACACACTTCGTACACCTGCGCTCGTGCCATATCTTCCCCGATGGCAACTTCACCGAGGCCAGCCACTTAGGCGGTCGTGCCGACTTGGTGCAGCTGGTACATATCTTCGAGGAGGCTGAGCGCAAGGGTGTCTGCAACAGTGGTCGCCGCCTGCCGATGCGTGTGGATCACGGCATGACGTTCACCGACCAGCCCGGCGGTGTGATGGATGAGAGTAACCACGGTCATAACTCGGGCTATACGCTCTTAGGCCGCATGTTCGCCCTCGGTCAGGTGCAGGGCTTGATGGCCGCCGTTGACCGCGAGTTAGGCATCGAATACAAACAACCCGGATTTTTTGATTGAGGAAGCCCACCCTCAGCCCCTCCCGGTTGGGAGGGGAGGTGGAGCGTTATAAAGAAAATATAAATATTACAGTATATGAAACTGACAGATATTATTAAGCATAATGTTGAACTAATCAAAGACCCCTCCCTTGGGGAGGGGATGGGGTGGGCCGGCTACCAGCTCCCCAAGTATAATATAAATAATGTACGCGAGAAGACCGCTAAGGAACCGACGTGGGTACACTTCGGCGGCGGCAACATCTTCCGCGCCTTCCCCGCCGCGATGCTGAACGACGCGCTGAACAGCGGACAGTACGACCGTGGCATCATCGTGGCAGAGACCTTCGACTATGAAGTCATCGACAAGGCATACAAGCCGTACGACAACCTGTCGCTGCTGGTGTCGCTGAAGGGCGACGGCACGGTGGAGAAGAAAGTCATTGCCAGCGTCACCGAGGCGTTGAAGGCCGATTACCAGTTTGCTGACTGGCAGCGGCTGTGCGAGATATTCCGGCAGCCCTCGCTGCAGATGATATCGTTCACCATCACCGAGAAGGGCTACGGTTATAGCGAGCAGGACCTGCAACGCGGTCTGCAGCCCGTCTTTGCCTTGGGCAAGGTGACGGCCCTGCTGTACGAGCGCTACCAGGCCGGCAAGCTGCCCGTTACCGTGCAGTCGATGGACAACTGTTCGCACAATGGCGATCGCGTCAAGGCCGGCGTGCTGGCGTATGCCGAGCGCTGGGCGAGCGACGGACTGGTACCGCAGGGCTTTGCCGACTATGTGCGCAACAAGGCACTGGTGACCTTCCCCTGGTCGATGATTGACAAGATTACGCCGCGACCCCACGAGAAGGTAAAGGAACTGCTGGCGAAGGACGGTTTCGAGGACAACGAGTACATAGAAACCGAGAAGCACACCTTTACGGCACCCTTCGTGAATGCCGAGGAGACGCAGTACCTGGTGATAGAAGACGACTATACCAACGGTCGTCCGCCGCTGCATTTGGGCGGAGCGCTCTATACCACCCGCGAAACGGTAGATAAGGTAGAGACAATGAAGGTGACGACATGCCTAAATCCGCTGCATACCGCCATGAGCATCTATGGCTGTATGTTGGGCTATACGCTCATCTCGGCAGAGATGCAGGACGACGACCTGCGATCGTTCATCCAGAAGATAGGCTATATCGAGGCGATGCCGGTGGTCACTGACCCAGGTGTACTGAACCCCTACGAGTTTGTCGGTGCCGTTATCAACAAGCGACTGCCGAACCCCTTCATGCCCGATGCCCCGCAGCGCATCGCGATGGATACGAGTCAGAAGCTGCCCATCCGTTTCGGTGAGACCATCAAGAAATACATCCAGCGCGGTCTGGACAAGGAGAACCTCGTGCTCATCCCGCTGGTGCTGGCAGGCTATGCCCGCTACCTGAAGGGAGTGAAGGACGACCTGACGCCGTTTGAGCCGTCGCCCGACCCGATGCTGGAGGAGCTGCAAGCTATCGTGGCCCCCTTGGAGGTCGGCAAGGCAGACCAGGACTACAGTTGTCTGAAGCAGCTATACACCCGCCGCGATGTCTTCGGCCTGGACCTCTATGAGGCAGGACTCGGCGAACAGGTAGAAGGCATGGTGAAGGAGCTCTTTGCCGGCAAGGGTGCCGTAAGGGCAACGCTGCACAAGTACGTCAGACAGCGATAGGCTTTTTCTTAGAACAAACAACAACTACTACTATCATCATGGCAGACAAGAAGAAATACTATTTTGCCGTCGATTTGGGAGCTACCAGCGGAAGAACCATCCTGGGTGTGCTGAGCGACGGAAAACTGGAACAGGAGGAGCTGACGCGCTTCCCGAATAATCTGATAGAGACAGGCGGTCATTTCTATTGGGATATCTATGCCCTCTATTTTGAGATGATACGCGGTCTGAAGGAGGTGGCACGCAGAAAGATAGCCATCACGTCTATCGGCATTGATACGTGGGGCGTCGATTTCGTCTTCGTGGCGGAGGATGGTGCGCTGTTGCGCAATCCGATGGCGTACCGTGACCCTCATACCTTCGGGAGAATGGAGGAGTATCTGGAGAAGGTCGTCAGTCGCAAAGAGGTGTATGACATCACCGGCATCCAGCTGATGAACTTCAACTCGCTGTTTCAACTGTATGCCATGCGGCAGGACGGTAACTCTGCCCTGAAGATGGCGAAGAAGATACTCTTCGTACCCGATGCGTTGAGCTGGATGCTGACCGGTGAGGCGGTGTGCGAATATACCATTGCCTCGACCTCGCAGATGCTTGACCCCCGAACGGGAGAGCTGTCGGAGCGACTGCTGAAGAGCGTCGGACTGACGCGTCAGCACTTTGGACGCATGGTGCAGCCAGGAGAGCAGATCGGTGTGCTGACGGAAGAAGTTCAGCAGATGACAGGACTGGGAGCAGTACCCGTCATTGCCGTTGCCGGTCACGATACAGGCAGTGCCGTAGCTGCCGTGCCCGCCAAGAACGAGCATTTCGCCTACCTGTCCAGCGGCACGTGGAGCCTGATGGGTATCGAAACGCAACATGCCATCATCAATGAGCGCAGCTACGAGCTGAACTTTACCAACGAGGGTGGAGTAGAGGGGACTACGCGCTTCCTGAAGAACATCTGTGGCATGTGGCTCTATGAGCGCTGCCGCAAGGAGTGGATAGCAAGAGGTGAGCAGTTGGAGGTGAACGGCAAGCGGGTGCCATTGAGTGAAGTGTCACACCCCGTACTGCAGGGCGCTGCCATGCAGGTGGAGGCCTTCCGGAGTATCATCAATCCCGATGACAAAGTCTTTGCTAATCCGTCTTCTATGATAGAGGCCATCCAGCAGTACTGTCGTGAGAGCGGGCAGGCGGTGCCGGAAACGCCGGCGGAGATATGCCGCTGCATCTTCGACTCGCTGGCGCTGAGGTACCGGCAGGTGTTCGGGTGGTTGAAGGAGTTTAACTCGACGGGTGAACCGTCGAGCACAGGAGAACCCGCCGGAGAAGCGGCGGGAGTGGTGGAACCTGCTGGAGAAGCGGCGGGAGTGGTGGAGGTGCTGCACGTCATTGGAGGCGGGTCGCTGAATAAGTACCTGACGCAGTTTACTGCCGATGCTTTGGGCATCGAGGTGCTGGCAGGTCCGCAGGAGTGTACCGCCATCGGTAACATCATGTTGCAGGCCAAGGCTTCCGGCGATGTCAGCGACATCTGGGAGATGCGGCGCATCATCGCTAACAGCGTAGAGATGGTGGCTTATCATCCCACGGCCGACAAGGCAGCGTGGGACAAGGCTTACGAGAAGTTCCTGAAGATATCGAAATAACGAGATGTCGAAATATCGAAATAACGAAATAAAAAACAAAACAAATTATGGCAAAACCTTTAGTAGAGACAAAAGCAAGGGTAGGTGTGTTCAGCATCGCACTGGGTGCTTACCTGCCGCAGTTCCCTCAGCTGGTGCCCGAATTCGAGGCTCAGTATGAGGCTTTTAAGAAGACACTGCCTACCACGGTAGATATCATCGATGGTGGCATGGTGACCACCAAGGAGCAGTCGCAGGCTGCCGGAGACAAGTTCCGTGCTGCCGATGTCGATCTGGTTATCCTTCAGTTGCTGACCTACGCCACCTCTTATAATATGCTGCCGGCAGTTCGTGACCTCGATGTTCCCGTCGTGCTTGTGAACGTACAGAAGAAAAAGGCTCCCGACTATGCCCATACGGACATTCCCACTTGGCTGGGCGAGCTCTATGCCTGCGGTGCCGTGGGTGAGATGGTCGCAGACCTGGAGCGTGCCGGTAAGCGTCATGCCGTCATTACCGGTGTTGTAGAAGGTGGCGACCCGCAGGTTCAGGCAGAGATAGAGGACTGGTGCCGTGCTGCCCAGGTGCGTCGCCGCTTCCGCGATACGAACATCGCACAGATTGGCCGTCCCTATCCTGGCATGATGGACCTTTATATCGACGAGACGAACCTTTATCACCGCATGTGGCTCTATACCAAACAGTTCGACTGGGAGAAGATGTGGGCTATTGCCGACAATGTCACCGATGAGGCTGCTATCCGTGCCAAGGCAGAGGATATTCTGAACACCTTCGATATCGAGGGTGGCAACAGCATTGAGAAAGTCTGGGATATGGCGCGTTATGTCGTTGCCTTCGAGCAGTGGGTGAAAGACGAGCAGTTAGGACTCATCGCCTCGCATTACGACGGTTTTGCACAAGGTGTTGCTGGTAAGTTAGACTCGATGCTCATTCCTGCCTTCTCCATGCTCATCAAGCAGCACACCGCCTGTGCCGTAGAGGGAGACATGAAGGTAGCGATGGCGATGAGTATCCTGAAGACCATCAGTGGTACGGGTACGCTGAGTGAGATGTATAGCATTGACTTCGACAAGGATATCTGCATCATCGGTCACTCAGGTTCTGGCGACTACGACATCTCGCAGGCCAAGAAGCCAACGATGAAGATTGTGCCTGTCTTCCACGGAAAGAGTGGTGGCGGCTATCTGACGCAGTTCTATCCTCCTACGGGCGACGTGACGTATCTCGGTATCACACAGGATAAGAACGGCGTGTTCAAATTCGTCGTTGCTGAGGGTGTCAACGAGGACGGTCCTATCTTCACCTTCGGCGATACGAACATGCGTACCCGCTTCTCCATTGGAGCCCGTGAGTTCTGCAATCGCTGGAGTGAGGCAGGACCGACGCACCACATGGCTGCTGCCGTGGGTCATCACATCGACACGATCCTGAAGGTGGCGAAGATCTTCAATGTGGAATGTGACATCGTTTGCAGATAAAAGACCCTCCCCCCCAGCCCCTCCCTTGTAGGGAGGGGAGTATATTGATTATGTACTAAACCAAATAGAAAAGTATTTTCATGAATAATCAATCATCATCGCAGACTCATTCTACTCCCCTCCCTCGCAGGGAGGGGCAGGGGAGTGGGTCTCTAAAGAGCACGATTGCCGTGTCTCTGACCAATTATCTGGATGCAGGAGCAATCGTTGCCGGTGCGTCGGGACTGACCTTGTGGAAGAACTATCTTGAACTGACCGAGATGCATTTGGGATGGCTGAATTTTATCAGTGCCAACTGCTTGGGTGCTGCCGTCGGTGCTATCATCGGAGGATTCCTGGCAGACAAGTATGGTCGTAAGTTTATCTTTACCTACAACATGCTGGTCTATATGACGGGTGTGCTGCTCATCATGCTGAGTGTCAACTTCCCCATGCTGTTGGCAGGATTCTTGGTAACAGGAATCTCCGTAGGAGTCGGCGTGCCGGCATCGTGGACGTATATCTCAGAGTCATCGGAGAACAACAACCGTGGCAGAAATATCTGCATCTCGCAGATGTCATGGGGTGTTGGTCCGATGGTCATCCTCCTGTTAGGTATGTTCTTTGCTCCAGGCGGCTATCTGTTCGGCTGGGTAGAGTCGTTGGCGCATAGCTGCCTGGGTGCTGATGCTGCCGAGCATGCTGTCAATGTGTTCTCCTCGCGTTTGGTATTCTTCTCCTTGTTTGTGGTGGCTTTCATTGCCTGGAATCTGCAGCGTAAGTTGCAGGAGAGTGCAGAATTTACGGCACAGAAGGCACAGGAGAAGAAGAACGGCCTGATAGAGAATATCCAGTTGCTGTTTACGAACCAAGTGGCAGTGAAGACCGTTTGTTTCCTGGCAGGTATCTATCTGACCTGGAACCTTGTCGCTTCGGTGATGGGATTCTTCCAGCCGCATATCTATGAGACGGCAGGTGGCGTTACCAACGAGCAGGCAAACTGGATGAACTGCATACAATGGGCTATTATCGTAGGTGTGACGCTGATTACCTCGAAGCTCATCGACCGTACCAGCCACAAGCTCATCTATGTCTTTGGCTTGGTGGTGGCTATCAGCGCCTGGCTCATCATTGTCACGATTGGCGTCAACGGACCGGTAGGACTGTGGGCATTCGCTATCCTTTGGGGTGTGCAGGGAGGTACTTCCGTGCAAATTTTCTATGCCCTCTGGGGGTCAGAACTGTTCCCCGCCAAGTTCCGTGCCGGAGCCCAGGGCTTGATGTTCTTCATCGTCCGTGGTCTGTCTGCGGTTTGGGGACTGCTCTTTACCTATATCTACGGCGAGCAGGGCGAGGGCTTTACCCTTGCTGCCTACTGCATGATTGCCCTGCTAGCAGTCTCGCTCATCGTTGGTATCCTTGGAGCACCGAAGACCCGTGGCCGCTCGCTGGAGGATATTACCAAGGAGCGGTATGGCGAGGAGTATTAAAGATTAAAGATTAAAAATTAAAGATTAAAAATTAAAGATTAAAATGAAAAGTATATTAGAAGGCCGTGAAGGATTGAAGGCCGTGATTGATCAGATTGCAGAGGTTACTGGTTACCTCTGGCAAAAAGGGTGGGCAGAACGCAACGGTGGAAACATTACCGTTAATGTCACTGAGTTCATGGACGATGAGTGCAAGGCGCTGCCTGCCATTTCGGAAGTGAAACAGATTGGTCTGACGCTGCCCCAGTTGAAAGGCAAGTATTTCTATTGTAAAGGAACCGGCAAGCGTATGCGCGACCTGGCAAAGGAACCGATGCAGAACGGTTCGATTATCCGCATCTGCGACGACTGTGCCAGCTACGTGGTCATTGCCGATGTCAACGTGGTGCCTACCAGCGAGCTGCCTACGCACCTCGCCCTACAGAACTATCTGTTGGAAACAGGCTCTTGCTATAAGGCTACGCTGCATACACACCCCATCGAGCTGGTGGCTATGAGTCATATCCAGCGTTTCCTGAAGGGTGACGAGATGACGCGCGTGCTGTGGTCGATGATTCCTGAGACCTTGGCTTTCGCTCCGTTAGGCATCGGTATCGTACCTTATGCTTTGCCGTCGTCAGTAGATTTGGCTGAGGCTACCTTGGAGCAAATCAAGACCCACGATGTGGTGATGTGGGAAAAACACGGTACGGTGGCTGTCGGTCAGGATATTATGGATGCCTTCGACCAGACAGACGTGCTCTGCAAGGCTGCCAACATCTATATGTGTGCGCGCTCCATGGGTTCAGAGCCCGACGGCATGACCGCTGCACAGATGAAGGAAGTGCAGGATGTCTTCAAACTGCCGAAGAAACGTCCGTGCTAAAGGATAGACATAAAGAAATTGGGCGAAACGCGATTGGTTTCGCCCACTTTTTGTTTGATAGCATCAGCACGGCTTATTCGAACTTGAAGCCTGCCAGACGCCACTTGGCACCCGAGATGTAGAAAGTGTAAGCCTTGTCGGCCTCGATGTCATAGACCAATGCATCCCAAGCCTTGATGTCGGCAGAGGGGTGTTGGCCACATTCTACCTCAGCACCGGTAGAGAGAACTGTGCCGTTAATCTTGTTGTTGCCTTCCTTCATGAAGACTTTCTTGGTGGTAGCCACTGCACCTCCGAGGAAGATGGTCAGCTTACCATCCTTCTTGGCAGTAAAGATAACGGGAGCGCCATTCGTGCCTGCAGTGGTGATGTACTTTCCCGTCAGGTCAACGCCTGCAATAGTACACTCGTCATTCTGTGAACCGCCCAGTTTCCAGTCGCTGATGCTTTCGTCGAAGGTCACTTCTAAGTTCTTTACCTCCTTGATGCTCTTGCCGCCCTTGATGTAAGCGTCGCGCTTGTTGATAGAATACTCGCCCTGTGCAGAGGCTCCAATAGCGATGGCTGCTACGGCCATCATCATCAAAATCTTTTTCATGTTGTTGTAGTTTTAGTTAATAATTTGGGGTTTGTTTTGTTGTTATTTCTCCTGATCCGTAGCAGCGGTGATGCTGTTCGTCGTAGATGACACAGAACTGACCGGGTGCTACGCCGTGAATAGGCTGTTGTGCATGTACCAGATAGGAGCCGTCGCCCGTCGCCTCCAAGGTGGCAGGCAGGAACTCCGGTGTATGACGAATCTTCAGTGTTACCGACAGCGGCGGCAATTGTCCGTTGATGCTGTGGAAGTCGTGGATGGGGAAATCTTGCTGATATGCTGTTGAGGGGTCGTAGCCGTGAGAGACATAGATGATATTCTGTGCTACATCCTTCTTGACGACAAACCACGGACCGCCACCCAACCCCATGCCTTTGCGCTGGCCGATGGTGTGAAACCAGTGACCTTTATGCTTGCCGATGAGCTTGCCCGTCTCCAGTTCTACCACGTCACCCTGCTGTTCTCCGAGATAACGTCGCAGGTAGTCGTTGTAGTTAATCTTCCCCAAGAAACAGATGCCTTGTGAGTCGTGACGATGGGCAGGGGCAAGGTGTTCCTTTTCTGCTATCTGGCGCACCTCGTCCTTCATCATGTGACCGATGGGGAACAGCGCTTTCTGCAGTTGCCAGTTGTAGATTTGTGCCAGGAAGTCCGTCTGGTCTTTTACGGGGTCAGGACTGGTGCAAAGCCATTTGAGGGGAAGCCCACCCCCGACCCCTCCCAAAGGGAAGGGAGGTTGATGAGAGGTAAGAGGAGTGTTCTCTTCCTCTGTGGTGGCGTAGTGGCCGGTGGCGATGAGATCGTAGTCGTGACCGCGCTTCTCATGGAAGGCTCCGAACTTGATGAGGCGGTTGCACATGACGTCAGGATTAGGCGTATATCCCGCCCGTACCTTTTCCATCGTATAGCTCGTCACCTGATTCCAGTATTCCTTGTGGCAATCTACCACTTCCAACTTACAGTGATACTTGTTACTGACAGCGGTTGCCATTTCCAGGTCTTCCTCGGAGGAACAGTCCCATTCCTCTTCTTCCTCGGGACCGATCTTGATGTAGAAGCAGTCGGGCTGCAGTCCCTGGCGCACCAGTTCGTAGAGCACCACGGACGAATCTACACCTCCTGAGAGAAGTACGGCAATACGCTTGTCATTTAAGTTCATACTTTGTTAAGTTGAAAGTTGAAAGTTACTTCAATATGCTTCGCGGTATTTGTTTTCATCCTTGTCGTCGAGCATCGAGAGATACGACTGGTAACGACTTTGTGCGATGTAGTGGTCCTCTACCGCCTTCAGTACGGCACATCCTGGTTCGTGAGTGTGCGTGCAGTCCGAGAAGCGGCACTGCTTGGAAAATTCAAAGATTTCCTTGAAATAGCTCGTCAGCTCCTCGCGTTCCATGTCGAAGGTGCCAAAGCCCTTGATGCCTGGAGTGTCGATAAGAAATGAGGAATGAGAAATGAGGAATGAGGAATGAGGAGACCCACCCTGACCCTCCTTGAAGGGAGGGAAAAGAGGGGTGAGGGGAATCATCTCTGAGAACGTGGTGGTGTGCATGCCTGTCTGATGTGCCTCGCTGATGTCAGCAACGCGTTGGGCGGCATGCGGTACCAGCTTGTTGATGAGTGTTGACTTTCCGACCCCCGAATTGCCGCTGAGCAGCGTAATCTTTCCTTCTAACAAGGGGCGCAGTGCCTCTACGCCATCGCCCGTTTCCGCAGAGATGGCACGGCATTCATATCCGATGTTCTCATAGAGGTCAATCATCATCTGCTGGTAGTGCTGTTCCTCGTCCGTCAGCAGGTCGCCCTTATTAAATATAAGTATCACGGGCACGCGATAGGCTTCTGCCGAAGCCAAGAAACGATCGATGAAAGTCGTGGAAGTCTGGGGCTTGGTCACGGTGATGACCAGCATGGCCTGGTCGATATTGGCCGCCAGAATGTGGCTTTGCTTGGAGAGATTGATGCTCTTGCGAATGATGTAGTTGCGACGGTCTTCAATCTCAGTAATCCAGGCTCCCTCCTGATTTCCTCCCGAAGAAGGTGCGGAGACGATGACACGATCGCCGACAGCCACAGGATTAGTAGAGCGGATTCCCTTGATGCGGAAATTGCCCTTGACCTTACAATCAAGCAGCTGGCCATCGTCCGTCAAGACGGTGTACCAGCTTCCTGTGTTTTTAATGACTAAGCCCTTCAACTTTCAACTGTAAACCGTAAACTGTAAACCGTAAACAGAAAACTTACACCGTCATAATTTCCTTGTTCTTTTCCTCCATGAGCTCGTCAAGCTTCTTGATGTACTTGTCGTGCAACTTCTGGAGGTCGTTCTCGGCATCCTTCTCGTTATCCTCAGAGAGACCGTCCTTGATGGCCTTCTTCAGCTTCTCCTTGATGTCGGAACGCACGTTGCGTACCTCTACCTTGGCTTTCTCGGCAATCTTGTTGCACTGCTTGACCAGTTCACGGCGACGCTCCTCAGTAGGCTGGGGGATACCCAGGCGGATGATTTCGCCGTTGTTCTCCGGAGTAATGCCCACGTCAGAGTCCATGATGGCTTTCTCGATGTCGCGAATCTGCTTCTTGTCCCAAGGCTTGATGGCAATGGTACGGGCATCGGGTGTGGAGATGTTGGCAACTTGGTTCAAGGGAACTCGTGAACCGTAAGATTCTACTCGTACGCCATCAAGGATGGCAACGTTGGCACGTCCGGCACGCACACGGCTCAGCTCCTCCTCCAGGAACATGGCAGCCATCTGCATACGCTCTTCAGCACCGTTCAATGTTTGTTTGACGTCAATCATATTATTGTTGGTTTAAGATTTCTTCCGACAAAGATACGAAGAAGTGAGCAAAAAGCAAAATAAATTAGGAATTATTTTCGTTTTTGGCAGCAAGAAGGCGTCTTTCACCTCTATTATTGTAAAAATAGTATGAAAAATTTGGTCAATTGGTAGAAAATAACTATCTTTGCTACCATATTTTGCCTAAAGCTGTAAAGATACGGCATGGAAATAGTACAGACAACATCCCTTTTCGACCTGACCCATTGCATCATTTATGCGGTGGTTTTACTGCTTCTTTCCTTTTTGTGCTATTTCCTATGGCGTCGATTCGGACATCATCAAGATGAGGCTGAGTCCATGGAAGAAATCTTCCAGCGTAACCGCCTGGCCTTGATATTGAAGACTGGTGATTTGCGGTTGTGGTTCTATCATCCTTCCTCTCGTCATTATTTCTATTTGTCGGAAGACGGCAGCAAGGAGGAACGTCTGAATCCTGTGGAGTTCTCGCAGCGTTTCGACCGTGGCGACTTCGAGGAATTGAGTCGCCAGGTATTTGAAATCTGCGATGGTCATGTTGAAAAGGCCTCTGTCTTGCTGCGCAGCAGTCAGAAAGAGGGCGAGGAGTGTCGTTATTATCAAGTCTCCGTTGCTGTAGCGCGTATTGGCAGACATCATCTGCCTTCGCTTCTGATGGGTATTCAGCACGATGTGACGGATGAGTATTGCCGTCAGCAGGAAGTGGATCGCCTGTTGTTACGCTATCATACCGTTTTCAACTCGTCGTTGCTGGACATGATGTTCTACGACAAGAACGGAGTGCTGACAGATATCAATGAGCGCGCCTGTTCGACGTTCCATGTCACCGACCAGCATCAGGTGCTCGATGGCAGCTTCCTGTTACAGAACAATCCCATGTTTACGCAGACACCTTTAGACCAACTGAAGGGCACGAGGGCTTGCTCCATTATTGATTTTGCCAACTATAGTGACGAAGTGTATAAGCGCGATGAGTTGAATTTGCATGGCAAGATGTATTATGAGTCTGTCATCAACCCCATTCGTAATGAACGAGGCGGCTTGGAAGGTATCTACATGTCGGGTCGCGATATTTCCGAAATGGTGGAGTCGTTCCATCGCCAGCAGGAAGGCACCCGTCAACTGCAGGAAGCCACGAACAGTATTGAAGACTATGTCTCCAATATCAACTACGCTCTTCGTGTCAGTGAAGTACGACTAGTCAACTATTATCCGTCGTCCTATACGCTCGAGATTTCCAATAACATCATGCAGTCGCAACTCCGCCTGTCGCAGTTGCGCTGCATTCGCCTGGGTACTCCTCGCTTCCGCAGGACTATCTCCAGCGTATTGAACCGCATGGACCATCTGACCAAGCACCCCATCGTGCAGGCTATCGAGACTGAGATACGCGACAAGCAGGGACGTCAGATTTGGCTGCTGTTCAATATGGTGCCGATGCTTGACAAGGAGGGCAACGTAGAGCGTTATTTCGGTATGTGCCGCAACATCACCGAGGTGGTCGAGACGGAGAACCGTCTGGCTGTGGAAACCAAGAAAGCCCAGGAGACCGAACTGCTGAAGCAGGCCTTCCTTACCAATATGAGCTATGAGATCCGTACGCCGCTGAACACCGTTATCGGTTTCGCAGAGTTGTTCAATGCCGAGCATGACTCAGCCGACGAGGCCTTCTTCGTCGAGCAGATAAAGCAAGGCACCCAGACCCTGTTGGTGCTCATCAACGACATTCTGCTCATTTCGCGCCTGGACGCCAACATGGAGGAGTACAAGCGCGAGGATGTCGACTTTGCACTGCTCTTCGAGAGTTTCTGTCACCGCGGCATGGTTCAGGCCTCCCCCCAAGTAAAGACCATTATTGACCATTCGTACAACAGTCTTGTGGTGGACATCGATATCGACCATGTGGGTAAGGTGATAGAGCGGCTATGCCGCGTCTCCGCCATGATGACCCGTCAGGGAGCCATCAGTGCCACCTATGAGTATCGGCGTGGCGAACTGACCGTCACCATCGAGGATACCGGTGGCGGTATAGATCCCGCCGTACTGCCCATCGCCTTCGAGCGTTTCTCGCGCGACGAGAACGGTCGCATGTGTGGCTCCGGACTCGACCTGCCTATCATACAGCTCATGGTCGAGCAGATGGGCGGCTCCGTTGACATGCAGTCGGAGAAGGGCAAGGGTACTACAGTCTGGTTCTCGATACCCTGTACCGCCAAGGTGCAGGAGAAGAAGAGAGAGGGCGTATCTTAACTAAGGAAGAACTATGAGTTTGATAGCAAGAGTCATACGACGTCTCGTCAGGAAATACTTTGGCGGCAAGCCGACCCTGCAGGTCGACCACCGCATGGCTATGCAGAAGGCACTGGACATCAGCGGCAACCACGTCATGTGTCTGGACCTGCGCAAGAACTGCGTCTACGATCTGCACGGCAAGGCCTTGTTTGGCAACAACGTAGGTATTGACGTGTGCTACACCTATATCCATGAGGCCGACCGTCCGGCCTTCAAGAATTTCATTGAGCGTCTCAGTCAGGGCATCGACAAAGAAGCCGAGTGCCGTTACCGCTGGGACTATAACTATACCGGTACGGGCGAGCCCGAGTGGCACGACATGCACAGCTATGCCATTGCCGAATACGCCTCCGACCGTCAGCGTCCCGTCAACATCATCGCCACGCTGACCGACGAGACCGAGCTGCTGCGCAAGCAGCGCCAGGCCCGCCAGTTGTCCGAGCGCTACGGTCTGATATTCGAGAACTCCATCATCGGTCTGTCGTTCTATACGCCGGAGGGCAAGCTGTTGCGCGCCAACCGCATCATGCGTGAGATTTGCCACTTCGACAGCGATGACGGTGACAGTTTCTTCTCGAAGGTCAACCTGTTTGACATACCTCCCTTCAACGAAGTGATGGACCGCAACCACCTCGACGATTTCTGGGGCTGCACGCAGAGCATCATTCCTGAGCGCGACATGCATGTCTATCTGGAGATTCGTGTCTGTCCGGTGCGCAACGCCAATGGCGACATCGTTTACATCTCCGTAGCCACCCGCGACATTACCGAAGAACGTGAGATGTACCGTCAGGCCAAGCACAATGACATCCAGCTACAGCGCTTCAACGACGAGATACAGCTCTATGAGGCCGAGCTGCGCTACATGCTTGAAGCCTGCGACATGCGGGTATGGCGCGTCTCGCTGGCCGACCGCACCATCCGCTTCTATAAAGGTCTGAGCACCGTCGAGCGTGAGATGTCCCTCGACGAGCTGAACACTTATTTCATCCAAGATGAGCAGCATCCCGTGTCACCCATCGACAATGCCACAGAGTTCTTTGCCAAGTCGTCGACGGGTGTTTACCAGACCCGCTCCATCTTCCACGAAAAGGATACCCAGCAGTGGAACCAGATTAACACCATCCCCGTCTATGACGAGCATGGCCGTCTGACTGGCGGCTTCGGACTGATACGTAACGTCACGTTGCTCATGCAGAAGCAAAACCAGCTGCGCCGCGAAACCGAGCGTGCCAACGAGTCCGGTCACACGAAGAGTGTTTTCCTGGCCAACATGACGCACGAGATACGCACGCCGCTCAACGCCATCGTAGGTTTCTCCGACGTGCTGACCATGCTCGACTCTGCCGACGAGAAGCAGGAGATCATCCGCGTCATCATGAAGAACTGCGACATGCTGCTGCGGCTCATCAATGATATCCTCGTTGCCTCGTCGCTGGAGAGCAATGGTGTGGAGATAGTCCCTCACGAAGTGGACTTTGCCAAGTCCTTCAACGACTTGTTCGAGTCGCTGCGTCCGCGTGTCGACCAGCCCGGCGTCGAACTTGTCAAGGACAGTCCTTACGACCGTTGCGTCGTCACTATTGACGAGGGGCGCGTAAATCAGGTCATCACCAATTTCCTGACCAACGCCGTCAAGTATACCCACCAGGGGCATATCCGTCTGGGTTACCAACTGGAGCAGCGCGACGGTCGCGACGGTCTGTACGTCTATTGCGAGGATACCGGCGAGGGCATACCCGCCGAGGTGCAGGACAAGATATTCGAGCGTTTCTTTAAGGTCAATGACTTCATCCAGGGTAGCGGTCTCGGACTCTCCATCTGTAAGGCCATCGCCGACGCCTGCAAGGGCTCCATCGGTGTTCGGTCCGACGGAAAGAATAGCGGCTCGACCTTCTGGATGTGGATACCCACGTGCGTGCGTACCTTATTATTATGTCTGCTGCTCGGTTTCAACCTTCACTTCAATGTCCCTGCTGCCACCGCCCAGCCGGCCTTCCACAGTCGCGAGTACACCAGCGAGCACCCGCTGGTCTATGAAGACACATGGGACCTCTGGCCTTACGTCTTCCTTGACGAGAACGGCAAGGCCGTAGGTTATAACATCGACCTGCTGCACCTGCTGTGCGGCGAGTTGAAGATTCCCTACGTCGTCAAGTTGAAGCCCATCTCGTCGGCCCTGGAGGACTTGAAGGCGGGCCACAGCGACCTGATGTTCGGCATGGATGCCCATTTCCATAACGACTATGCCCACTACGGCCGCAACGTCATCCAGATATTCACCCATAGCGAGGTGTACCACCGTGACAATGCTCCCGCGATAGCCAGTGTCAGCGACTTGTCCACCCACAAGGTCATAGTCCACGACGGTAGCTTCAGCCATCATCTCATGCAGCGCCGCGGGTGGGGCCTTAATGCCATTCCCTACGACGACATGAAGGAAGCCGTGCAGTATGTGTACAGCGAGCCGTCCAGCCGTATCGTCTGGAACACCATGTCGCTGAAGTGGCTCATACAGACCCTGCACTATGACAACCAGCTGAAGCTGTCGCCCGTCAAGATGGCTCATGGCGAGTACAGGTTCATGTCTAACGACTCCTTGCTGCTGGCGCGTCTTGACAGCGTCTTCACCAAACTTAACTCCTCAGGCCAGTTGCAGGCCATTCAGAACAAGTGGTTCTATCCCGAGCGGCGCGACAGCGGCATACCCGGATGGATATGGAAACTGGCTGTAGCCCTAGTGTTGCTGCTGCTGGTCAGCATTGCCTACTATCTGGTGTATCGGCGACAGGAGAAACTCATGACCCGCGAGATACGGCGCAGCAACAGTCGTCTGGCCCTGATACTGCGCACCAGCGGCGTCCACATCTGGATACTCCATGTAGCCACGAAGACCGTCAGCCAGTACACGGGCAGCGGCGAAGTGCTGGAGGAGCAGTCGTTGCGCGACTTTCTGCAGCAGGTGCATCCGCAGGACCGCCGGCACATCGTTGCGGCACTGAACGACATTGCCGCCTGCCGTCAGGACCAGCAGACGCTCGACGTGGTGGCACTGAACGCCGAGGGCGACTTCTCGCGCACGCTGACCATTGGTCTTGACGTGCTGCACCGTGGCAAGGACGGCCGTCCTACCGACATCATCGGCATCACCAGCGACGTCACCGCCGACCACCTGCGCCTGCTGCAGGTCAAGCGTAACATGCTGCTCTACCAGTCTGTGTTCAATTCTGCATTGGTCGATTCTATTACCTACGACGAGCACGGGTACATGTCCGACATGAACGAGACAGCCAGCCGCGCCTTCCCCGGTGGCAAGGAAGGTGCCCAGGAGAAGCGGTTCTGCCTGGCCGACGTCCTAGGTAGCGACATGCCGCCCATAGACGAACTGCAGACCACTTATCTGACCCGTATGTACACCGTCGGCAGAGACGAGCGTGTGTTCAACAGCGCGTTGCACGACAGCGTGATGTACTACGAGTTGCAACTGGTTCCCGTGCGCAATGCCCAAGGGCGTCTGCTCACCGTCTTCGGCACGGGGCGCGACGTCACCGAGATGGTTCACTCCTACCAGCAGCTGCAGCGCAATGTCGAGCAGATGGAGCGCTTGAACGGCGACCTGCGCAAGTATATTGCCAACATCGACTTCGTGCTGAAGAACGGCGGCGTGCGCATGGTGCGCTATTCGCCCCAGGAGCATGTACTGCGGGTGTACAGCGCCGTTGATCAGGTGCAGGACGAACTGACGCAGACCCGCGCCCTGGCTGTTGTCGACGCCGACTCCAAGCGGGCTGCCCGCCGCCTGCTGACGGCCATGGACAACCAGAACCGCTCTACGCTGACGGCAACCATCAAGACTGAGCTGTACACGGAGAAGGGGCTGCCGCTGTACCTGTATTTCTCGTTTGTGCCTACGACCGATGCCGACGGCAACATCACCGGATATTTCGGCATGGCGCGTGACATCAGCGACATCAAGGCAGCTGAAGAACAGCTGGCCCGGGAGACCGCCAAGGCCCAGGAGGTGGAGACGGTGAAGAGCTCCTTCCTGCGCAACATGAGCTACGAGATACGTACCCCGCTGAACTCCGTCGTCGGTTTTGCCGAACTCTTTGCCATGGAGCATGCCCCTGAGGACGAGCAGTTCTTCATCAACGAAATCAAGGAGAACTCCGCCCACCTGCTCAAGCTCATCAACGACATTCTGTTCCTCTCGCGGCTTGATGCCCACATGATAGAGTTCAAGCGACAGTCCGTCAATCTGGCCGACACCTTTGTCGCCCGCTGCCAGGTGGCGTGGTACAACCACCAGCACGACGGCGTCGACTTTGTGGTCGATAATGCCTACAAGAGTCTCGTCGTCGACATTGACGAGCAGAACCTCGGTGTCGTCATCGACCAGCTGGTGACCAACAGTGCAGAGCACACGCGCTCCGGGCAGATACGCATCTCGTACGACTACAATGGTGCTGAGCTCAACATCGCCTTCCAGGATACCGGCGAGGGAATCAGCGACGAACGGCTGAAGCAGATATTCCAGCGCTTCGGCTCCACGGGTGGCAAGGGTACCGGACTGGGTCTTCCCATCTGTCATGAGATTATACACCAGATGGGCGGTCACATCCGCATCAAGTCTGAAGAGGGCAAAGGCACCATTGTCTGGGTCACCATCCCGTGCCGCTGTACAGAAATCGTGAGAAACTAACACCAAGAAAGAGAAGCGCCTGACACACCTATGAAACGATATGCACGCATCATACTGACCCTGTACATAGCCCTGCTGCCCCTGGCCGGCGGAGCCAGGGAGAGCTATAGCTACTCCAGTGAGCGCCCGCTCACCATCGTCTGCGACTGGGATTTCCAGCCTTTCGAGTATGTCAACAGCAGCGGTCGCCCCGCCGGCTATAACATCGACGTGCTGACGCTCATCTTCCAGCGGCTCGACATTCCCTACCGCTTTGTCATGCGCGAGTGGCAGGACGCCGCGCGCACCTTCGAGCGCCACGAGGCCGACCTCATCCATGCCATGGCCTACCGCTACCGCGGCCACTCGACGGCGTCGACCAAGAAGTTTGTCAACTACTACACCCTGTGTGCCGTCCGGCGGCAGAGCACGCCGCAGCTTCAGCGGCTGATGCATCTGGACAGTACCCGTACCGTCGTGTTCAAGAAGGACGACTACGCCGCGCTGACCATCGAGGCCATGGATACCGTGCCCTTCCGCATGGCATACTCCAGCATACGCGACGCCCTGATGGGTGTCAGCCAGGGACGCTACGACTACTTCATCTGGGGCGAGGAACCGCTGAAGCGGAAGATGAAGGAACTGGCCATTGACAGTCTGGTGACCGACGAGGTGGACATTCCTGCCGGCGAGCTGCGCATCATGGGTTACGACCGCGAGATCGTCGATCTCATCGATGACGAGTTCACCCGTCTGGAGCAGGCCGGCGAGATACAGAAGATATACGAAAAGTGGTTCCACCCCGAGCGCCAGCACGACGATGCGTCGCCCGTCACGCTGGCTATTGTGCTCGTCACGGCCGTCGCCCTGCTTGGCGTGTGTCTGCTGGGGTGGCTCATCTACCTGCGCGTCAGGGTTGCCGTGCGGCGCAACACCGACTTGAACAACATGATGACCCAGGCACTGCGCATGGGCGACTACTACGTCCTGGAGTATGACATAGAGAGCGGCCACGTGCGCAATGCCTACGGCAACCTGCTGCCTGAGGGAGGCATGAGCCAGGAGCAGTTCCTGAGCCGCTTCCCTGCCGGCGAGGTCGGCGATTTCAAGTTCCAGCTGGAGCGTCTGCAGCGTGGCGAAGTCGACGAGTGGACGCTGCGCAAGCACTGGAACGTAGGCACCGAGGGACGCCCCGTCTGGAACGAGTACTACGGTTCGGCCATCCTGGAGCGCGAGAAAGGCGTGCCGCGCTATATCTTCCATACCTTCAAGGACGTCACCCGTGAAACCCAGGAGGAGCAGCGTAATCAGGAACTCACCGCCCTGTACCAGAAGGCGTTTCAGACCAATCTTGCCGCCATGTCGTTCTACGATGCCGAGGGCCGGCTCATCGACCTGAACGACAAGATGCGCCAGCTGCTGGAATTGACGCCCGAGGGCGAGGAGTACTTCCGCCAGACCAACCTGTACGACGACGAGTATGCCAAGTCCTTCATCGGGCAGGACAGCAACGAAGTCTTTCACATCTGCGGTCGTATGCAGTATCCTGAGCTGGGGCTGGACAAGTACATCGAGTCGCGTGTGCGTCCCGTGTTCGACGACGAGGGCAACCGCGTGTTCTATATCGTTGCCGCCCGCGATGTCACCGCCGAGCGCGACCTCTACATGCAGCAGCGCGAGCACGACCGGCGGCTGCAGCAGTCGAATGCCCAGATTACGGCCTATGAGGAACAGCTGCACTACCTGCTGGAGCAGAGCAAGATGTTTGCCTGGCGGCTGGACATGCAGACCGGCCAGCTGGTGTTCTCGCGGACCCTGCGCGACGCCGAGTACACCGAGACACTCGACGAGTACTTCCAGAGCATTTGCGAGCACGAGCGTGACGAGGCGCGCCGCATGATGACTGACATCGTCATGCAGGGCCAGCCGCTCAATGTCATCCACGAGTTCGACTATACTCCTGTCGGCCGCGAGCGCGCCTGGCACAGCATTGTCGGCATACCGCTGCGCGATGCTGATGGACATATCATACAGTACTTCGGACTGCTGCGCAACGTCACCGAGCTGATGCTGGCACAGGAACGCCTGCGCCAGGAGACGGCGCGTGCCGAAGACTCCGGCAGGCTGAAGAGCGCCTTCCTGGCCAACATGACGCACGAGATACGTACGCCGCTGAACGCCATCGTCGGCTTCTCCGACGTGCTGCAGATGATTGACGACAAGGACGAGCGCATGGAGCTGATACGCATCATCCGTAGCAACTGCGACATGCTGCTGCGACTTATCAACGACATCCTCGAGGCTTCCAGCATGGGACAGTCGCTGGTCGTCGAACCCCAAGAAGTCGATGTGCCGAAAGTGTTCAACGATATCTGCCAGACGCTGGCACAGCGTGTCGAGGAGGTTTCTTTCATTAAGGACAACCCCTGCGACACCTACGTCGCTACCCTCGACAAAGGCCGCCTGCAGCAGCTGCTGACCAACTTTGTCACCAATGCCGTGAAATACACCCACGAGGGACATATCCGCATCGGCTGGCGCCCCGAAGAGCGTGATGGCGTCAGCGGCCTGTACTTCTATTGTGAGGACACCGGTGCCGGTATTCCCCGTGACAAGCAGGCAGCAGTCTTCGACCGCTTCGTTAAGCTCAACGACTTCGTGCAGGGTACCGGTCTCGGACTTTCCATCTGCAAGGCCATCGTCGAGCGTTGCGGCGGACACATTGGCGTCACCTCCGACGGCGAGGGTAAGGGTTCCACCTTCTGGTTCTGGCAGCCCCGTATCCTCCATGTTTCCAACGAGGAGCAGGGAGAATAAAAACGCAGTGCCGTTTTGCACGAAACAAAACGGCACTTTAACGGCGACAAAACGTAACTTTACCATCGACAAAGTGCCGCTTTGCATGAAGCAAAACGGCACTTTGTTTTTTGCGTAGTGCAGGAACACTGTTTAGAAGAGTCCCTCGAGCACGTTCTTCTCGCACCAGTAGTACAGAATACCACAGATGTAGCCTACGAAGACAATCCACGAAATCTTCTTCATGTACCAGCCGAAGGTAATCTTCTCCAGACCCATGACGACGACACCGGCGGCAGAGCCGATGATGAGCATAGAACCACCGACACCAGCACAGTAGGCCAGCAGCTGCCAGAAGACACCGTCGACAGCCATGTCGGCACCGGCAACGGGGTCCACGGGATACATACCCATGCAGCCTGCTACGAGGGGCACGTTGTCAACGATGCTGGAGAGCACGCCAATGATACCGGTGACGAGGTAGTGGTTGCCCTGGAAGATTTCGTTCAGACCCTGACCCATGGCAATGAGTACGCCAACCTCAGACAGCACGGCAACAGCCATGAGGATGCCGAGGAAGAACATGATGGTTGAGAGGTCAATCTTGGTCATGATGTCAGAGACACGCTTGGCCATGGTGTCGTTCTCGTCGGTGTTGTGGTGGAAGATTTCCGTAACGGTCCACAGCACGCCCAGCACGAGCAGGATGCCCATGAACGGAGGCAGATGGGTGATGGTCTTGAAGATGGGAACGAAGACCAGACCGCCGACGCCGAGCCAGAAGATGGCGGTGCGCTGGGCCTTGGTGAACTGGCTGGCATCGCTCTTAGGCAGGTTCTGTGTCTTGTCGAAGCGACCCTTCAGCTGTGTGCTGATAATGGCGGCAGGGATCATCATCGAGATGAGCGAGGGGATGAAGATTTCGGTCAGCACACCCTGGGTGGTGATGACGCCCTTGATCCACAGCATGATGGTCGTGACGTCGCCGATGGGCGAGAAGGCACCACCGGAGTTAGCGGCGATGACGACGAGCGCGGCATACCAGAGACGGTCGTTGTGGTCCTGTACGAGCTTGCGCAGCACCATAATCATGACGATAGAGGTGGTGAGGTTGTCGAGGATAGCGGACAGGAAGAAGGTCATAAACGCCATGCGCCACATGAGTTTGCGCTTAGAGCTGGTCTTCAACGAGTCGCGTACGAAGTTGAAGCCTCCGTTGGTGTCGACAATCTCGACGATGGTCATGGCACCCATGAGGAAGAATAGCGTACCGGCAGCATCGCCCAAGTGGTGCTCGATGGCCTCGGCAACGTGGTGTATAACCTCGTTGGCGGCAATAGAAGGATAGAAACTGGCAGGATCGACCATGAGCAGTGTCCAGCAAACCACACACATCAGCAGGGCGATAGCCGCCTTGTTGACTTTCGTCACGGCTTCTAAGGCTATGCAGAGATAGCCTATGCAGAATGCGGTAACGATGCAAATTGTTAATGTTGACATGTCTTTTAAAATGTTTTAATAATATATTATAATGTATAGCGTTTCGTTTTTTATCCTTCTTCGTTCACATCAGCAAACGCTCCATGGAGGCAATCTCTATGCGTCCTCTGTGCAGGGTAAGCAGTTGGTCGCGCTCCATCTCGTTCAGCGCTCGACTGATGTCCAGTCGGCTGTCGTTCAGGTCGTCGGCTATCTGCTGCATAAGCACGAAGAATGTCTTCGCTCCGGCAGGGTAGAGACAGCGCGAGAAGAAGTAGCGAACGAGTCGCTCACGCAGCGTCTTGGGGGCTGCCCGCCAGTTGTTCTGCCGTTGCCGCTGGGTCTCGGTGGAGAGTGCGTTCAGCAGGTTCAGACGAAACACCAACTGTGTCTCGGTCAGCAGTTGCACCTCTTGTCGTTCGATGCTGATGAAGTTGCACACCGTCTTGGTCTTGTAGCTCGACGTGTAGCGTTGCGACAGGCCGAAGAGCTGTTCGGGTTGCAGCGTGTAGGGAGCTGACAGGTGCTCGACGACTCGGCAGGAGTGGTCGGCACTCTGGGTCTCGCACTGCAGGGTGCCATGGGTGAGGAAGATGAGGTGTGTGCAGGGTTCGCCTTCCCTGACCAGCCACTTGCCTGCAGGCAGTTTGGAAAACCCCAGACGGGTGTGTCCCACCACCTCCATCAAGTCGGCGTGGCTCATACCCAGGAATAGGGGAAATCGTAGTAACTGGTCGTATATCTCCATAAGTTATTGGTCGTGCGTGTCTATTTTCCAATCTTGTCCTTCAGCGACGGCGAGAACCATACGCCGTTCTTACCATGGTTGTCGTAGATGAGATAGGCCATGAGGTCGGGATTGCTGGCAAGGATGCGCTTGGCACCATCCAGTCCCATGACCATGAAGGAGGTGGCAAAGGCGTCGGCACGGGCACACTCGTCGCAGAGGACGGTGGCCGACAGGATGTTGTGCTGTACGGGGTAGCCCGTCTTAGGGTCGATGGTGTGGGCATATTTGCGCCCGTTCTTATAGTAATAGTTACGATAGTTGCCGCTGGTAGCCATCGCTTTGTCGGTGATGTTTAGCACGGTCTGCAACTCGTTACCCACATGCAGTGTGTCGTCGGTAGGCTTGGTGACGCCAATTTTCCAGGGCAGACGTTTCTCGCTGATGCCTCGGGTCACCACCTCGCCGCCAATCTCTACCAGAAAGTTCTTGATGCCTTTCTCCGTGAGTGCCTGTGCCACGACGTCGGCGCCATAGCCCTTGGCGATGGCTGAGCAGTCGAGCATGACGCGAGGGTCGCTCTTGACGAGGGTGCCTAACAACTGCTTCGTGGTGGCGGGCTTGAAGGTAATCTTCTGATAGCCTACGAATTGGCGAATGCTATCCACTTGCTGGGGAACGGGCATCTGTCCGTTTTTAAAACCGAACCCCCATGCGTTAACCAAGGGGGCTACCGTCATGTCGAAGGCTCCGTCGGTCTGCTGGGAGATGTCCATGCCCATCTTGAAGATGTTGAGGAACATGCGACCTGTCTCGTTGTCGGGGATGTCGCCATTGCCTTGGTTGACGTGCGAGACGATGCTCTGTTCGTTGAACATTGACAAGGCACTGTCCACCTGCTGCATTCTGCTGACGAGCAACTCCTGCAAATCCTCATCGTACTGGTAAGTGATGTTATAGAAGGTACCGAAGATGGTGCCAGAACAGTGTCGGTAGGGCATGGACTGCTGTTGTCGGATGATGAGTACCGTGCCCACGATGAGCAGGGTGAGGAAGGGTAGTTGCCAAAGGAGGCGTTTCTTGCGTATGTTGTCCATTTTCTTTGTTTCGGAATGTTAGTAAATATAATAGTAGTGAAAGGTTTTCAGATGTCAATGATGACGTTGAAGTTGGCATTGAAGTTATCGGGATCGTTGATGCCGAAGCCCGGCACGTACCACGCGTGTCCCAGTTCACCCTCCTTGTGGGCAAGCCGTCGCAGATAGCGGATGTTCCATCCTAAGTGCATGGGACCGTAGATTTGAGCGTCGATGCCAAAGACGAGCTCCAGCCAGTGTTGCGAGCAGTGCATGCCCTCTACGGAGAATCCCGACGTCGATTGATAGATGGGATCGGGCTGTGTCTTATGCGTAATGTCGGCATTGAAGACCGTGAAGGCGTAGCGGAAACCGGCAAAGATGCGGTTCGGCAGATGCTTGTTCTTCATGACGTTCCAGTCCATGCCCACTCGGAAGTAGGGGGCGGTGGTCTTATAGCTCAGATGGGTCACCTCGTCGTCCTTGTGGTTGGCACGACCGATACCCATCTCGAAGACAGGAAACCACTGATCGTGCAGGTTGATGCGCAGGGCTCCCTCATACTCGCCGTGGTCGCTGAATATCATCATGGCAGGACCCACCAAGTCGAACGACACGGCAAAGCCACGGAAGAAGGGTATGGAGTCCTTCTCCAGTTTGAACAGCTTCTGTCCGCTGGCTGTCGAAAACGCCAGCAGGCATAGCAGCAAACTAACGGCGAGCCTTGAGGCGAAGCAAGAAGTGAGCTGTCGATGCGTCATTGGTAACTTCAGTCTTATTGATGATGAGTGTGTCGATGATGTTGTTCGTGGTGGTGACGGACTTCAGACGGTGGTAGTACATCGCCTTGCAGTCAACACTCTCGAAGTGTGGGTAGTTCTCTTTCTGTATGCAGATGTCGTCCACCCAGATGTTTTGGCTGGTGTGGACATTGGTGTCGCGAATCTCTATATGGATGTTGTCAAACTCCTGCATATAGCTCATGGGGATGCTCACCTTGGTGGCGTTGGTGCCACACAGGCGGTTGACGAGCAGCGTGTCCGTTCCGTTGGCTCGCTCTGCCCAGACCCACATGGTGTCAATCTTCAGCGTGTCAGGGGCGCCGCTGGGCGTCTGAAGCTGATAGACGGCACTCACTGTGTTGCTGAGCGGACAGTCGATGCTGGTACAGGCAGCCATCAGCAGGGTTGACAATATGACAATAGCTACTCTTCGCATTTGATGGTGCTTTCTATCTGATAGTCGTTGCGTCCGGCACTGTTGCGGCTGATGAGGTCGCCAAGGAATCCTGCGAGGAACAGTTGCGTACCAATCATCATCATGGTCAGTGCAATGTAGAAGTAGGGAGAGTCGGTGACCAGTCGCATGGGAATGTTGTTATACAGCGCCCACGCCTTGTCAATGCCTAAGAACAGGGCTGCCAGAAAACCGATGATGAACACGATGGTGCCCAAGAAGCCGAAGACGTGCATGGGCTTCTTGCCGAAGGTTCCTAAGAACCACAGCGTCATCAGGTCGAGATAGCCGTTGACGAAGCGGTTCCAACCCATGAACTTCGACTTGCCGTACTGGCGCTTCTGGTGGTGTACCACCTTCTCGCCAATCTTGTCGAAACCTGCATTCTTTGCCAGATAGGGGATGAAACGGTGCATCTCGCCAAAGACTTCGATGTTCTTCACCACGTCACGGCGGTAGGCCTTCAGACCGCAGTTGAAGTCGTGCAGGTTCTTGATGCCGCTGACCTTGCGTGCCGTAGCGTTGAAGAGTTTCGTGGGCAGCGTCTTCGACAGCGGGTCGTGGCGTTTCTGCTTGTATCCGCTGACCAGGTCGTAGTGCTCTTCGGTAATCATGCGGTACAGTTCTGGAATCTCGTCGGGCGAGTCTTGCAGGTCGGCATCCATGGTGATGACCACGTTGCCCTGAGCCTGCTTGAATCCGCAGTAGAGTGCCGGCGACTTGCCGTAGTTGCGGCGGAACTTGATGCCGCGCACGTGTTCCGACTTCTGTGCCAGTTCTGTGATGACGTCCCACGAGCGGTCTGTAGAGCCGTCATTGACAAAGATAACTTCGAACGAGAAGTGGTGTTCCTGCATCACACGCTCTATCCAGGCGTAGAGTTCAGGAATCGACTCGTCTTCGTTGTAAAGGGGTATAACTACTGATATGTCAAGCATGATTTCCTATTAGTACTATTTTTATATTATTATATTTTATGGGTGCAAAGGTACGCATATTTTGTCAATAGGCAAAATTTTTTTTGCAATCATTTGCGTATTATTAAAAAAAGTCGTACCTTTGCACCCGATTTCATACGGGCAGTCCTATACGGCCAGCTCCCTCGGAATCCCCCAGGATGGGAACATAGCAAGGGTACTTGGTTGTAGCGGCGCGATGTAGATCGCTGCCCACCCGCCTCTTTAGCTCAGTTGGCCAGAGCACGTGATTTGTAATCTCGGGGTCGTTGGTTCGAATCCGACAAGAGGCTCAAATAAAAGGATAGCGAAACGCTATCCTTTTATTTATCTATCCTAGTTCTACTACCGTGATTCCCGCTCCACCGAACTGCACGTGCTCGTCTTTGGCACGAACGACGTTAGGCACCGTATTCAGGTATTGGCGTATGAGCTGACGCAGAATTCCAGACCCAGTGCCGTGCAGGATGCGCACCTTCGACATGCCTATCAGGATAGCATCGTCGATGAAGTGCATCACGGCGTCGATGGCCTCGTCACCTCGCATGCCGCGAACGTCCAGGTCTTGATGGAAGTTCTGTCGGTGATCTTCTATCGTGGAGCGTGTCATCTTCGATGTCTGTATAGCCAGATGCGCATGCTTATCGACGGTTCCGCCTTGGGATGGGCTGGGGGAGGTTGCCCTTTCCAACTGTTCTACTTTCACCTTGCTGCGTAGCCCTCCGAAGATGACAGTAGCCTGCTTACCCTGGATGCTCTCTATCTCGCCCACGCTGCTAGTGCCTTTGATGCGAACGCTGTCGCCGGGCTGTAGAGGTGCGTGTCGAGAGGTGAGCGGTGAGAGGTTGTTCTTCATCTTCTCAGCGGTGGCCTTCTGACCTTCTTCTTTCTCTTGTTTCCGCTTGGCCTTACGGGCTTTGCGCTCCTCCATCTGGCGCAGCTTCTTCTCGAAGTCTTCCTCGCTCATCAGCCCACGGGTGTCGTCGCTGACCACCTGTTCACGGAACTCCTGCAGTTCTTCACGGACAATACGTGTCCGCTCCTTCTCCGCTTGTGCCTCACGGATTTCGCGGATGGTGTTCTCTATCTTCTTGTTGGCTTCTGCCAAGAGTTCCTCTGCCTGCTTCTTTGCACGGTTCAGGATGGCACGACGCTCGCGTTCTATCTCTTCGAGGCTGGCGTCGAGGCGCTCGCCGGTAGCTTCCAACCGTTTCTCGTGCTGGTGGATGGTCTGTCGCTTACCCTCCCAGTAGCGCTTGTCGCGGACAATGTCCTGCAGGTATTTATCGCTCTGTATATATTCCGATCCCACTATCTCTGAGGCGTCGTTGATGACTTCCTCCGGGATACCCGTCTTGCGGGCTATCTCGATGGCGAACGACGAGCCAGGCTGACCTATTGACAGTTGGAAGAGTGCCTGCATCTGATGGCGGTCGTAGAGCATCGCTCCGTTTACCACTCCGGGATGGTCTTCGGCAAAGTGTTTCAGGTTCTGATAGTGCGTGGTGATGACGCCAAAGGCCTGCTTCTTCCAGAACTGCTTCAGCACCGCCTCGGCAATGGCTCCGCCGATAGCGGGTTCCGTACCGCCTCCAAACTCGTCGATGAGCAGCAGAGTGCGAGCGTTGGCATAGCGCATCATGTTCTTCATGTTTAGCAGGTGACTGGAGTACGTCGAGAGGTCGTCGGCAATGGACTGCTCGTCACCGATGTCTATCATGATGTTCTGGAAGATTCCTACCGTCGAGTGGTCGCCGATGGGTATCGACAGTCCGCACTGTACCATGTATTGCAGCAGTCCTACCGTCTTCAGGCATACCGACTTTCCACCGGCGTTAGGACCGCTGATGATCAACAACCGTCCTAAAGTCTTACTTCTTCCTTCTTCCGTCTTACTTCCGCCCTCAAGGCGAATGTCTAGCGGAACGACCTTTTTATCCTGTTTCTGGAGCGACCGTTGGAGTAGGGGATGTATGGCACGAATCCAGTCCATCGTGGGCTCCGCCTTCACCTGCGGTTCGAAGGCTTGCATCTGCTCGGCCATATCTGCCTTGGCATGTATCAGGTCTATCTCTGCTAAGAAACGGTAGCTGTCGAGCACCTCTTGCACATGAGGACGCAGCTCGTCGCTGAACACCGTCAGGATGCGGATAATCTCCCTGCGCTCGGCAGCCTCCAGTTCGCGCACCTTATTGTTGGCCTCCACTACTTCGGCAGGCTCGATGAATACCGTCTTGCCCGTTGCCGACTCGTCGTGAACGATACCGTTGATTTTGCGTTTCAGTCCTGGTGCCACAGGAATCATCAGTCGGCCGTCGCGCATCGTCGGTGCAGCGTCCTGAGCCACCAAACCGTCGCGCTGGGCGGTATGCAGAATGGTGTAAAGTGTTCGTGAGATGGCTCCTGCCGTCTGCTCCTTATCGTGACGGATGCCCGCCAGCACCATCGACGCCGAGTCCTTGATTTTTCCGAACTTGTCCAGGATGGAGTCAATTCGTCGCATCATCGCGGGGAACGTCATTACGTCCTCTGTCAGCCGCTGTAGGGCAGGGTATTCATATTCGTCACCCCTGTTGAGAAAGCTGACGATGATGCTGATGGTCTCTAAGGAGCGTCGCAAGTCCCAAAGCTCATCTTCTTCTAAATGTGTATTCTCCAATCGAATGCGAGCCACCGACTCGCGCACGTCGAAAAAGTAGTTCATTTCAGGCTTCTCGGTGTCCTGCAGCAATCGGCGGAACTCGCGCACCTGCTGCATCCATTCGTTCACTGTGTCACAGTTGTCGGTGAACGCCATTTCGTCCACCTTCTCACGCCCCAGCGAGCTCTGACAATGATCCTTCAATAGGCGTCGTATCTCGTCAAAACCTATCTTTTGTTCGTAGTTGTTTGGATAAATCATGCTGCAAAGTTACAAAATAGTGTCCAAAACACCAAACATATACCCATTTTCTTAAAAAACCTTAACGAAAAAGACATTTTTCACTTTTCACTTTTCACTTTTCACTTCTTTTTCGTACCTTTGCAGCCGCTTTCGAGACAACCGAGCACTGGAGAGATGGTAGAGTGGTCGATTACAACGGTCTTGAAAACCGTCGTACCGAGAGGTACCGGGGGTTCGAATCCCTCTCTCTCCGCTTTCAAGATTTAAAGCCCGCTGATTGTCAGCGGGCTTTGTTTTTCTCTCCTTTCGAGGTTCCGTTTTAGATTCCGGTTCAACCATGATTTTTCCTGTAATGGAGCGTTTGTCTCCGCCTTGAGGTGATAGCAACACCATACCCTCAGGTCAAAGAAATCGGTCTTTTTGCTATATAAACAATATTTTTGCATTCAATTGTTGTATTCTGGTAGTTTAAGTTCTGTTTTCGCAATACTTTTGCGGCATAATAATTTATTCACCAAAAAAACAAATGATTATGAAAACAACAAAACGTATTTTAGTTCTTTTATGCCTCATGGTCGTCACCATGGGGGCGTGGGCACAACAGTGGCAGTTATATTCGTCAGGATATTGCCTTGGTGATGCAAAATGGCAACAAATGTGTGTTATTCCTGAAACAGAAGAGAACACAGATAACCATACTACTATACGATACATGGCACATTATGGTAATTCTTGTGGTACTAGTACATGGAAACCTGGATTAGCTGAGACAAAAGATTCTAGAAATGAGCATTGGTTGACTATGAAAAAAACCGACAATACGTTTTCTTTTAACACCGTTGAAGATGTATCTGCTGCCGTCATGAAAGTAGTTTTTGATTTTACAGAACATAAAGTTACAGTTACAAAGGCTACTTCTTTTGATGTATTGATAGGAAGCGCATTAGCTACGACTTTGGTTCTTCCTGCTGATGCTACGATTCCCGGTGGTGTGCGTGCATATACTCTTGAATATGATGCCGTCAAAACCTGCCTAAATGCGAAAGAAGTATCGGGAACCCTTCATGCAAATACGCCCGTACTTTTAAATGCAGACAAGGCTGGTAAATATTCTTTTAGCTTTGCAGAAAACTATACGGCATCGTATACAACTACAAACCCAGAGTCAGATCGCAAATATATAAATGATGTCACTTCAGAAAATAATGATCTGTATGGCCTTTTTCAGCCTCATTATGTTCCTGCCAATAGTTATGTCTTACAAGATGGCAAAAATGGTATCGGTTTCTATAAGGTTGATGTTAACAACTATGCCATAAATTCTTTCCGCTGCTATGTTACACTCCCCGATGCTGAGGCTCACTCCCTGAGCATTGTCTTTGACGACGGTGAGACGACTGGTATTGCTGACGTAAGAGGTAAGATGGTAGATGAAAGAAGTGACATCTTTAACCTCAGCGGACAGCGTGTAGGCAAGGACTATAAGGGTGTGGTCATCAAGAACGGCCGTAAGATGATTCAGAAGTAAACATGTTGAACGAAAAAAACGACGAAGAATATGAAAAAGTATATCAAGCCCCAAATTCAGGTGATTCCCCTCAACTGTCAGCAGAGCATCTTAGCTGGTAGCGGGGAAACAGGTACCACGATGTATAACTCGGCGGACTTCGACTCCAGCAAAGAGGCCCTCGGCCGTGAGTTCGATGACGACTTCGATTGGGAGGAGGAATAAAATAGACGATATCATATTATGACGAAAGCAATTCCTGTACTGTTCGCTTTCTTCGTGATGGGATTCTGCGACATCGTTGGCATTTCCAGCGACTATGCAGCAAAGGCTTTTGGCTGGTCATCAACGATGGCCAGCCTCATTCCTTCTGTCGTGTTTGTATGGTTCTTCCTGCTCGGCGTGCCTACGGGGTAAAGGTAAAAGTAAAAAGGTAAAAAAACGAAAAGGCGAAACATGAAACTGTATCTGAAAGAGGTGCTCTTGGGCGTTTATATGGTGTTCTGCTCTGTGGCGGTGGCGCAGCAAACCATTACGGTAGAGAATACCACAGACCTACAGCGTTCAGAACTGATTGCCATCAGTGCAGAACAGCTGGGCGTGAAGCCCCAGACAAACGTCGTGGTAAGAGATGTCTTCGGCATAGAGCAGCAGACACAGTGGACGCACGATGGTAAGCTTCTGTTGAGCGTCTATGTGCGACCTCGCGGCAAGACATCATATAGCATCCAGCCGGGAACACCTGCTCTCCCGGGACTCTCGTGGGTCGCTGGTCGCCACTATCCCGGTCGCCTTGATGACATCGCCTTCGAGAACGACCGCATAGGCTTCCGCCTCTATGGCCCTGCCCTGCAGCGACGAGGAGAACGTGGCTTCGGTCACGACGTATGGGTGAAGCGCACTTCAGAGCTGGTGCTCGACGAACTCTACCGCAACGACCCTCGCGTGTCGTTCCACCTCGACTACGGCAAGGCCCTCGACTGCTATGGTGTCGGTCCTACGTTAGGCTGTGGAACGCCATGCATGATACGTGATGGTAAGATAGTCTATCCGTGGTGCTACGAAACCTATAAGATTCTGGACAAGGGCCCGTTGCGCTTTACCTTTCAGGTAAACTTCCCTGCCACGGCGGACGGCATCACCGAGCATCGCATCCTCTCGCTCGACAAGGGCTCGAACTTCTGCGAAGCGTGGGTATGGTACACCGCCACTGCTCCCGACGTTTTACCGTCGGGCATAGACATCGCCGCCGGTCTTGCCATTCGTCCTGCCGACCCCAAACCCGTAGTCATCGGCAAAGACTATGTCCACTATGCCGACCCCACCGTCGATCCTGAGCGTCATCAGTGCCAGATTTATACTGCATTATTGTTTCCTGACGCGAAAGTCACCATTACCCAGATGGAGAGTCATGCTTTGGGAATCCTGAAAAATTATACGGGCGGCAGATTCCATTATTTCTTCGGTGCCGCCTGGAGCGAGTTCGACGTCCGCTCGCAGGCGGAGTGGCAACTGCGTATCGAAGGCTTCATGGAAGCCAGACGTCATCCTTTGAAAATCAAGGTACACACACACAACTTAGAAAACATAAAACATGATGAATGAACAGAAACAAACCGTCAAGCCTTACGTTATTGGTCTGGACTTAGGCGGTACCAATTCCGTATTTGGTATCGTGGATGCCCGTGGCGATATCAAGGCGACAACAGCCATCAAAACGGGTGGATTCGAGCATGCTGAAGCATACGTAGAGGCATGCATGACAGCCCTGCACCCTATCATTGAGGAGGTCGGTGGCATCGGGACTATCAAGGCAATGGGCATAGGTGCCCCTAATGGTAACTACTATCACGGCACCATTGAGTATGCACCCAACCTACCGTGGGCCCACGATGTGGTGGTGCCTTTGGCAGGTATGTTCAGCGAACGGTTGGGAGTGCCTGTGGCACTGACCAACGATGCCAATGCTGCCGCCATTGGCGAGATGACCTACGGCGTAGCTCGTGGTATGAAAAACTTTATCGTGCTGACATTAGGAACAGGTGTCGGTTCTGGCATCGTCATCGACGGCAAGCTGGTCTATGGCTCCAACGGTTTTGCCGGTGAGTTAGGGCATGTTGTCGTGCGCAGTGAGAACGGACGCTCCTGCGGTTGTGGCAGGAAGGGCTGTCTGGAGACCTACTGCTCGGCAACGGGTGTGGCACGTACTGCCCGTGAGATGCTGATAAAGGATGTGCGCCCTTCCATGCTTCGCGGTTTGACCCCCGAGGAGATTACCTCACTTGACGTGAGTGTGGCAGCAGAGAAAGGCGATGAGATAGCACAGGAGATATATCGCTTCACTGGCCACATGCTGGGTGAGGCATGTGCCAACTTTGCCGCTTTCTCAGCTCCTGAGGCATTCATCTTCTTCGGTGGTATGACCAAGGCAGGAGAACTGATTATGAAGCCTATCCGCGAGAGCTATCAGGAGCATGTGCAGTCGCTTTTCAAGGATGCCCAGTTCCTGATTAGCGGACTTGACGGCAGCAGTGCCGCCGTCCTCGGTGCCTCTGCCATCGGCTGGGAGCTATAGTCTTACACCATCATACATAAAAAAGACCGCTCACGCAGGAGGGCGGTCTTTTTTTGCGAATGTAACATTGCGGGCGATTACTTCATCACCATCTTTTTGCCGTTCATGAGCACCAGTCCTTTGTAGTCGTTGCCGACACGCTGACCAGCGAGGTTGTAGCGGATGTTCTTGCCGTTCTGACGATTGGCCTTCATCTCGTCGATGCCAGCAGGCAGTACAGAAGCATCGTTATGGCAGATGATGTTGGTCATCCAAATGACAGGAGCGTAGGGATGCGTCTCTTGATCCACGTTTTCGCCACCCAGTTTGAACACGTTGACGCAGTGCTGGGGAATCTCCTTTTTCTTGCTCCAGGTGAAAGACTCCTGGTCTAGGTCGATGTCAATGACATTCCACTGACCGGCCTTCAGGTCGTAGATGGAAGAAACGAACTTCTCACCGGGCCACCAGTTTTGGAAAGTCATGTCTAACTGCATGTCTGCACTCACCCAGTATTCGATGTGGAAGAAACGGTAGTCGCTGAAGTCCATCGTCTTCTTGAACTGCATGGGCAGGAAGTCGAGATTGTCGATGCGGATAGCAGCACCGTCACCACACTCGTCATCGCTGATGACGCAGGTCTGTCCCCAGGTAACAGGAGACCATGAGTTGGCAGGGTTGCCGTCGCCGTCTCTCATCACATCCCAGTAGGTGTCCTGATCGGCAGCATAGATGACACCGATCTCCTCAGGAGCCCACTTCAGTGTAGGAGGTGTGGTCGGGGTCTGAGCGTTCGAAACGGTTGCAATAGTAGCAAGTGCTACCACAGAGAAAAATTTTGTAAAGCTGTTCATAATACCTTTGTTTTAAATGAATAATAAAATAATAAATTTCTGATGCAAAGATAGAAAGAAACTGACTTTCAGAATACCAATATCTGACACATCGATGCAAGTTTCTTTCCTTTTCTGTTTTATGACGGCCTTTTTCTCGTCCCTTTTTAGTATCTTTGCAAAGAGTTATGATAGTATGGAATGTTTGTTGCATTCGATTGTAGAATATTTGCATCACTTCCTGCTATAATATAGTATTTTTGCAACCAAATTCAATGATGTTATGATTAAACGTTTGTTCGTCTTCATTAGTTTTCTTACCTTGGGTGTCATCTCAACCAGGGCATCTTTATATCGTATTTATCAGACCAGTAACGGTCTCTCGCATAATAGTGTCTGGGCAGTCATGCAGGATAGTGAAGGCTTTATGTGGTTTGGTACCAATGATGGCCTGAACCGTTTCGACGGTGTACATTTTAAAGTATTCCGCCGACAGTCAAATGACACCACCAGCATTGGCAACAACTTCATCCATTGTCTGCTGGAAGACAAGTCAGGCCACATTCTTGTCGGCACAAAGGAAGGTCTGTATTATTATACCCGTGAGACGGAGTCGTTCACACACATCTCGTTGAACGGCAAGCCCATCGGTGCAGACAAGACCAGTATCCACGGCATCGTTGAAGACAAGTCGGGTGATATCTGGTTGGGCTGCTATGGTCAGGGTATCTACCGTATTGGTGCTGATTACCGGGTGAAGCAACACTATGAATCCGAACTGCCTACACCATATATCAATACGCTGGCACTGGATATGGCCGGCAATGTCTGGGCAGGAACCGATGGCAAGGGACTCTTCTGTCTGATGCCTGATACCGGTAAGGTTGTCACATCTGCCATCGACAAGTTTTCCATACTATCTATCTATTGCGATAATAACAATACCCTCTGGATAGGAACGAACACCACAGGTCTTATCCATTACGACCATCGCACCAAGACCCAGAAGACCCTTCAAGTGAAGCAGGGTTCTTCCGCGCGTACCGTATATAATATAAAGTCCATTACCCCCTTCCAGAATAACGTGTTGGTGATGAGTTCGGAAAGTGGTCTCTTGAAGGTGGACTGCCAGACTGAGGAACTGAAAGCCTTTGACGGTGACGGTACGTCCTACGACAACCTGCCGGACTATAGCATTTTCTCCATTGCCAAAGACAACGAAGGCGGACTCTGGTTGGGAACCTATTTCTATGGTGTTTGCTATTGGTCGCCCAATATCAATACATTCTCCTATTACGCACCCCGTAAAGGCTCTTCCAAGTGGAGTAACTCCATCATTAAGCGTATCGTACAAGGAACCGGTAATGATGTTTGGCTCTCCACACGTAACTATGGTCTGGTGCGATTTAATAGCGTTGACGAGACCTATTCACCCTTCAACGTTGCGGGGTTGTCCTTCAATGTTCAGGAGATGTTGGCTGATGGCCCGCTGTTATGGATTAACGATTACGACCGCTGTCTTGTGGCTGTTGACATTGCTTCTGGACGCGTCGTCCACAAGTTCACAACGGAAAATGGCCTGCCGTCGAATATCGTCAATTCCATGTGTAAGACCACGCAGGGACTTATCTATATAGGAACCTCGAAGGGTGTCTGTGTCTATGACGGCAGTGTGCTGAGAAGGCTGACGGAGATTCCTGCAGCCTCCGTCATGAAGATTATCGAGGACTACAAGGGAAACATCTGGATGGCCACTCATTTCCATGGTATCTTCAGACTGTCTGCCGATCGTAAGGTCACTCAATATAGGCATCAGGTTAACAACCCACATTCCCTCATGGGCAACAATGTCAATACCATTTTCCAGGACACTCGGGGTAATATCTGGGTAGGCACCGAGGGCGAGGGATTGGGCATGATGAATCCTGAAACAGGACGCATAGAACGCCAGTTCCGTAAGTCAGACGGCATGCCTTCCAATATCATCTATGGCATCTTGGAAGATGTGGCAGGCAATATCTGGGTATCGACAGGTGACGGCTTGATAAAAATAGATTCCCAGCATTTCTCCATCCGTCATTTCCGGTATATTGAGAGTCTGGTAGATATTCACTACCTGCATAATTCCTGCCTGCGTGGCAGCGATGACCGTCTGTATTTTGGAGGTTCTAACGGCTACATAGTCTTTGACCCTCAGAAGCTATACGACAATCAGGTTCCGCCCATCGTCCACTTCACTGACCTGTATATCAACGGTCAACGCATGACTCCGCAAACCGAAGGCAGTCCCTTGTCAAAGCCGATAGACCAGACAAAAGCTATTGAACTGTCCGCTTCGCAGTCGACATTCAGTTTCGACATAGCCTGCCTCGGCTATCTCTCGCCAGAATACAATACCGTTTCCTATATGCTGGAAGGCTACGACCGTGACTGGCAGACACTGACCAACGGCAATCGTCATATCCTCTATATGAACCTTCCTGCGGGAGAATACAGGCTGGTAGTAAAGGGTATCAATAATGACGGAATGGAGAGTGAGCCTATCGCACTGGATATCCAGGTGAATCGTCCTTTCCTGCTGTCACGTTTCATGCTATTTGTCTATTTGCTGGCTGCCTTGTGCCTGATAGCCTATGCCATCCGTCGTTATAAGCGACGCCTTGAAGCTGCCAATCAGGAACGCATGCTCAAGTTCAGCCTTGACAAGGAAAAGGAACTCTATGAGGCCAAGATTGGTTTCTTTACCAACATAGCCCATGAGATACGTACCCCGCTGTCGCTCATCAGTGCTCCGTTGGATGCCATTCTTTCCTCAAATGAAGCCAATCAGAAGACGCGCAGCAACCTTGCTATCATGAAGAGCAACGTACAACGACTGTTGGAACTTGTCAACCAACTGCTTGACTTCCGTAAGGTAGAGTCACAGCTGATGAAGTTGAACGTTCAGTCTTGTCGAGTCTCTGATGTCGTGATGAGTATCTGTCACCGTTATGAGGAATATCTCCGTGTTCACCATCTTGAGATGGATACCACTGGCGTACAGCCTGGCATCCTCTGTAACCTCGATCAGGAGGCCTTTGTGAAGATGATCGGCAACCTCATGTCCAATGCTATCAAGTATGCCAAGAAGCATATTTCGCTCACCCTCCAGATACGTCAGGATGACAACATGCTCCAGTTCGAGATTACTGATGACGGTCCGGGTATCCGTGAAGAGGAACAGCCCAAGGTCTTCGAGTCCTTCTATCAGGTCGATGACCATGGCAAGCGACCAGGTTCCGGACTGGGGCTGCCGTTGGCTCTCAACCTTGCCAAGATGCACGGCGGAAGCATCACGCTACATTCCGTTTATGGTGAGGGAAGCCGTTTTACCCTGACACTTCCAATGACATTAGAAACACAGGAATCCTTAGAGGAAAAACCCTCGACAACTGTTGATGAGACTATTGAAAAAGCCTCGGAGCCACAGGATGTTGTTCAGGTGCTTATTGTCGAAGACAACGATGAGTTACGTGACTTCGTCATCAATAACCTCGGACACCCCTATCATGTGTTTGGTGCCGAGCATGGAATAGAGGCATTGCAGCAGTTGGAAAACCATAGCATCGATGTTATCGTCTCTGACATCATGATGCCAGAAATGGATGGTCTGGAACTCTGTCGTGTCATCAAGCAGAACGAGGCCTATGCACATATTCCCATCATTCTGCTCTCTGCCAAGACCGACATGGAAACCAAGGTCGCCGGACTGGACATCGGTGCTGCTGCCTATTTAGAGAAACCCTTCTCCATGGAACAGTTGCGCGCCCAAGTCAATAGTATCATTGAGAACCGTAATCGCCTGCGCGAACGCTTTATCAAGTCTCCGCTTGACTTCTACAAGAAACCGTCAGCCGATGATGCCGAGGAACGCTTGAATGCCGAGTTTGTCAATAAGCTCAATACCCTTATTCTCGACAATCTGATGAACAAGGACTTCTCTATCGATAACCTTGCCCGCATGTTCTATATGAGCCGTTCCAACTTCCATAAGCGTGTCAAAGGCGTTACCGGTGAGACTCCCAATGACTATATCCGCATTGTCAGACTCAACAAGAGTGCCGAACTACTGGCTACCGGTAAATACCAGATTGTGGAGGTCTGCTATATGGTGGGCTTCAATACACCCAGTTACTTCTCCAAGTGCTTCCAGGAGCACTTCCATAAGTTGCCGAAAGAATATCTCAACGATTTATAAACTTACACATTATTAAAATATTATTATCAATGAAACCAAGATTCCTTTTTCTGCTAACCCTGTTGACGGCGCATGCTCTGTCAGCAATGGCACAGCAACTTACCGTAACAGGTAAGGTCGTGGACGCCGACCAGGAACCACTGATTGGTGTCACCGTTCAGGAAAAAGATGGTAAAAGTGGTACCGTCACAGATTTAGACGGTAACTATTCCATTAAGGTCAGCAAAGCTGATGCTGAACTGTCATTCTCTTATGTAGGGTTTGATACCCAGACTATTCATTTAAAGAACCGTTCGACCATCAATGTCACCATGCGTAGCAGTAGCTTAACGCTTGAACAGGTTGTCGTCGTCGGTTATGGTGCACAAAAGAAAGTCAACCTGACCGGTTCCGTAGCCTCTGTATCGGTTGACAAAGACCTCACCTCCCGTTCCGTCGCCAACGTGTCATCGGCACTTTCGGGACTCATTCCCGGTCTGTCGGTCAATCAAAGTACGGGTATGGCGGGTAACAACAATGCCACACTGCTCATCCGTGGCTTAGGTACCATTAACGATTCCTCTCCGTTGATTGTCGTCGATGATATGCCTGATGTGGATATCAACCGTCTGAACATCAATGATATAGAGAGCATCTCCGTCCTCAAGGATGCCAGTGCCTCCTCGGTTTACGGTTCCCGTGCTGCCAATGGCGTCATCCTTGTTAAGACCAAGAGCGGCAGCAAGGACAAACCGACGCAGATCAATTTCTCTGCTTCTTATGGTTGGCAGAAGGCTACCAAGGCATACGACCTGCTGAGTGACTATGCCCAGGCTCTCACGCTTCACCAGATATCTGCAGCTACTAACCCAGGTACCAACGGTGTTCAGCAGAATTTCAAGGATGGCACCATCGACCAGTGGATGGCTTTAGGCATGATAGACCCCGTGCGCTATCCTAATACCGACTGGTTCGACTACATCATGCGTACGGGTAGCATCCAGAATTACAATGTCTCGGCTACCGGCGGCTCGGACAAGACCAACTTCTTCGCCTCCATTGGCTATATGAAGCAGAAGGGTCTGCAGATTAACAACGACTACGACCGCTACAATATCCGCCTGAACTACGACTATCAGGTGCTGAAGAGCTTAAAGACTGGTATTCGCATTGATGGTAACTGGAGCAACTACAGCTACTGTCAGAGTAAAGGCTTCAATGGTGAGGACAACCGCATTGCCACTGCTGTGGCCGGTATCTATCCCTACGATGAGGCAACAGGACAGTATGGCGGTCCCATGGCTTACGGTGAACTGCCTGAGGCCTTCAACCCGCTGGCTGTCTATAAGAACAGCGTCAAGAAAGAGAACCGTCAGGAACTCAACGGCTCGGCATTCCTCGAATTGCGCCCGTTGAAGGGACTGACCGCCCGTCTGGACTATGCGCTGCGTTACTATAACCAGTATTACAAGGATGCCCCCATGCCTACGCCTTCCTACAACTTCCAGACCGACACCCAGAAAGACCTCTGGTACGTACAGCCCAGTGTGGGTGTGGAAGACCGCAACTATAACGGCTATAAGACGCTGATGAACTTCCGTCTGAACTATGAGACGAAGATTGCCAAGAACCACGAAATCAAGTTGCTGGGCATCTATAGTGAAGAGTACTGGTTCTCACGTTCCAACAGTGTGAAGCGCATGGAGCGCATCCATCCGTCGCTGACGGAAATCAACGCCGCGCTGACTACCCAGCAGAGTACCAGTGGTACATCCAGTCGTCAGGGACTGAAGTCATGGATAGGCCGTGTCAACTACAATGCCTACGACCGTTATCTGTTGGAACTCAATTTCCGTGTTGACGGCAGTTCTAAGTTCCTCGATGGCCACCGCTACGGTTTCTTCCCCTCTGGTTCGCTGGGATGGCGAGTATCCGAAGAGCCATGGGTAAAGTCCCTGGCAGAGAAGATACGCCTCACCAATGCCAAGGTACGCGTGTCCTATGGACAGCTGGGTAACAACAGTGGCATTGGAGCCTACCAGCAGCGCATCATCATGAGTCAGAATAACTATATGTACAACGGTCAGATAGCCCCAGGCTTCATCTATCAGAAAATGCTGAACGAAGACCTGACATGGGAGAAGACCGGCGTATTCAACCTCGGTCTCGACCTCGCATTCTTCAGCGGTCGCCTGACAGCAGAGTTCGACTACTACGACCGCCTCACCACTGGTATGCTGCAAAACTCACAGATGTCTATCCTCCTTACCGGAGCCTATGAGGCACCCAAAGCTAATCTGGGCGACCTTCGCAACCGTGGTTTCGAGGCTAATGTCACGTGGCGTGATAACATTGGCAAAGTTAAATACAGTGTCAACGGCAACTTCTCCTACAACCGCATGAAACTTAAGAAGTGGGGAGAGTTCCTCGATAAAGGCTATGTCTATCTGAATATGCCCTATCACTTCGCCTACTACATGCCCGCATTGCCCTCGCTGGCACAGACTTTCCAGGACACCTACAACTATGCCGACCAAGGAGCCAAGCCCGGTGACGTCATTCGCCTGGATACCAATGGCGACGGCATCCTTGACGCCAACGACAAGGTGGCTAATGCCAATGCCCTGCGCGACGCACCTACCATGAACTTCGCCCTGAAGGTCAACGCCGAGTGGAACGGCATAGACTTCTCCATGCTCTGGCAAGGCAGTGCCGGCAGAAAGGACATTTGGATCACTAAATACAATCAGGTAAACCTGCCCCTGCAGAGCTACACGCCCACGACAGACCATCTTGACAAGCCCTGGTCTTATGAGAACCGTGACGGTGAGTGGCCCCGTCTGGGTGGAAATGCCACGAACCAGACTGAAAATGAGTTCTATCTGCGTGACATGAGCTATTTCCGTATGAAGAACATACAGATTGGCTACACCTTCCCAACCAAATGGATCAAGTATGCCTATCTCTCTAACGCCCGCGTCTATTTCAGTGCCGACAACCTCTGGACGATTACCGGCTATGAGGGCCTCGACCCAGAGAAACCCGCTGGTTCAGGCGACCTCTATCCCACTACGAAGACATATACGATAGGTATTAATCTGACATTTTAACTGATTATCGAGCATTATGAAAACAATATATCAATATTCCTTCCTGTTGCTGGCTGTCCTGACGCTGGTCTCATGCCGCCAGGACCTGTTGGAGCAGGATCCGACAGACCAACTCTCATCCTCTCAGTATTGGAAGAACGAGAGCGATGCCCAGTCAGCACTTGCCGGACTGGTGTCCGACACCCGCTATCTCTTCAACCGCGACTACTATCTCGATGGTATGGGAGAGTATGTGAAGATGCGTGGTAACTCCTTCTTGGATAATAATGGTAACAACGGACGAGCCTACATGGGACGCTGGGACTATCTGCCTTGGGGTTTTGGAGGTTGGTTTGACAATATGTTCAAATACTGCTATGGTGCCGTTAACCGTGCCAACTATGTCATCGAAAACGTAACACGGATGCGTGACCAAGCCAGCGGTTCGTCACGCGATGCCCTGAATACCATCATCGCTGAGTGTAAGCTGATGCGTGCCTTGGTATATTTCAGACTGATAACCTGGTGGGGCGACGTGCCTTACGTTGACTGGAATGTCAAGAGTAATGACGAGGTGGCAAGTCTCCCACGTACGCCTATTGCCGACATTTACAGTCACCTCATCAGCGACCTCGATGAAGTTGTGGCAGCATTGCCCGTCAAGGCCGCTGTCAGAGGCAGATACAGCAAGCCTGCTGCCATTGCCCTGCGTGGCAAGATACATCTCTACTGGGCATGTTGGAACCACTTCGGATGGCCCGAGCTGGATACCTTTACCCCCAGCGAGGCTGAGGCACAGGCTGCCTATAAGGCTGCCCGTGAGGACTTCCGTGCAGTCATCGAGGACTATGGACTTGACCTCTTCCGCGGTGGCGAACCTGGTGTCTGCGACGAACCTGCCGAGGTATGGCCTGCTGGCAGCAAAGTTCAAGGCGTAGATATGACCGGCAAGGTCAAAAAATTGGGTGGTGCCACCAATCTGCCCAACTACTACTACCTCTTCCTGCCCTCCGCCAATGGTGATCCGGAGTTTGTCTTCACCTTCGAGCATGGCGGTACCAGTACTGCTCAGGGCGAACAACTCATGCGCGATATGGCTGGACGTACCGTACAGTACTCGCAGTCGTGGGTCAATCCGCGTGCCAATATTGCTGACCGCTACCAGTCTACTGTGACGGGCGATTTCTGTCCGCCTATGAAGCGGATGTCGCCGTCGGCTACAGCCCGTGTCACTGCAAATTCTTCGCTGAATCCCCAATCCTATGCCAACCGTGACTATCGCATGAAGTCCTCTATCATGTGGGACTACGAGCAGTGCATGGGTATGATGTCGCTGAAGGAGACAGGATTCACGCAATACGAGTATAAGAACTGGGAGGGTCCTCTGTCTGTCTTTGAGGAGAATCCTGACGGCAGCGTGACCGAAAAGAAATATACTACCTACAACATTCTTTCCACCACGGGTTACGTATTCCGCAAGTTTGTACGCAACTACGCCGGACAGGACCGTACCGACGGCGACTTCAACTGGCCTGTCATCCGTCTGGCTGACGTGTTCCTGATGTATGCCGAGGCTGACAATGAAATTAACAATGGTCCTACAGCCAAGAGTATAAGCCTTGTGAACCGTATTCGTCATCGTGGTAACCTGCCTCCGTTGACAAATGCCATGACTGCCGGTCACGATGCGTTCTTTGATGCCATTGAACAGGAGCGCATCGTAGAGCTGCTGGCTGAAGGCCATCGTGTCTGGGACCTGCGTCGCTGGCGCCGCTTGGAGAAAGTCTATGGAGGACCGGGCAGCAACGGCTATAAATGGTATGATGTCTTCGGTGCCCAAGAGAACGAATATTGGGTGAATTCTCCTTCCCTGCAGTACGAACAGTGCTATATCTTCCGGATACCGGAGTCAGAGCGTAATAAGAATCCTAACCTCACACAAAATAAGCCTTGGAGGTAAAAAAGAACTAAGAAATAACAAATAAGAAATAAGAATCATGAAAAAGATATTCAGATTATTGTTCTGCTGCATGACGGTGATAGCTGTCACCACTGCCTGTGATGACAATCCCATTGATGAGGATGGCCTGTTGATTACTGACCGTGATGAGTGCTATGTCAGCAACTTCGACTTGACAGGCACAGACCATCTGACAGTAAAAATTGGTGATGCCATTATTGACAATGAGGCATGTACTATCAATATCACTGTTGCCTATGGTACGGATCTGCAGCATCTGTATCCTAAGTTCTCATTGGTCACAGATGCCAAGCTGGAACCGAAAATCACCGGTATTACTGACTTCTCTGATCTTGCAAATCCGCGTCGCTATACGGTTATCTCGGGCAGTAGGCGAGTGCGCAAGACCTATACCATCTATATCACAGTTCAAAAACCCGTATAATATAATAGGAGGATATGAAGATGAAAAGATTCAGTCAATATATCGCTATTCTGCTGGCTGCCGTCTTGCTGACGACATTCTCCGCTTGTTCTGATGACAACGACAGCAGCGGCAAGCTTAACAACAAATGTATCAAACGTACCCTGGGCCCTAATGTTGTTGGTAATGAAATCTATCTGGTTTATGCCATGGCAATGCCCTATGGCTCCGGACGTCTTGAGTCATGTACCGTCACGGCATCTATTGCCGGAGCTCCAGGCACATGGATGGAACACAATTCCTATCACACCAACTCGTCGGGTATCGATGTCCCCGTTCCTGTGGGTAACCCCTCCGTTAACGATGGCGCTACGACGACGGTAACGTTCAAGGTAGATACCTGTGCTGCTACCCTGCGCTACTACTATGTTATTCCCGAAGAGGCACGTGGACGTGAGGTGTCCTTTACCTTTACCGCAAAGGCTGCCGATGGTGAAACAATTAGCCATAGCATGGGTCCCTATAAGATTTGTAAGCAGTACATGAAGAGAGACATCACGCTCAGCAAGTCCATCTGCTACATCTCCATAGAGGACATGGCAGCTTATACGCTCGCAGAGGCACAGAATATCCCCGACAAGATAGATCTTTGCTATCTGTGGAGAAATAAGAAAAGCCAAGGTGTGGAGTTTGGACATACCTTTGCCGCCCCAGTAGCTGATAAAGAATGGCTCGACAATTTGACAGTACCGGCAACGATGACTCGTAATGTGTACATGCGCAAGGAGTGGGGCATCATCGATGGACATCTGACTGACGAACCAGACTATGGTACCTATATCGACGATCTTGATTTTGAGACCATACAACTGCAAGGTATGCCAAACTATTGCATCAATATGAAAGAGAAGGGTGGCATGTGGATTGAAACAGCTGATGGAAAATATAGGGCCTATCTCTACATCAACTCTCTCAAGTCTATCTCGGGAGGTGTGATTAGCATCAAACGGTATAACATGTATTAGAATGAAACCATATAAGTTCGAAGCATATTTGAAGACTACCCTGTGGGGCGGCTACCAGATAGCGCCCTTCAAGGGTATCTTTACTGCCCAACCGAATATCGGCGAAAGCTGGGAGGTCAGTGGTGTGCCGGGACATGAGAGCGTAGCCATTGAGCGCGGTCTCATCGACGATGTCGATGTTGGTCTGACACTCACCGAGCTCATCGACAAGTACAAGGGTCTGCTCGTCGGTCAGAAGGTGTATAAGAAGTTCGGAAACAAGTTCCCGCTGCTGGTGAAGTTCATTGACTCGCGCCAGGACCTGTCGGTGCAGGTACACCCCGACGACAAGCTGGCCATGGAGCGTCACGGTTGTGCCGGCAAGACGGAGATGTGGTACGTCATCAAGAGCGACGTAGGCTCCAAGATCTATGCCGGCTTGAAGAAGAGCATCACCCCCGAGGACTACGAGCAACTGGCCACCGCTGAGCCAGTAAACGGTCACTCCCCCATGCAGGACGTCATCGCCACCCACGAGGCGCACCCCGGCGACCTCTACTATCTGCCTGCAGGCCGTCTGCACGCCATCGGTGCCGGCAATTTCCTGGCCGAGATACAGGAGACGAGCGATATCACCTACCGCGTCTATGACTTCGGCCGTAAGGATGCCCACGGCAATCCCCGTGAGTTGCACATCGAACAGGCGAAGGACGCCATCGACTATCAGGTGTGGCCGGAGTATCGCAGCAGCTACGACAGCACGCAGCCCATCTCGCAGCTCATCAACTGTCCCCACTTCGTGGTGCATCGCGTGGTGGTGCAGGTCGCCAAGCAGGTCGATTTCCACGTCGATTCCTTTGTTGTCGTCATGTGTCTGTGGGGTGAGGCCAACGTCAACGGCATCAAGATCCGCCAGGGTGAGACCATCCTCGTACCCGCCTGTGAGAACGTGCTCTACATCTTCGGCAACGCCACCTTCCTCACAGCAACCATGTAGGAAAAGTAAAAGTTAAATGTTAGTTTTGGTTAGTAAATTTTTCGTTAGATACCCTATTGATTGGTATTAGTGAGTAGTTTAAGGTAAAAAAGGAGTTTCTGTGATAGAAATTCCTTTTTTTATTTCCCATTGCTCGCACGATACAGCTTCAGTGAAGAGTTTTTTTACTTTTTTATATTAGAAAATAGCCAAAATTTCATAAAGGAGGTTAAAGGCATTAACAATTGCGCCAACATGTTGGCGCAATGATGTTGAAAGTTATTCGTACCTTCGCAGCATGAATAACAAACAAAGGGACAAACATATCGTGTATTTCGCCCGCCAGTGGCTTG
>CACYOC010000022.1 GCA_902775975.1 uncultured Bacteroidales bacterium | reverse complement strand
GAAAGCGGACAGCGGGAAATCAATGCGGAGAAACTACAACGGATGCAGGAGTATGCCGAGGCTCAGGTTTGCAGGCGACGCATCCTGCTGAACTATTTCGGTGAGACCAGCGATAAGAGTTGTGGCAACTGCGACGTTTGCCATACGCCACCACAGACATTTGACGGAACAGAACTCGTTCAGAAGGCTCTTTCTGCCATACTGAGGACGGGCGAGCAAGTGGGATTCACGCTGACGATAGACATTCTGCACGGGAGTTTCTCACCAGAAGTCGTGTCGCGCGGTTACAATCAGATCAAGACCTTTGCGGCAGGCAGGGATGTTCCCATAAGAGACTGGCACGACTATCTGCTACAGATGTTGCAGATGGGATTCATCGAGATTGCCTATAATGAGGACAGTCATCTGCATGTTACGCAACTTGGAAAGGATGTTATTCACGGGAAAACACGAGTACAGTTAGTTGTCATCAGCCGCGAAGACTATAGTGTAAAAGCCCGTCGTAAGCAAATGCTGGAACAAGAGGTTTCAGCAGTGACTGTTAGTGGTCAGAGTGAGAATACTGAACTGTTTGAGCGGCTGAAGGTGCTGCGGAAAGAGATTGCTGACGAAATAGGCTATCCTGCATTCGTCGTAATGTCAGACAAGACGCTGCATGCGCTGGCCACCGATATGCCTACAACGCTTGCAGCCTTTGGCAATACGTTTGGCATAGGTGAACATAAACGCGACACCTACGGCAAACGATTTATTGAGGTGATTAAACAATATGCGCCAGCGGAAACGGAACTTACGTTCAAGGAGGTTACTGCTACCTCTGTCTCTTCATCAGAACCTAAAGAAGAAACCAAAAAGAAACATAAGAACAAAATAACCATACAAGGAACGACTTACGTCATAGATGAAGATATTTGTGATTCAGAACAAACGCTTCCCCTTCATGGATGGTGACCATGATGAGATTGCACTAAGGAAGTGGCATAGGGAAATAGGACATGGACTGATGGCGATTACAGATGAAGAAAAGATTCTATTCGACAATCTGAGTACTGAGTTTGCCGACATTCCTAGGAATAGAAGTCAATTAGAAAAGTGTCAAGAAAAAGACTCTTCTATCCTAACGGATAACGTGTCTGTTGACCAAGGGCGCAACGTTGAAAAAAGTAAAGAGTAGGTGTCCTGAAGGGATTAAACGAAACACCATCCGAATGGTGATGGCTGACCTAAAAAGAAAACAACAGAATATAGAGCAATAGCAACAAAAATCGAAAAGGTTATAAGAATATAATGACTATTAACCTCTTTCCTTGAAGAGGTACTTTGGGTTAGCTGCGTAAGTAGCTCTTGCAGCCTGCGTTTTAACGCCATGACGGTTATGAAGTATAGTTTTGCTGAAAAATTCTCTAGAGAATTTGTTGACGAAATGGCGTTTCGCGTTGTTCAAGTATAGGGCTTGTCATTAAATTCTCTAGAGAATTTTTCTTTATACATACCTGTTGTTATCGGCAAGCCGTTGCATCGTGAGCTGCGAGGGGTATTCTCGCTATGAATGAAACCACGATAAGTGCCATGAAAAGGGTATCATAAAAATCCGTGTAAACCATTGGGCTTACACGGATTTTCTTATGGTTTTTCTGTCGATTTTTATCGGTCTTTACTTGACTTCATCGAATAAAGGCTGCGCCTCGGCTATGCTCATGCAAGCATGGCATTGCTCTCGGCTTGCACTTTACTTGACCTCCTCGAAGTCGGCGTCCTGGATGTTGTCATCCTTGGGAGCCTGTTGCTGCTGACCGCCGGCCTGCTGGTTGTAGAAGGGACCTTGCTGCTGGTCAGCACCGGGCTGAGGACCAGCCTGGGCTCCCTGATACATCTGCTGTGAAGCGGTCTGCCAAGCGGTGTTGAGGGCTGCAATGGCGGTGTCGATGGCTGCGATGTCACCAGCCTTGTGGGCGTCTTTCAACTGCTGCAGGGCTTGCTCGATGGCGGGTTTGTGCTCTGCGGGGATCTTGTCGCCAATTTCCTTCAGCTGGTTCTCGGTCTGGAAGATCATGGAGTCAGCCTGATTCATCTTATCGACGCGCTCGCGCTCCTTCTTGTCGTTCTCGGCGTTCTGCTCTGCCTCTGCCTTCATGCGGTCGATTTCTTCCTGTGACAGACCGCTGGAAGCCTCGATACGGATGGCCTGCTCCTTGCCGGTAGCCTTATCCTTGGCGCTGACCTTCAGGATACCGTTGGCATCAATATCGAAGGTTACCTCAATCTGAGGAATACCACGACGTGCGGGAGCGATGCCGGTGAGGTTAAACTGTCCGATAGACTTGTTCTGTGCAGCCATAGGACGCTCACCCTGCAGTACGTGGATGGTCACTTCTGTCTGGTTGTCAGCAGCGGTAGAGAACACTTCACTCTTCTTGCAAGGAATGGTCGTGTTGGCCTCGATGAGCTTGGTCATTACACCACCCATGGTCTCGATACCGAGGGTCAACGGAGTGACGTCGAGCAGCACGATGTCGCCTACGCCACCTTCCTTATTCAGAATAGCACCCTGAATAGAAGCACCTACGGCTACCACCTCGTCGGGGTTAACACCCTTTGAAGGCTCCTTGCCGAAGTAGTTCTTTACCAGTTCCTGTACGGCAGGAATACGGCTTGAACCACCTACGAGGATGACCTCGTCGATATCGGCAGTGCTCAGCTTGGCATCAGCGATGGCCTTTTTACAAGGCTCCAGACATGCCTGGATGAGGTTGTGTGCCAACTGCTCGAACTTTGCACGTGTCAGTGTCTTTACCAAGTGCTTGGGAACACCGCCAACAGGCATGATGTAGGGCAGGTTGATTTCGGTAGAGGTAGAAGAAGACAGCTCAATCTTAGCCTTCTCGGCAGCCTCCTTCAGACGCTGCATAGCCATGGGGTCAGCCTTCAGGTCGGCACCCTCGTCGTTCTTGAACTCCTGTACCAGCCAGTCGATGATGACCTGGTCGAAGTCATCACCACCCAGGTGAGTATCACCATTGGTAGAAAGAACCTCGAACACACCACCGCCGAACTCCAGGATAGAGATATCGAACGTACCACCACCGAGGTCGAATACGGCAATCTTCATATCCTTGTTGGCCTTGTCAACACCATAAGCCAGAGCAGCAGCTGTAGGCTCGTTGACGATACGGCGAACATTCAGACCGGCAATCTGTCCAGCCTCCTTGGTAGCCTGACGCTGAGAGTCAGAGAAGTAGGCAGGTACGGTGATGACGGCATCGGTGACTTCCTGTCCGAGATAGTCCTCGGCAGTCTTCTTCATCTTCTGCAGCACCATAGCTGAAATCTCCTGTGGCGTGTATTTACGTCCGTCGATGTCAACACGTGGATAGCCACCCTCGTTTACTACAGTATAAGGTACGCGCGAGATTTCCTTCTCGGTCTGCTGCCAGTTCTCACCCATGAAGCGCTTGATAGAGTAAACGGTCTTCTTGGGGTTTGTGATAGCCTGACGCTTGGCGGGGTCGCCAATCTTGCGCTCACCGTTTTCTACAAAGCCAACGACTGAAGGTGTTGTACGCTTACCCTCGCTGTTGGCGATTACTACGGGCTCGTTGCCTTCGAAGACAGCAACGCAGCTGTTGGTAGTACCTAAGTCAATTCCAATAATCTTTCCCATAATTGTATTTGTTTTTTTAATTAATAATTCTTTGTTGTCTTTGGCAGATGCCGCTCTGTTTCAGCAGGCACCCTGTCACTATCATTTACAGCAAAGGGTGTGCCAAAGTCTCTTACAATGCTGCCATGATGACATTTTGTCAGTGTCAGACATCGTTGCTGTCAGTCGGGCGATGTTCAAAAAATGCAAATTTATTTGCTTTTTTATTCACTTATTCGTACCTTTGCAGACAAATTAGCATACAACAGATTATGAATAGAGTTATATTTCTCCTCGTTTTGTCATGGAGCGTGCTGACCGCTTCGGCTCAGACAAATGATTATATAGTGAAGACCAAGGGTGCCAAGAAGACTGTCAAGGCGGCTCCTGCCGATGCTACCGGAGGCGGTGATGCGCAGCAGGATGCCGAGCCTCAGGACTTCATGGGCAAGAACTTCCCTTACTATAGCATGTGCGACTGGCGAGTGGGCATGCGTTTCATGGTGATTCCTGAAAAATATGACCTGCTTGTCAATACTTTCTGTGATGCAGAAACTAACAGAGAGGTGGGCAGTGGTCGTCTTCGTCATCATATTCTGACGTATCAGGGACACGAGGAAGCACCCAATGGTCGCACGCATGTACTGTTTGCTGACGAGGGCGGCGGAAAGAGATTTTACTATGAGTTGCCCATGGGGTCATTCGAAGACTACTGCTACGGCCGCAAGGGCGTGCCAACACTGGCTTATCTGGGCGATGTCGATAAGGCTCGTGAACTGCTGATAGACCAACAGGTGCTGACGCGTGCGCAGAAATACTATGTTGATACCGACTATGACAGCGACGGCAGTCGTGAGGTGACGGTTAAGAAGAATATCGTTGTCACCATCAAGGCCATCGGTGTCGGTACCCGCAACTTCCCCGTTAAGATTATTGCCGAGGACGAGCAAGGCAACCAGTTCTTCCAGTGTGTCGCCATGTCGAAGACCAACTGTGGCCTGCGTGACGACGAGTTCATTATGGACAACGAGAAATTCCTTTTCCAGAACTCTTTTGAGTATGCAGATGCCATAATGACAGTATCCGAAAATTACAACGACTATGTAGGCAAGACCATTCATACCAATCATCCTACGATGATGCGAAGCAAGGGTTCGGGTAAGATTCGCGACATCCGCATTCCCCGCTTTACCGGTTTTATCGTCGATGAAATCAAACCTGTACCCGACACTCGTTACTATCTGCTGACCATGCGTGAGGTGGAGAGCCGTCGTGTCTTCACCAAGGAAGTAGGCTTCACGGAGAGCGACGTCCTTAACACGCGTAACGGCAACATGGAGAACGACTTCTTCGGCTATGTCTTTGGCATGGGTGACGGTGCTGTCAAGGAGACCAGCAAGGAAATCCGTGCCGCCATTCGTGAGGGCCGTGTCATCCGTGGCATGAACAGAGATCAAGTATTGCTTGCCATGGGTGAGCCCTTCCGGACTGTTGTCGAGGATAATGGTAATGAGAAGTGGATGTACTCCCGTTCCAATGGCGTTATCTTTGACGTATGGTTTGACCACGAAACAGGTCTAGTCGTTAATGGCAAAGCCCGTAAGGGTACCGATGATGACAAGAAAGCCACTACCACGGCAAAAAGGAAAAAGCCGTCACCAGTTCGGAAGATTACTCAAAAGGAGTACACCGAGACTGATGGCGACTTTACGACAGGAACACCTATCCAGTGACTATTCTTTGTCCTTGATAGCTTGCATGATTTTTCCTTCCAGCTCTTCGCACAACTCAGGGTTGTCCTTCAGCAGCTGCTTGGTGGCATCACGGCCTTGAGCCAGCTTGGAGTCTCCGTACGAGAACCACGAGCCGCTCTTCTTGATGATGTCGTACTCTACAGCCAGGTCGATAATCTCGCCAATCTTCGAGATGCCCTCGCCGAAGAGAATCTCAAACTCTGCCTTGCGGAAGGGAGGAGCCACCTTGTTCTTGACAACCTTCACTCTCACCAGATTGCCGATGACGTTGTCGCCGTCCTTGATGGGCGATGACTTGCGAATGTCCAGACGTACCGAAGCATAGAACTTCAGGGCGTTACCGCCTGTCGTAGTCTCAGGATTGCCGAACATGACGCCAATTTTCTCGCGCAGCTGGTTGATGAAGATGCACGTCGTGTTGGTCTTGGAAATGGTACCGGTCAGCTTGCGCAGGGCTTGTGACATCAGTCGGGCGTGCAGACCCACTGCCGAGTCGCCCATGTCGCCCTCAATTTCCTTCTTGGGTGTCAGGGCAGCCACGGAGTCAACCACCAAGATGTCGATGGCACTCGAGCGGATGAGCTGGTCGGCAATCTCCAGTGCCTGCTCACCATTGTCGGGCTGCGAGATATACAGGTTGTCAACATCCACGCCTAACTTCTGTGCATAGAAGCGGTCGAAGGCGTGCTCTGCATCGATGAAGGCAGCAATGCCGCCAGCCTTCTGAGCCTCGGCAATGGCATGGATGGCCAGTGTTGTCTTACCACTCGACTCAGGACCGTAAATCTCGATGATACGTCCCTTGGGATAACCGCCAACACCCAGTGCAGCATTCAGTCCGATACTACCCGTGGGAATGACCTCCACATTCTCTATTTTCTCTTCGCCCAGTTTCATAATGCTGCCCTTGCCGAAGTCCTTTTCAATCTTCTGCATGGCAGCCATCAGGGCTTTCATTTTCTCCTGTTGCGGAGACAGCTGTTCTGTTTCTTCTTTCTTTGCCATATTCTTAATATACGATTTGATGTTTCACATCGAGCCTGCTCACGCTCGGCAATCGGTGCAAGCACCATTGCTCTCGCTTAATCGCAGCCTTGACAATTTGCTATTTATGGAGTCATTTCTCTGTTTTACAGCTCCAGGTCGCCGTCGTGGATCTCGTGCCAGGGCAGTCCCTGCTTGTTCAGCTGTTCCATGAAGGGATCGGGGTCGAACTCTTCGACGTTATGGACGCCGGGCTTCTTCCACAGTCCCTTGCAGAACATCATGGCACCAATCATGGCGGGAACGCCCGTGGTGTATGAGACGCCCTGCATGCCTGTCTCCTCGTAGGCAGCACGGTGCGAGCAGTTGTTATAAACGTAATAGGTATGCTCCTTGCCGTCCTTGCCGATACCACGAATGCGGCAGCCGATGCTGGTCTCGCCCTCGTAGTTCTCGCCCAAATCCTGCGGGTTAGGCAGCACGGCCTTGAGGAACTGCAGGGGAACGATCTTCACCTTGACGGTCTTGCCCGAACCATCGGCTAACGGAGCCTCGTACTCCACCTCGTCGATGCGGCTCATGCCAATGTTCTGAATCACCTCCAGGTGTTTCAGATACTGCTGTCCGAAGGTCATCCAGAAGCGGGCACGCTTGATAGTGGGGTAGTTGATGACCAGCGACTCTATCTCCTCATGATGCAACAGATAACTGTCGCGTGGTCCGATGTTGGGGTAGGTCAGGTCCTTGTGAATCTCCAGTGGCTCCGTCTCTACCCATTTGCCGTTCTCCCAGTAGAGACCTTTCTGTGTAATCTCGCGGATGTTGATCTCCGGATTGAAGTTCGTGGCGAAAGCCTTGTGGTGGTCGCCTGCATTACAATCGACGATGTCCAGATACTCGATGGCGTCGAAGTGGTGCTTGGCAGCGTATGCTGTATAGATAGACGTCACACCCGGGTCGAAGCCGCAGCCGAGGATGGCTGTCAGTCCTGCCTTTTCGAAACGTTCGCGGTAAGCCCACTGCCAGGAGTATTCAAAGTGGGCCTCGTCCTTCGGCTCGTAGTTGGCAGTATCGAGGTAACTGCATCCGCAAGCCAGACAAGCCTCCATGATGGTCAGGTCCTGATAGGGTAGGGCAAGGTTGATGACCAGCTCCGGTTTGTAGTCGTTAAACAGTGCCTTCAGCTGCTCTACATCGTCGGCATCCACCTGGGCTGTCTTGATGTCCAAGTCGTAGCCTGCCTTGTGGATATCCTCCACTATCTTGTCGCACTTGGCCTTTCTGCGACTAGCTATCATGAACTCTGTAAATACGTCAGCGTTTTGTGCTATCTTGAACGCTGCTACGGTGGCCACGCCACCGGCTCCAATCATCAGTACTCTACTCATCTTGGTAATTTACAATTTGACTATTTACTATTTACAATTTATTTTGCTATTTGGATATTTTGCCATTTATCGGCATTTTCCTATCTCCTCGCCCTTGATGCCCAGGGCTGCCATGACCGAGTAACCCAGAATCTCCTGTCTGAAGTTCCCGCCCGCCAGGGGCTGCATGGCAAAGAGCGTGATGCGTTTCTCGTCATCTACCGACTTCAGCGTATTACGTACCTTATTATATATATATTCGTCCTCCGCATTAGGAATCACCATGATACGCTTCACTTCCTTTTGCTCCGCTATCAGTCTCAGAGCGTCTATGAAGAAGTCGCCATGTGCTACCAAGTCCTCTTCCGTGCGGTAAGCATCGAAGATAAATTCTCCCAGATGGTCCTTGAACGCCTTGTTTGTCAGTTCACTGGCAAAGTCCGATGGCTCGAAGTTGTCCATCTGCAGTTTCTCCTTCGAGTGAATGAGCAGCACCTGTGTCACGTTGTCACCTTCGCGTAGTCCTCCGTCCAGTGCTACGCAGTCTGCCCATCGTGCCATGTCAGCCTTGGGAATCCGTCTGTTCAGCATCCGTTCAAAGTTTACCGTCAGGTTAAATGCTACCTTGTCGATGTAGTCAGCATCGGCCAGTATTACATTCTCGTGCCATTTTGCTTCATTCATACCTGCAAAGGTACAAATAAGTGAGAACAATACAAAATAAAAAAGCAATTTTTTATTTTCTTGTTGAACGGAAGTGCTATTAGAATGGGTATCCGATGGCAAAGTGAAGTGTCTGGTGACGCTTGAAGGTAGAGGCATTGAAGTAGCCTGACTTGTCGGTATCGTAAGGCACATGGAGACCCAAGCCCCAGTCGAGGCGGATGATAAGGAAGTCGAGGTCGTAGCGCAGGCCGATACCCGTGCCGAGGGCTATCTCGTTGAATAGGTTTTTCAAGTGGAACTTTCCTTGATTGGCCAGTTGCGTATATTTCGTATTTTCTCTTTCCTTGCTTTCGAGGTTCCAGACGTTACCGGCATCGAGGAAGACGGCACCATGCAGATTGCCAAAGAGCTGGTGGCGGTACTCCAGGTTCATGACGAGTTTCATGTCGCCGTTCTGCACCAGGTATGAATACGCCTTGCTGCTGAGTCCTCTAAAGCTGCCCGGACCAATCTGTCGTACTGAGAAGGCTCGGATGCTGTTGGCACCACCAACATAGAAAAGTTCGCTGTTGGGAATCCAGTCGCTGTTGCCGTAGGCGTAGATGACACCGGCATTGACATGACCGATGAGACGAGCATGTCGGTCCAGCGTCCAGGTTTTGGTGAAGTCGGTTTCGAGTTTGAGGAACTGTGAATAAGGATTCTTGAACATCGTCTTGTTCTTCTGGTTCCACGACTTGCCTGTGGCAAGGTCATAGAGGGCTACTACATTGCCTGACTCGGCAAGTGTCGTCTCCCAACGAATGGGATTGAGCAGACGCGAGGGACTGGTGTAGGTATAGGTGTAGCGCATTTCGGGGATGAAATAGTCCTGCATGGTTGCCCACAGATAAGGATTGACGTTCATCACCGAGTCGAAGTCGGCAGTATGGCTGTTCATAAACTGGTACTTCAAGGTAAGTGGTGAGAACTCATGACGGCTGCACTCAGAGGTCTGCCAGCGGTAGGTCCATTCGCCAGACACCACGTGCATCTTGTAGTAGCCCGGACGGTAGATGATGTTCGTAGCAGCCTTGGCAAGAGTCGTGGGTGTTGAGTAGAACATGCTGCGGCGACGGAAGCGTCCAGTTTTCTTGTCGCGGCGGAAGAACTTGTTGGAAACGAAGGGAGCGATGATGCGCGGAAACTCCACAGAGGCATCGGCACCGTATTCGTAGTTGTTCATACTGGAGCCGCTGCTGGTAGCCCACTCGTAGGAACCGTGGATGTTGACGTCAATCTTCTCGGCTCCTCGGAAAGCATTGCGGCGGGTGACACCCATCTTCAGCTCCGGACCGACACGTCCGATGGTGCGGGCATTGACATTGGTCTCGATGTAGAAGTCCCATGGTTTGTCGAAAGTACAGTTCAGGGTAAGATTCAGCGTGTCGCTATGGGCGATGGAGTCGAACTTGAATTCCGTCATAGAGAAGAGCCCCATGGCATTGATCTTGCTGCTGGTCTCTAAGTAGTCGCTATAGCTGTACTCCTTGCGTGGACGCATCTTCATGTCAGCAAGCAGGACACGCGGCCGGATGGGAGGTTTCTTGCCGGCATAGCGGATGGTGAGGAAACGGCCCACGAAGGAGTCGGTGGGCTGTTCCATGAACGACTTGCGCATGTTGATGCTGATGCGCCCGATGTACCACTTGTGAGTGGCTGCCTCGGGAATGCCCTTTGCCAGTTGGAAACGCAGCTGTGCCTTGCCGTCAACGAGAAGCGTGTCTGCCAGATAAGAGGCGTAGTCGGGCCGATAGTAGTAATAGCCGTTGTTGCGCAGCAGGGTGTTGATGCGCTGGCGTTCCGTCTCAAGGTTGGAAACCACAAAGGGGGCGCCCTTGTGGATAGCGGCATCGTCCAAGGTTGCATGTATCATACTGTCGGCCTCGGCGGGGTAGCCCATATAGCTGATGCTGTCGATGGTATAGAGTGGTCCCGGAATAACGGTATATTGTATCTTGGCTTTCTTGGGATTCTTCTGCGTGATGGTCTCGTAGGTGACACGCCCGTTGAAGTAGCCATGGTTGCGCAGGACTGTCTGTGCTACACTGGCACGCAACTCAGGATTCACCCATGACATGAGAACGGGCTGTTTGCCGAAGGTCTTCGTCATCCAGCGGGCAAACCCAGTCTGCTTGGTGGAGTATTTGTTCCATACCGTGACGCCCCACGAGAATGGCAGACGGTAGTAGCTGCTGCCAAACAGCGAACCGTTGGGTGCCGTAGCCAAGGCTGCCTCTACTTCTTCCTGTGTGGAAATGAGGTTGTCGGAAGGCTTGGCATCCTGATAGACGATGGTCTTCAAACCCGTGAAGAGCTGCTCGTCCTCGGGAATGTCCTTGGTCATGGAGCAGGAGGTGAGCATCAGCAATGCTGCTAAATATATGATAAGGTTATTTCGTTTCATGGGCATTCGTTTTTGGGGGACGCTGCGGCATCAGTTTCTTGTCGCTGAAGCGGAAGATGTCGGTGAACTTCTGCAGCGAGCGGCGCCAGATGAAACCGCCACCATACTTCTGTGTATAGCCGTCGAGCCAGTCGTAGCTGTTGTTCTCGAAGAAGAGGTTGAGGTATTTGTTGGCGGTATCGTCTATGCGGTACTCCATGGAGACGTTGTCGAAGAACGACTTGTTGCGGCCTCCCGGCATCTCAGCACCGGAGGTCACCATGCCACCGATGGCAACCTTCAGACGGTTGTTGAGGAAACGCTTGGCAAACTTGAACGAGTAGTTGGTATGCGACTGTCCGGCGGCATCGGTAGTGTTGTCCATGTCGAAGGAGAGGTCGAGGGTGCGCAGGGCATTACCCGTGAGATTGTTGATTTCTGAGCTGAGGAATGAGCTGAGTGCTGAGTTCATGGAGAACGCCTTGGTATTGCCGTCTGCCAGATACATGCCCGTGGTGAGCATGGAGACTGCCAGTTTACCACGCTGTTCTACACCCATCGACTGCAACTCGCTATGCAGCTGCATGTCTTCCGGTGCATCGAGGGTGAACACAAGTCCCATGTCGCTAAGCGTCTTGGTAATCTTAACACCACAGTCGAAGACTACACTGCGTCCTACGCCGTTGCTGCCCGTTACTGTGGCCTTGGTGCGTTCTGTGGCAGTGATGTTCAGAGTGGGGTTCATGGGGTCGCCGGTAAACTCTACATACGAACCGTCCTGAATGGTGAAAGTCTTCAGTGGGATAATGGGCATGGCGTACTTCATTTCACCGTTCGACAACGTATAGCGACCCGTCAGCCGCAAGTTGTCGGCAGGATTGTACTGCATGCGTAGCGTTCCGCCACCCAACAAGTCGATGTAGTTGGAGTGGTCGGCATTGAGGTAGGCCATGATATGGGCACCCTTGGAGATGTCCATCGTCATGTCCATGCGGAAACCATTGAGAGACGGACGCTCCACAACGGTTCTTGTGGTATCGGCAAAGTCCGTGAACTTAACCAGATTGTCCAGTTGATTATCGGTGGTCAGCGGAGAATCACGTAGGATATACCCCATGTCTGTAGAGCCTAACACGTTCAGTCGTCCTCTCATGTTGAGATTGTCTAACGGACCATTCATCATGGCATAGACATCGACAAAGGCCTTGCCATAGGCAACGCTCTTGGCATGCTCCTTGGTGCCGATAATCTGGAAGTTCTTGGCACGCATACGGACATCAACCATCACCTTGTCGAGGTTGCTGAAATTGACATTTCCCTGAATGTTCAGCGGGTTCTGGTTGTGGGCATAGATGGTGAAGTTCTCAAGCAACAGGTTGGAGTTGACAATGCGTACGGGGTCATCGTCGAAACGCAGCGTGACACCATAGGGAACGCTCTCGACATACGACGAGGAGAGCATGATCTCGCCATTGACGACAGGGCGCGAAACGGACCCCTTTACTGACATCTCGCCATCACCGAAACCTTGTAGTCCGAATATCTGGTCAGCAATGAAGCCGTTGACGATGGACAAAGGGAAATGGTTGAGTTTCATCGTAGCATCCAACGAACCTTCTCCTGTGTTGATATAATCGCCGCGAAGAATAGCAATCTCCTCGTCATCCTTCATGAGGCGTGCCTCGACGGCATGGGTGTCATCTTCCTTTTGGAGATAGACCATCTCGGTACTGATGTTACCGATGGGACTGCGCTCGTATGTCATGTTCTGTACTGACATGTCGCTGACCATAGAGAGGTGACCGTTGGTATGCTGAACGACATGGTAGTCGCCGTTCATAATACCCGACATGCGTGGGGCATAGGGAATGACAGCGGTGATCTCATCGAGGTTGATACGGTTGAGACTGAGGGTGATGTCCTGCAAATCGGTGGCGTCATGCTCGTTGGAATAGATTTTAGCACCTGTTCCGTCATCGGCTATCAGGTCTATCTTTGCCTTCACACGTCCGTTTCTTGCCATGAAGACGTAATTGTCCTTGTTGAGCGTGAACTCTTTGTAGCCTATAGTTGGCCGCTCAGGTATGAGGTGCAGCTGAAGCCCGCTGTCAACCATCTCTGCCTGCATGCCTAAACGAAGTCCTAACTTGTTGTCGGCATCAAAGACACGAGCACCGAAAGTTGCGCCACGCTCTTGCAGGATACCATCGAAGAGGGCGTTGAAAACAAACTGCGGATTGCGCTTGTTGTTGCGTATCTGTCCACCAAAGGAAAGCCGTTCCTTGCGCTGCGTCAGTCGGAAAATGATGGTGTCCAGACGAGTGTCGCCGAAAGACAAGGCATGAACATATCCGTTGCCGTTGACTCCTTTTTCGACAGAGGTGGCGACATCAAACAGCAATTCCTTGAAGTGCATGTCCTGGCTGGCCTTCAACAATGTCACTACAGGGTTCTCCTGCTTGCTCTCTACATGGAGTTTCATGGTAGGCAGCAGTCGGCGCAGTGCTGGCTGGTCAATGGTCTTCTTTTCTATTTGTGCCATCGCTGAATCGCCTAACACTGTCAGTTGCTTGAGCACCTCTTCGTAGTTGCCGCTGGCATCGAGCTTGACAATGAAGTCGCCGCTTTGCACACGCGCCAGAACGGTGTCGGCATCTGTCTTGATATGTAGCCCGACGAACTCCTCGCGATAAGTCCTGGCAGAGTCGCTGATGGTGATGTCGCTGATGAGGCCGCTGACAAAGTGTGACAACTTGAAATCGGAAGTAACATCGACATGACCGCAGAGTCCTAATGCCAAAGGCTTTTCGGAGAGGTACATCTTGAAGAAGTCTATTCTGTTGACATCGGCAGTCACCGTGGCGTTCAGCTTCTTGGTATTCATCAGTGCATCGAAGTTGATGTTGCCGTTAATGAGATCATTCTGGCTGCTGATGTCTGCTACCGCATGTCCGTCCTTGATGGTCGCCTGAGCCATGATGTTGTCGAGATGCCAATGACCATAGTGCAACTGGTGAATTTTCGCATCAGCCTGCAGAGTGGTTTTGGGTGACAGAAAGTCAGTGCCCTGTCCTTCTGTCTTGATGTCGGCAGAAACCGTATAGATAGAGTCGCGGGGCATGAAGTGGTGGACATTCAGGTCGTGGATGGAAAGGTCGGCATTATAGCGCATGATGCCGGCATGGAAGGCACCCTTAGCCTTGATGATGCCTGTCCCTTCGCGTGCTGTAATGTCTGCTGTGTATTGTTCGCCATGAGCTGTCACATGTCCCTGAGCTGTGAGCGGTGGCAACCGATAGTTCTGTCGCATATCGCGGGGTAGCATTGCCATGAGGAATTGCAGGTTGCCAGTCTGTGTCTTGAACTGCAGGTCGGCAGCAAGGTGCTGCGGATCGTTGAGGTTGGCAGCAAAGCCTGTCGCTGTGGCACGAAGTGCCCCTGGCATCTCGATGCTGACGTCCTGCATCTCCATGCGCTGAAGGTTGCCACGCAACAGACCGCTGACCATCAGCGGCTTGTCGGGCCATTGTCGGCGTACATCCTGTGGTAGGTCTCCCAGGAAGGGTAGCAGCGTTTGACGCCCTAACTGAGCCTGGAGGCGCAAGCGCATCTTTCCAGGGTCAATAGAGTCGGTGAGTGATAGCGGCATATCCATATCTACGGAAATGTCGCCATCAGGGGTTTTCAGACGGAAGTGTGGCAGACGCAGGCTGCCATTCTCCATGACAACGGGACCTGTCAAGTCTGTAATCTGCAGTCCGCTCCTCTCTTTCAATGCAACGGTACGCAGTTGAAGACGTAGGGTGGGGTCGTGGAAGAAAATGGAATCGATGCCGACATGAATATCGGTGAAGTCGAGGTGGGAGAAGTCGATGGCAGAACCATTGACCACTGTAGGTACTGAACCGTTGGCCGCAGTGCTATCAAGCATGGTGGGAACGTCATATTTCAAAGCACCGTGAATCCAGTCAACACTTGCTACGGTGTAGGTCTGTGACTCCAGATTTATCATCGCCTCCCGGGCAGACAACTCACCCATGTGCGTGCTGATGTGCATACTGTCGCCCGGCATGTGGAGGGTGATGTCTGACTGTCGGACGGTGGCTTGGTCGATATGAATCTTCCAGTGGTTCTCAGAGGTCGTAGTGTCTTCAGGTACTGAGTCGTTGAGTTGGATATCCAACTGGGCATTTTCTAACATGGTACCGTTCAGTTCAACAGTCTCCTGTGACAAGTCGATGCCCTTGCTGGCGACGAAGAGACGATTGAACCCTCCCTTGACGTGTGCCGCCTCTACCATGTCGTCAGTATCTAACTGCGTATTGAGAATTTCCAGTTCGTTGACAACCACTTTACCGCCAAACAGAGGTAACAGCTGGACGTCAACAATAGCACGCTCAATACGTGCAAGAGGGGAGGAGGAAGGAGTGAGAACTTGGACGTGGTCAACGGCAAGGTCAAGCGGGAAAGAAAGGTTGACATGGCCGATGGTAATTTCCATGCCTGTGCTCTCTGAAGCCATAGAAGCCACTTTATCTACCGCCCAGTTCTGAACGGGAGGCAGATAGAGCAGGATGAGTAGTATGACGAATAGTAGAATAGGGCTTAACAGGATGCCCAGTATCCACCAAAATGCCTTTTTCATAAATCAAACCTTGCAAAGTCTGCTGCAAAAGTAAGTGAAATTTCGCAAATACGAAACTATTTTACCAACTTTTTTAGTGTTTGCCACAGATTATCTTCTGGTAAGGGTGATTCAAGGACGATTTTTTCTTTAGAAACAGGGTGGATAAATTCTACACGATGAGACAGCAGAGAGATGCTGCCGTCAGGATTGCTACGCTTGGCGCCATACTTTAGGTCACCCTTGATGGGCATTCCCAAAGCTGCAAGCTGACACCGTATCTGATGATGACGTCCGGTCAGCAGGTTGACTTCCAAAAGTGTGTAGCGGTCGGACTGAGCGATAGGCCTGTAACGCAATATGGCTTTCTTGGAATGGGGTACCTCATGGTCGTAGGCGTACGACTTGTTCTGTTTCTCGTTCCGCACCAGCCAATGCGTCAATTCGTTGAATGCCGAATGTTGAATGTTGAATGTTGAATGTGATTCATTTCTCATTTCCACTATAGCCCAGTAGGTTTTGTGGACTTGTCCTTCGGCAAACATCTTGTTGAGACGTGTCAGGGCCTTGGAAGTACGGGCAAAGACAACCAGTCCGCTGACTGGACGATCCAGTCGGTGGACTACTCCCAAGAAGACTTCTCCAGGTTTCTGGTAACGCTCCTTGATATACGCCTTTACCGTATCAGAAAGGGGGACATCGCCCGTCTTGTCGCCCTGGACGATCTCCCCGCTCTTCTTATTGACTATGATAATATGGTTGTCCTCGTAAACGACCTCCATACCTCTTACATCTTACTTCTTACATCAGACATCTTACATCAGACATCTTACATATTCATGCCGCCATCGACCTGGATAACCTGTCCAGAGACATAGCTGGAGAGGTCGCTGGCAAGGAAGGTGGCCACGTTGGCAATATCTTCCACCTGACCGCCACGGCGGAGGGGAATCTTCTGCTTCCATTGTTCGCGCACCTCATCGGGCAACTGAGCAGTCATGGCAGTCTCAATGAATCCGGGGGCAATAGCATTGGCACGGATACCCTTGGGGCCCATCTCCTGAGCAATACTCTTTGCCAAGGCGATAAGACCAGCCTTAGAAGCTGCATAGTTGGCCTGACCGGCATTGCCGTGAACACCAACGACAGAAGCCATGTTGATGATGCTACCGCTACGCTGACGCATCATGACGGGAATACAGGCATGAATAAAGTTAAAGGCCGACTTCAGGTTGACGGCAATGACAGCGTCCCACTGTTGCTCGGTCATGCGGAGCATCAGACCGTCCTTGGTGATACCGGCGTTATTCACCAGAATATCGATGGAGCCAAACTCGGCCTTAACGGCATTGACAACCTCCTCGGTCTGAGCAAAATCAGCGGCATTGGAAGCATAGCTCTTAGCCTTGACGCCCAGGGCTGCAATCTCGCGTTCGGTTTCTTCGTTGACTTCCAAATCAGTAAAGGCAATGTTGGCACCTTCAGCAGCAAACTTCAGGGCAATAGCCTTGCCAATACCACGTGCAGCACCCGTAATCAGTGCTGTCTTTCCTTGTAATAATCCCATAATTTTTTCTTTCTTTTATTTATTAATAATGTGTATATACTTAGCGTTTTACTTTTCCTAAGGCACTGTAAACGATTTTTGCCACCTGGGGTTTGGTAGCCTCGGCGGTCATGCCATGGGCAATACGTCCGTAGATGTAGGGTACCTCCAGGCCTTTGATACAATAGTGCGTGATGTCAGCCACCAAATCGACATTGTCAATATCGAACTCACCGTCCTCCTTGCCTTCGCGGAACACTTTACGGAACAGTTCTATCTCGGCATCATCGAAGTTCTTGCGTACCTTCTCCACCATCCAGATGTTGCGGAAGAACTCGGCACGCAGGTTTCCATTGCGTACCACCGTCTCACGAATCATACTCAGGTGCAGGTAGATGAGCTCGATGATTTTCTCCTGAGGCGGTATGCGCTTGGCGGCAATCTCGTCCAATTGGTCGCTCAGTCGCTCCAACTCCGACTCGATGACAGCATAGTAAATGTCTTCCTTGGATTTGAAATAGGTATAAAGAGTACGACGCCCCTTGTCCGATGCCTGCGCAATGTCATTCATCGTGGTGTTCTCTAAACCGTTCTTAGCAAACAGTTGTCGGGCTACATCTACTAGTTTTTGTCTTGTTTTCGATATGGACATCTTTGTAATTTACAATTTGATGATTTACAATTTATGAATAGATTGCACATGTTGCTAACATTGTGCAAAATTAGGAAATACTTCCGATATAGCCAAATTTTTAGGCAGCAAAAGTGGTAAAATACCAAAAAAAAGTGATTTTCTTGCAAAATATTTGCAGGATTCAAAAAATAATAGTACCTTTGCACCCGCATTTGAAAAACAGATGTAATATTAACATCGCGGAGTGGAGCAGTTGGTAGCTCGCCAGGCTCATAACCTGGAGGTCGCATGTTCGAATCCTGCCTCCGCAACTAAATTTGATGATAAAGCCCCTGCAGACGGGGCTTTTTTCGTCTCAGGCCGATTACAACTCGGACAAAACTCGGACAATAATGAACCTGTTGGGGAATCCTCTGGACTATCCCCAACAAAAAAAATGCCCATACCTGAAGGATTTTCAAGCACGGCCCTTGTCGGTTTCACTTTGCCAAGACTTCATACTGGTAAGAGTTGGTACGTGGACTTCTTTGCCTATGATCCAGTCAGCGACAGGATGAAGCGAAAGAAGTACATGCTGGACAGGCAGAAAAAACATAGTGAGCGCCATATCATGGCAACCATGCTCATCATGAACATCACACAGCGACTTATACAGGGCTGGAATCCCTGGGTGAGGGATGTCAGTACCAGGCACATGACGGAACTCAGCGAGGTGATAGTAGGTTATCGCCAGTATATTGAAGCGATGGTGACAAAAGGTGCGATGCGGCATAAGACAGCCTATGACTACCTCTCTCGTCTGGGTTCTTTGGAAACTTATATCCAGGAGTGTCATGTACGTATCAGGTTCGTCTATCAATTTGACAAAACTTTTATTCTGGATTTCTTGGACTATCTTATTCTTGACAAAGATGTCAGTGCAAAAACACGCAACAACTATCGCACGTGGCTTTCCACATTCTCCAGCTGGCTTGTAGAGCGTCACTACATCGAAAAAAATCCTGTCGAGGACATCCATATGCTTCGCGAGAAGGAAAAACTTCGTGATGCGCTTCCGTCGTCTGCTCTCGTGCGCATGCGTGAATACCTTTATAAGCATAACAGGTATTTCCTTTTGGCCTGCATGATGGAATACTACACTTTCATCAGACCTGACGAGCTCCGGCATATTCGTATCGGTGACATTTCAGTCAGGGATAGGGAAATAACTGTTCCTGCAGAAATCTCTAAAAACCGCAAAGAGAGACGTGTCGCTTTGAATACGAAGCTTCTGCGCTTCATGATGGAGCTTCAAGTATTCAGTGCTCCATCCCATTACTATCTTTTTGGTGATGGTCTGAAACCTGGTCCTTCTCTTCTCTATCTTAACAGTTTCCGCTACGAATGGAAGAAGTTGCGCAAAGAACTTCGTTGGCCTGAGAGTTACCAGTTCTACAGTCTGAAGGACTCGGGTATTCGGGATCTGGCGAATGCTGAGGGCGTGGTGGTGGCCCGTGATCAGGCTGGCCACTCAGACATTGCCGTCACCAATAAATACCTCAAAAGGGGAAAGGCAGTACCCGATGAAGTGAAAAATTTCGAAGGTGCGCTATGACTCCAGCTCGAAGAAATATCCTGTCATGAGCTTGTTGATGCCCTCGTCGTCGATATCGGTCTCAATTTTCTCGCAGATGTATTTCTTGCTGTTTGCAATGAATATTGAACGAGTATTGGGAATATTATCCGACATGAACTTGAAGCAGAACTTGACATCTGAGTTATAGAGCCGTTTTCCGAAATGGTGCTGCCCCAAATACAATGTACTATTGCCTTCATCATAGAATGACAAAGACCACCATCTATGACCTTCCTGAATGGTTCCGTCGGTAAAAGGCTCCAGATAGGCATCTCCTTTCCCCTGTCCTGGTCTGCTTATCTCATCATTGAAAAACAATTCCATGCGGTCTGGGTTTTGCGTGTTTGTTGCCTCCCCACTTTCAATGATTGCCTGTGCACTTCCTTCCGGGACAACTTCGTCCGATCCTAACGCAGTACCAAAATAACGAATCCTTTTTGCATCATAGCACCAATAGTCTGCCTTTGATTCGTTAGGATTTTCCATTACTATCATCCTCTGGGGACCTTCGTTCCATTCGTTAGCTTTTTCTGAGTCCATAATTGCAGCTGGGCAGATTTTCAGTTCTATCTTCTTATCACCTTCTGCGCGGAAAAGGGGCTTGAACCAGTCCACTCTGGCTAAGACTCCGTTACGGCAATACCAGTCGCCTCCGACTGAACAGGTATAGATATATTTAACCTTTTCGCTGTTTTCCATTATTGCGAAATCCTGCGCCATCTCTTCCGTTGATTCATATTCTTTCCTTGCTATTACATCTCTGATGTCCTCACTCAGACATGATTTCCCATCAGGGGAGTTTCCCTTGTCATATTCGATGTTTCCAGAAAATATATCTGCCTCACTTTCTTCCGACATTTCTGCTGAATACTCCTCAAGAGGTGCTATCTCCGTTCTTTCATGGTTATGGAAATAGCTTTTCTTGAAGAGAATCTCCACGGTGCGTTTTTCTTGGTCTACGAAGAAGGTACAGCAGAACAGCTGTTCTATTTGCTGGAGGAACTCTTTTACCGTCCAGTGAGGGAGTGCCTTTGCAATATGTGCATTGGGAAATGCTGATGCGATATGCAAGAAAAGCCAAGGGTTACTCCAAAGGCAGTTGGCCACTATCTCATAACCCATTTTGGAGAACACTGCGTTCAGGACATAGACCAGATTAGGCTGGATAGCCAATCCTGAATGAAAGTCAGGGTCACTGTTTCCTACAGAGAAGAAATTTCGCGGCTCTGATTTCGTCGTATCCCACGTAGGGTGTATTGTGAACGGCCATCTTTTCCAATAGTTGTGAGGTGTCTCGTCGTGGTCTGTGTCTTCTTCAGAGGCAAGATTTGTCCTACGTAAAATTGTCGGATGTGATATTTCTCCTTTGTAATCCACAAACAGCGCGATACGTCTATAGTAAGTGTGTGGCCTTCCATGTATATCATATTCTTGATATCCCTCGCTATCTGGTATTATTCTGCCCAACTCCATTTCGTCGATGTATAGCTGCTGTTCCTCGGACTTCAGATTGATTTCTGAACGTCCTGCCACGAGCTGAACTTTCACGGTATCCTCTGTAACGGAACGCAGTTTGGCGGTACCGAAGATGACTTTCTTTCCGTTAACCTCTAGACGACAGTCCAGCAGTTCCTTGCGTTTGCGGACGTTCATGCGCTGCATGTTCTGGAAGAACAGACGGTTCTGCAGCACATCCATGGGGATACTGACATCCAGTGTGTACTGTTCCGATTCCGTGATATAAGGATTCTCGGAAGTGAGCTTAATCTTTTGATTGGCCTGCACGATAACTTCATGCCAGCCAGTATCTGTTCCTGATGTGTGCTTCAGATATAGCTGTACCATATTACTTATTTGTTTTTCATCAGTTTGTCGTAATCATCAAGTCCCTTTCTTACGCCGTCAGGTCCTGCTATGGTGACGTAGGCATGGATATCATGCGACAGTCGCTCATCCATACGATCCATAACATCACTATTGCGGTCTAGAGCGTCACGAAGCTCTGTGTTGTCGGTCTGAATATTAACGACAGGAGCCACCACGGCAGAACCTGCACCTCCGGCGACACGGCTGACGTCCTCGGCGGTTAGGCTGCCGACAGTATTATTCCGCTGTGCCTGGTCGAGGAACTGGAGCATCGGCAGCACGTTCGGATTGTTGACAGCCTGATGGTTGGCAACGAACTCGCCTTCATGAACGACACCGGCTTCCTTCTTATAGCGTTTGCCCTTCGTAAAACCTCCTTCGTAATATCCTGCAGCCTGTGCCTCATGCTGTTTCTTAATGGTGGCCACCTGCAACATTCCGGCAGCAAGAGCTATGCCTGCGGCTACTGGAGCCAATGCAGGGCCGATGATTGGTATCTTGGCAGTAGAAGCGTATGCGTTCAAGGCTGCAAGTGCGGTACTCGCAATAGCCTGGGCCACTTCTATCTTCATTGCCTTCTCGTTGGCTTCTGACTTTATTTTTGCAAGAGCCTTTTCTTTCTGTTTTTCCAGCTGCTCTTTCTTCTTCTCGTTCTTACCTGCAGCTGCTATCTGACGGTCATAGTCTTTGGTAACCTTAGCTGTCTCAAGGTCACTGCATGCCTGAGCATAGCTGCTGGCTGCAGACATGAAGCTGCTGATGGTAGAGTAAGCCGCCTGGGCGCCCGCAGCGAGCTTTTGGAAAGTCTCTGCACTTGACTGTCTCTTGGCTTCCTCATATTGCTCATGGGTAATGGCATTCTCCTGATAGAGCCTTTCCAGTTCTTGGTTTATTTTCTGTTGGTTTTCTATAGCAGACGCAATGCTGTATATGCCAGTTGCAGCATTGTCACCGGCATCCACATCTTTCACACCAGCAGCTTTCTTTGATTTATTGAGAGCAGAAGCACCTTTCTGCTCGATATCGTTGCTGGCAGTCTGCTCAGCCTTAAGGCCTGCATACTTATTCTTGATGTTCTGAATGATGTCCAGGTATTCCTGTTCCGTCATTTTTCCTTGGGCATGAAGCATGGAGTACATCGTCTCCAGTCCCTTCAGCTCCAGGTCCATCAGCTGGTCGTAGTTCATCTTGCCCATTTCCTGCCGATACTGCGTCAGACGCTCAGCGTATTCGCGCTCCTTCTCTATCTTGTGGGCATTCTCCTTATCCTTGATTTCCCACTCCAGCTGCATCTCCTCCAAGGATCCTTTACGGGTGAGGTCTTTACGGTCTTGCAGATATGCCATGTCCTCCTCAAAGCATGCTTCCCTATATGCGTCCACATCCTGATAGAGTTTCGTTCCTTCCGTAAAGAAGTCACGCTCCAGCTGCTGTTTCAGTACGGCATGGTTATGCTCGATATCTTTCAGCTTCAGTTTGGTCTGTTCGTTGTCACCGCTCAGCTGAAGGGCGGCCAGCTGTTTCTGGTACTTGGCATACTCTGCAGACTCCTTATCCCAGACGTTCATGCGGGCTTTCAGCCCTTCTTCCTGAATGAGCTGCTGTTCTGCAACGTATTCCCGGTATGTCTGTAGGCCAGCCTGGTATTTAAGGATGTTGTCAGCCAGCTTGGCATCAGTAATGGCCTTCTCCTTTTTGTCTGCCTCGCGGAGTTTCTTCAGACGTTCATTCTCAGCCTTCTCTGCATCTGCCTGCTGCTTTTTACGTTCAGCATCCGAAACATACGCCTGTTTTTTCTGAGGCTTAACGACAATCTCCGGCAGAGTCTGCTCTACGGGTTTGTCCGCTGCAGCCTTGCCGACAGATGCACCAATGGCTGCACCTTCAGCCACTGCATTCCCTCCGGAACCGGCTGGAGGTGGAGCAGAGAATGTTTCCTTCACTGTACGCTTCACGTTGTTGAACTGAGCGACAGCGGCATCTGCGATGGCCTTGAAGCCTTGTTTGAAGCCGTCTTTGATTTTTCCCCAGTCCAGCGTGAATATACCTTCTATCACTGTGGCTACTGCACCCAGTTCGTCAATCAGGTATTTCACGGCGATTGTGATGGTGGTGAAGCCTGTGGTGAATGCCGTCACCAGCAGCTGTATGATCTTCCGCAAGAATGAGAATTTGTCATATAGTGAAACAGCCCACTTAACCAGGTTTATGAACCATCCTGCAACTTGTGCCAGGATACCAGCCAGTTTTGCACCTGCCTGTCTGAGCATCGAGGTGGCTTCACTTGCACCAGCGATGCGGTCACGATACTTGATGAAGAGAGCCACTGCAGCGGTCAAGGCTGCTATCACCAGGCCGATGGGATTCATCTTCGTCACGAAGTTGAAAGCGGCGGTTGCTGCCTTGGCTATGTTCGTTGCTATGGTATGTGCCTTGGTTGCTATCGTAGCGGCATTGACATAAGCGGTATAGGCTGCAATTGCCAGACCACCGGCAATGATGGCACCCTTGTTTTCCATAATAAAGCTCGTTGTTGTCGACAGTGCCTTCACGAAGAGGGAGAATCCTGTGCAGGTGTATTTGACAACCGGCAGCAGCTGTTCACCCAGCTGTATCGTCATCTCATGGAACTTTTTCTTGCATTTGTCCAGATTGGCCTGAACGGTATTGTTCATAACACCGAACTCCTTGATGACGCTGTTACCTTGCTTGTAAGCCTCTGTAGCCAGTCTCTGGCGTTCGCGCACATCGTCAATCTTATCTGCCATGGTGGAGAGCACACCGACGGCACGGGCACCATCCAGCCCCATGTCATCGAGCATCTTCATCATCGTCTGCGGATCCTGACTGCGCAGACTGTCGGCCAGATTGAGGATAGCCTGGTTTGCATCCTCATTCAGAAGCTTTGTGAAATCCTCGACGCTCTGACCGGCAATACGGGCGAATTTCTCCGTATCGGTCTGCATCTTGGTAAGCATATTGCCGAAAGCGGTGGCTGCCATCTCATCACGCAGCAGGTTCTCATCCATCACGGCACCGTAACCCATTATCTGTGCCTGTGTCAGACCCAGCTGCTTGCCGAAGCCTGCCACGCGTGCCGTATAGTCAACGAGGAACCCAGCCTTTGCACTGGAGTTCTGAGCCAGTTCGTTGACTGCGGAACCGGTCGCCAGCATGGCGCCACGCAGTCCCATCCTCTCATCCTCGCCGAAGGCCATAGCCAGTTTACCTATCTGGTCAACGGCACCATCGCCAAGGTCATCACCGAGGGCAACCTTGATTTTGTCGGCAGCATCGACGAATTCGAGAATGCTGTCCTTTGCCTGGATGCCTAGTCTTCCAGCACTACCTGCCAATTGGTTCAGTTCCTCCCGGCTCGTGCGGGTGTTCATTTTCTTCAGGTCATCATTGAGTTCCTTTACACCTTCGTCAGCCAGACCTGTGTATTTACGGACATTGGCCATCTCTTCCTCCATGGTGGCGTAGTCTTGTACGGCCTTGCGCATGGTCATCGTCAGACCAGTGACAGCACCGAGTATCTGTGTGATGGCACCCCAGTTCGTATTGAGGGAGGTAATGAACTTCCCGAATACCGACTGCTGAGCACCTGCCTCATGCCTGGTCCTCTCCAGCTCCGTGCGCAATTTCCTGACTTTCTTCTCTGCCTCCTTATAGCCGTCGGAGTTGCGATCCATATCCTTCATCTGTTCGCTAACGGCCTTGATGGAATATTCAAGATCGCGCATGCTGGCACCGCTGATATTGTCGAGCGTCCTCTTGATGAGGGTCGCTTCGTCGGCCACGACCTTCTCTTCCTTTCCGGCCTCCTTCAGTTCCTTGTTATAACGGTCAATGAGTGTGTTGGACTTCCTTTGTTCCTCCTTCACCTTTTCCAGTTGTGCAGTGAAACTGCGGATGTATTCAGTAGATCGTTCATAGGCCTTGCTGCCCTGCTCGGCAACCTTCAGGTGCTCGCGGGCGACCTCCAGTGCTTTCTCCAGCTGCTGGACGGATGCCGTGCCGACGTTCTCGGACGTCTCACGAAGGAAGCGCATCTCAGCACCCAGTTGCTGTGCGCTCTTGCCGGTACCGGTAATGCCTGCCTTCACTTCATCGAAGGCCCGCATGGTGGCGATGCTCTGCAGTTCCTGCTTCACCTCCTGCAGGCGACGCACGAAATCCCCCATCTCCTCGGCACCCTGAGGCTTCGCGTCAATCATCTTCTGCAGGGACTTCTGGGCATCACGGATATCCTTAGCAGAAGCATTGCCGAGGTTGTCGAGCGTCTGGATGGTCTTCATCACCTCGTTTTCATACACCTTCAGCTCTGCCTTAGCGGCATTGATCTGCTTGCTTACGGACTTGTAGTAGCCGGAGTCCTTCTTTTTGTCGATGGTGTCGCGAAGCGCCACGAGATCCTGAACCCGTTTCTTCAGGTCTTCCATCTTGTTCTGCGCATCCTCTGTATTCAGACGGATGACGCTGCTGTATATCTGGTCTTTTGCCATAACGAAAAAGTGGTAACGTTACATTTTTATGCAAAGTTACCACTCATCGCTGTATCTTAAAAATACCCTATATGGCTGGTTTGCCCCGATGGATTTCCTTATATCTCATCCGGCTTTCCTCCCTACGCTGCTGCTCTTTTCTGAACATATCACAGAACTCTTCATTGGAAGCCTCTTTTCTAAAGATGCTCCCGATACCTGAGCCGGTAAGATAAGCCGTTCCACCTATGCCAAGCAAAGCGTAAAGACCTGCCAAAATACCCATAATTGTATATCTTTGCTGCAAATATACACATAATTCCTTAAACTACCAAATATTTCAGCATATATTTAATAATAAGGTGTAAATAATAAAGCCCGGGCTATTTCTCGGGCTTTACATAGGTGTTGTATCGAATGGTGGAGTGGGGGTTGAAGTTTACAACTTTCACCTTGTATCCTTTCACGCCCCACCTCCACCAGAGGAAGCGGTGCTTGTATTCATGATATACGGCAGTCGCCAGTGAGTCCCTGATATTATAATAGAAGGTGGTGTCACAGGGTCTGAATTCAAGATGGCTCCAGTTGTCCTCATGACTAAAGACTTTAGTACTGTCATTGAAATCTGCCTTGACAGTGTCCTTTGTCTCTATGGATGTGGTCTGTACTGCATCCAGTTGCTTCATTCGAAGCTGCAGGTCTTTGATGAGCTGCTCGTCGAGGAGGTGTTGCTTGCGGAGTGCTTTCATTTCTGCAGTTATGACAGGGCTTGTTGCGACTGTCACTGTGTCTCGGATGGTGTCACGCTCCATGGGGACATACCGCTGCGCATTTGCCAGCTCGCATTTCAGATTCTTGATTTCCTTCTCATATTCTGCCCTTAAGGCATAGTTTGTACCTGCAGCCAATATGAATACAGCTATTACTACAGCAATCCAATAACCATTCTTTTTCATACCTTTGTGATTATGTTGTTAAGAACTTTATATCTTTCATAGCCGATGAAGAGGTTTGCCTCTGCCGTACGGCGTTTTATAAGTCCCGGAAGCGGTCGGCCTGCAGAGTATGTCCACTTGACCATCTGGTCGGTAATATCTTCGTCCCTGGCATTTCTGATAATACGCTGATACATCGTGGAGCCCTTGAATTTCCCCTCTCCGAGATTGAAGATCCAGCTTACCAGTGCGTCGAACTGCTCCTGCCGGAAGTTTATCTTCATACCATTAAGTAGCCGCTCGATGGGAGCGATATCCTCGACTAGCATATCTTCGGCCTGCTGTATTGTGATCTGATGTCCTAACTTCACGCCTTTTGTATGCCCCCATCCGATGGTGGGAATGCCTGCAGGGCAGAGGTAGGCATCCAGCCTGAGGCCTTCAGCCTCCTTGATCAGGTTCTTGCCCTGGTTGCTAGTTGTCATCATTCTCATGTTCTTTATTCTTTAGATTCATGTAATCAGAAAGGAATGGAATACGTTCAATGAACTTGAAGCGTAGTACGTAGTAGAGGAATGCCACGATCATCCATGGTGTCGTTCCTTTTTTGAATGTCTTTTTCAGGTTCTTGAGGACGTTCGTGGCGTAGAAGTATATGATGACGTAAGTGATAAAGCTTACGCATTGTAATGCTCCGGCTTCGTTGTTTTTGAATTCCCCTACCATGTATATCGACGCGCAAAGCACGAAGAATACTGCTGCCTCTCCTATGCACCGGAATGCTTTCTTGAAGCTGAAGTCTTCACCGTTTGCCACCATCCCTGAGAGATATCCGAACGCGAAATTGAGGAAGAATATCAGGAATAGCGACCGAAGCTCCCCCTCGATGGGCTGGAGGTATGCCAATACTGCCACTACAATGCCTACGATAACGTTTTTTACCTGTTCAATCATATTCTGGATCTTATATTTTTTTGCAAAAGTAGGTATTTATTGTATAGCATAAAAATACACTGCCACGTCGCTGATGGGCGCCATGGCAGTGTGATGAAGGTGTGTTTGAGCTTGTGGGGCGTAGGGTTATTCCATGCCCAGCCATTTCTTTGCCAGAAGTTTTGCCTGTTCGCAGCATTCGTTGTAGTTCTCCCATTCCTCGGCATACTGCTCGGGATCATTGGTGAAGTGGCGATGAATAGCCATCTCGTCGCTCTCCGAATATTCTGCCCGTATGATGGCGTTTGTTACCTCAGGATAAGAAGTGGCATCAGCGCATGGCATGATGGTGCCTCCGTCTTTCTCTGTTCCTGTGTACTTGTAGCCTGTGACAGGTTCCTCTGCCCCTTCCGGCAGATAGTCTGGTACTTGCTCCTCATTGAGGTAGCCGATGATGTTTCTTTCGTCGTACTTTCCAAAAGTACGAGGTTCGGTGTAAATGACAGATATTTTCTCCATAGCTATGTAAATTTGGTGTATGTTTTACCGTCCTTGCCCTGAAACTGCTGGATTACAGTAGGACACGGGAGGTCATCAGGACTAAAGTCGTTAAGTGCTTGGTCTATCATGATCTTACTACCCGTGAAAGTGTAATATTCTGCGTCTGCATCCGTAGGATTGCCATCTTTGTCTTTTTGCTTTTCAAAGACATATCTTTCTTCCTCACCCATGACGAATGTCTTGGTGATTTTCTTGAACTTGAATGCCAGGACTTTGCCTGGTATGGTTTTTGTTACTTCTTGGTTGATTCCGTCAGAGTCCGGAATGTTTACCGTAACGGTGTTTTTCTCAATTTTGGAGTCCTGAATGACATAGTCCTCGAGGAGAATTTTAAAAATCCCCCCCCCCGTTTTCACACTTGTTAACAATTGATGTGAAGGGGATTTTCTGTTCGGGGCTCATTCCTGGGAATGGTGGTTTGATTCTTCTTTTCTTGATGATTTTCCCTAATGATTTTTCCATACCTAAAGATTTTAGTAAGTTTATACAATCTGAATGTTTGATAAATCCAAGTTGACTGGCCACCTTAATACGGATATGTTCTTCATCGATGCCTTTCTTCTGCAAGCGCTTTATTCTTCTTGCGAGACTTTGTTTGTTGCGCTTTGCTGCTTCGACGTGCTCATGGTAGAATGTATATCCGCAGATGCGGATGCCCATCCATGTAGGCCTAACGTTATAGTCGGTATTAAGGACGAAGAGGTAGTCTCGTGTCAAGTGCATAATCATCAAGTCCCTTACAATACGGAGGAAGGCCTTGTCTTCGTGCATAACAAGAAAGTTATCTACGAAGCGGAAGTAGTGCTTGAGCCCCTCTTGGGCGAATCGCCTGAAGCGTTCAGCAAGAAATATGCTGCCCTTTGCAAGCAGCTGCTCGTCCTCCGGTGTCTTTGCGGTCAGGATCTTCTCGCAGATGTAGTGGCTGGTCCAGTATGCCATCCGCTCTGGGTCATCGGCGATACCAAAGAATCTTTCTGCCTTTCTGTCGAAATCAGCCAGGTCGAGCATACCGAAGAGTTGTGCTATCTTAATACCTAGCGGAGCCCCCTGCATGTAGCTGTCTATTACCTTATATATAAATGTACGCAACTTTCCCCGTTTGAATTTGTTGTCAATCTTCTGTTTGAGGATACTATGATCCATCATCGGGAAGTAATGATGAATATCTAGTGCGATGTAATAGCCGACATCCTTCTGGGGGTATCGGTATAATTCGTTCCTGACGAACCGGAAGAAAGCGTGTGTCCCCAATCCAGGCCTTACTGCCGGTGCTCTCCAGGAGATGTAGTCATACACAGCCTGTTCATACGGCAGCATGGCTGCGGCCTCTGTGTGATGGTCGCGAATTGGAGCCTTTGCTAGCTTCCTGTGCTTTTTGTCAAAAATATGAGATTCTCTATAGCCCTGAGGCTCAAAGGTCTCATTGATGATGTCGGCGAGTACCAGACGGACATTCTCGTCAAGGTCTGCTTCGTACATGCGGATATCAGCTCTTTTGTGTTTGCCGTCCGCAAAATTATCGAAAGCATCCCTTGCGTTTTGTTCCGTCTCATTCTCCCGACTGTCCTTGATGCGTCGCATAGTCGGGGTCTTGAGTGATTATAGAATGTGGGGTCTGGTGGAACTCTGTTAGATCGTTCCGACGGGTATGGCACTCGGCTTTCTCCTACGAGCCTCGCCGTCATCCTTGATATGTTTTCCCTTTAGGGAAGGCTCACCCTCTTGATGTTAGATCTATTGAGGGACACGCCGTAGTTCGCATTGGCCGCCGAGGGGTCATTGTTGCCATTGAGGTACACCGAGCCGGCATTGTCGCCATTGTTCGCATTGCCGAGACGATAAGCACCGCGAAAACCGCGCGTGAGGGTTCTACCTGCTTAAAAAGCACTGCAAAGTTACACTTTTTTCTACTGTAAACCAATAAGTCAAAGAGCGAATTTTGTATTTTTTAATTTTTTTAAAAATCGCTCCGCTCCTTGACGGAGCGGAGGGGCGCTACCGCGCCCTGTGTCCTTTGTGCCCTGGGAGATCCTTGCATCCTATGCAGCCAGCGAGGGCTCTGTGCTGAATGCTTCCTTGAATTCACAGAGGGACACGCCGCAGTCCGCATGGGCCGCCGAGGGGCCACGGTCGCCATCGAGGCACACCGAGCCGGCACCGCCGCCATAGTGCGCATTGCCGAGACGATAAGCACCGCGAAAACCGCCTGTCGCTGCAGGATTGTAATAGCTGTCTCCATATCCTGTTGATGCTGTTGTCCCAACTTCAAGCGGAAAATTGCAGAGGTTGGACAAATTGATCTTTTTAATGCCCTGCCAGCCTGCGTTATTTGCTGGCGGTGTTGTTCCAACAAACATTTTTCCGTTGACGGTTGAAACATCGAAGAGGTGGCCGTCTATGTTGTTGTCGATATAAACGCTTTGCGATTTGTTACTGTTGCACAGCAGCAAAGTGTCCTCTTCGATGCAGCCAAGATACTTATAGTCATTCTTCAGTCCTAAGAACGAAGGAATGCCGTTGATAGCCCTTGTTGTGCCATTGTCGTTGATGTTCACTGAGAAAGTTCCGACAAAGTCACCATGCTCCACGCCTGCGTTTAGCGGAATGTATGGATAATAGTGCCAGACGCCGCTCCAGTCTGAAGGCATTCCGCAACCTTCACCGGTACCGCCTTGGTGCAGACCGTCAGCCGTCAGCGTCGCATTGTATGCGGCCTGTATGCTGCGGTTGTGGAAATAGATACGCTTCAAGATGGCAGTGATGGCGAAAACCACACGCTCATTGGCAAACCACAGAGTACCGTTTTTGCGTGCATAGGTTGCTGCTGTCGGTACTGCGATATTCGTAGCGGGTTTGCCCAGTTGGGAGTTGAACAGCGAGTCGAGGGAAGCATCGTTGTTTCCGCCTCGGTACTGTGCAGCATTGTTGATGTAGCTTACCAATATTTGGTTGGTACGGTCAATAGTTGCATAACCCGCACAGGAACGGCTGAAGATTGGTATGCGGTAATTCAGCTGGCCGGGGATAGGTTTGTTGTCAACTGCCTCATACAGGTAGATTTCGTCTTCCCAGAATGCATAGAAAATGGAACATCCGCTTCCCCACTGGTAGTGTCCCATGCTGCCGTCCAGAATTGCCGCACCTCCATCAGCGAATTCATTATGTGTTACAGGAGACAGCTTACGTCTGGAGTGGTCGTTGCGTACAAGATATCCTCCAAGACCGAACAGTTCTGCCATCTTTTCGATCTTAGGCAGTGACCCGCAAGGTTCTCCCACCGTTGTCAGAGAATCTTTCCTCCAGCGGCAGCCGCACCATTGTGTCTGGTTTATTTTACCTACGGATATCAACCCGTACTTCTGTGCTGTTGGCGAATAACCAATTAACTGGTCGTTGTCGCTTACGCTCTGGAAAATATCCAGATCTTTTCCTTCTTGTGCAATCATAATTTTTTGTTTTTATTTCTGTTAATTTATAAATCCCCAATATAATCTGTGTCAGTCCATGTTATATAATTACTCCTTGCATAATAGTTGCCGGTGGGGGTATAACGCAGCAGTTCAAAATCTGACTTGTTCATAACAACCCACCTTATATGGTAGTCGCTTTCACTTAGTTTTACTGCTTTTAGTCGGCAGCGCGAGAACCGTTGCCTCAGTTTTATCGTGACAACGGGAAGGTTTCCGCAATACAAACATTCATTTGCTGCCGAGATATCGCAGTTTTGGACTGAAGTCAAATTGATGATGTCTATTTCACAACCATCGTACCCCAGTGAGACGGGCAGCCTGAATCCATCCGTTGCTGCTTTTTCTGTCCTGAAGGCGATGCATCCTCCCTTCCTGATACTTTGCTCTTCGCTTTCAATCTCCTTGTAAGGCGTAGCTATCAGACCTTTGTACGTAATGTGCCCTGCAGCATCCCATTGGACATTTTCGCTTGCGAGCCATCCGCTACCATCTCCCTGCAGTCCTATATTCTTTCCCCCGATAAGTATATTGCCCTTGAGGGCATCCATCATGAGAGCAGGAATAAACCTGTACTGACCCGTTGCCGGATCATCCGTTACTCCGTCGAAGTAAGTATATGGAACCTTTCCATTAATTAGTGAGTCGTAGTTGTTCCTGTCGATTAGTGTCCTGGCAGTCGTTCCGTTGCTGTTGTACAACAAGGTTCCGTACTGCGAAATGAAATAGTCGCCAACAACGACAAAGCTTCCTAAAGTAGCGAATGCGGCAAACAGGACTTTCACAAACATCACCTCAAAGTTTTCTGCCTTTTTCCATGCGTTGTTTCCTGCGGAAGGTTCGCTATTTGTCAGCACCCCTTTTTCTCTCGGATACCAATATTCTCCGTTATGTTCAACGATAGGCATTATCGAGTCGGTGCGTTCGTACCTGGCGGTATCGTTGTATTTTCCCGCGGGGTATCCCATCGGTCCTGGAGCGCCTGTATCTCCTTTCCTTCCATCCCATGCTATTGCTATACTTTGGGAGTCCAGTACCTGTGTCAGGTCGTTGATGTCTTTTCCTATCAGTTCAACGATGATACTCTTTGGCTGTCCAGTGGAGTTGGTACCGTACTCGTCATCCTCGAGGTAATTGCCAGACATGCCGTCAGACCATGAACCGTCATCGGCAATATCGGCAAAGTGAAGTTGCTTGCCGTTGTCATATCTGATGCGTATTCTTTGCTGTTCGAAGTCTCCTCCTGATGATGCCGAAACTTTTGTTTTTCCTCTGATCCACCATGCATTTCCCTTTATGCAGCATTTCAGTTTCCATGCGTTTTCGTATGGTTCCCACCGTGCCCATCCTTCTGTTAGCTGGAGGCGGTATAGTTCTGCGTCATCGCCTTGTTCGCCCTGAGGTCCCTGGATCTCTCCGAAGTCCGTCCAGACATTACCTGTCGCCACCCACACGTGTTTTGTACTGACAATAGTGTAAGCATCAGCGTCGTTGGCAGATACAATACCAATACGACGAATAGCGATGCTATAGACCTTTGCCGTACCTCCTTCAGCATCGTCCACTAGATACCTTTCGCCATAATTCAACTGACCGTCATTAAAAGCAGCATCAAACTCATCGCTACTCTCGAAATGGCCATCAGCCTGCCCCTTCGGGGTGAAGCTGTTGCCGGCATCACCCTTCTCGCCCTTCTCTCCTTTTGGTGCGGTGAAAAGTTGTCTGGTTCCTCTTACCCTCAGGCTCATGTCAGTTGCTTTCTGCTTCTATTCTGGTCATAGTGTTACCGCCGGCGTTATCAATCTCGTCGTATGTCACTGAGAACGTAGAGCCCGTTCCTGTTTTGACAGTCTCGCCCGACGGCAGTTTCGTGAGTGTATATCCGAAGATCCAGGAGTGTGCGGTGTCTTGGCTGTTCGTTGCCCTGTTGATGACTTTCGGCCGGAACACTGCTGTCTCACCAGGTGCCACACTGTCAGTATGAGTGCAATAGTCCACTATGTAATAAGGATCATGAACGTCCGAGATTTCTCTGACCTTGTAATACGTCTTGTTATTGCATACGGCGACGCAACGGAATGTCTCGACTCCTTCCACGGCAGCATTGAATACCTTCAGGCTATGGTCGGTGTTGTTGACTTCTACAAGTCCTGCTGTGGAAACTATCTCCGTCCATGCTCCTGCTATTAGTCGCTGCCAGGTATATGACACGGAACTTGCAACAGGGGTACCTGCCCGTTGCAGTGATGGTGTCAGCTTTACCCAGTCATTGTCATTCGACAGGACGTCATCACCGGTACCATCCTCTCCAACGACACTTATCAGGATGTCGTAGGCGTCAGCTGAGGACGCCTGGATGGTAATCAGCTGCTGGCAGGTGAAATCCATTCCCTTGTAATGGCCGGTATAATAAATGAACTTATCCGTCAAGTCATTGGCCTTTGCCAGGTTCCCGATTATTTGCAGTGCAGGGAATGTCATATTGTTCTGGTCTACTGTTGTCAGCTTGAACGTACTGCCCAGGCCTACCGTCGTGCAGTTTCCTGATGAGTCAAACGTCAGTGCCGCACCGAGCGGACTACCATAGAACCAACTTCCTCCTTCAGGAACTACGAACCTTCCCATTCTCGATGACCATGCCTGCGGGAACAGCGTCGCGTGATGTTGTTCGAAGTCCGTGTTTGTAACCCTGCCTCTTGATATGTCCCAGAATTGAGACAACCCATATCCGGGATCTATCTGTACACCCATTCCTGGTGTGATGTTGTCGCCATTGTTGTATGCGAAAAGATGTCTGGTGCTAGAAAATTCCATGTCTTATAAGTTTTTAATAAAGTTTTTTGCCTGGCTTATGGTCACCTCTGTCAGCTGACCATTGCTCATCTCGCTTTCAATATCACACATGACCAAGTCCCCCTGATGGACCAGGTATCCTTTTGTGTCATTGCCCTTGCTGTACTTGTCAAGTCCCAGCTTTCGGGCCAGTTCTGCCGTTGTGATGTAGTACTGCATATTTTTATTGTTTATTCTTCTCTTGGTGTTGTCGGGAATTGTCCTACAAACACTTTCCCGTCGATTGTCAGATACTTGTCTCCCATGGTCAGGGGCAGCAGTGCTGACTTCTCCCGCAGGATCCAGCCAAACCGATGGCGCATATTGGGGTCAATGGGGAACATGCTGCGCGGAACCATACCACGAGCCTCATGGCAGACGTGTTGCCAATAGCTGTTCCCCTTATCGTAAAGGATTTCTATGTCAAAATACTGCAGGGGATTCGCGACAATTCCCTGACGGCGCGTTACCTGCACTTCTGCTTCAGCATGGGGAGTGTCGGGGAACACGTATTTTCCGGACAGCCAGACCAGGTCATCGTCATACTGTCCGTACCATCTGCGCAGTCGCACGGTCGCTGAGCGCACTTTGTCCGGTGCATCTTTCAGGTATGCCATGCAGCAAAGCAGTACATTCTGGATGTAAGCCTGGTTAACCCGTATCGTTTTAGTGTTAGCGCCATCCACATACCACAGATCCGGATATCCGTCACCGATGGAGCGGAAGGCACTGCCGTTCCATACTTTCCAGACATATACGCAGTCAGTATCTTCAGCAGGAGCATCACTGTTATACAGTTGTGCCGGAATGCCGAATGTTCCCCTGTTTTTCCAAGGTGACAGCGTTATTTTCGATTGCTCCATGCGCAACTGTACATTGTAGTCTGCATAAGTCTCACAGGTCATGGTCCGTTCCCATTTGAACTTGAGTACATTGTTTCTCCTTCCGTCAAGGTATTCTCCGTAGAAGGACACCCTTCCTATATACCCCGGGTCCATATTGGCCTGTATGGTCAGCTGGTGAGTGTCAGGGTCTATCACATAGTCTGTTCCGTTAACCCAGTTGGCACCGTTGTATTTGCCATCTACTGACCATATAACGTTTGTCAGCTCCTTTGTCTTGTCTCCTGTTGCGATGCCGTCGCTATCCACAACGGGAAGGAATGGAGTCAGGACGCACGGTGTCAACGTCCTGTCCGGGAGATACTCTGCCTGTACGGCATCGTACTTCTGGACGTACGAGGCTCTAAGTTCCAGCATCTGGAAGCCAGTACTCAAAGGCTGAAACACGACATTTCCTTGGCTTTCTTTTCTCATTTGCTCCTTATATAATAATTGAATAACTCGAGTTATAGCTTTCGCCGTCCGGCATTGTCACGATACACTTGAAGGCTACTTTTGAGCCGACGACCCATTCCCCAGGAATGTCAACAGCCGAGTTGACCGTCAGGTGGAGACCGTCACGTCCTGCACCGTGCTGAAGGTTCCATGCAGCATCGCCGTTTCCTTTGTCCCAGATACGCTCCCATCGGATGTTGGCCATACCGATTTGTGCTTGCGTCCATTCCTGTTCGGCATGAAAGACACTGGCCTCCAAGACGGTGGTAAAGGAGGAACCAGCCTGAAACCAGTCTCCTTCGCTTGATGCGATGTCAATATTTACGTTGTGGACGCCAATCACACATACCCAGTCCGGATTGTTCAGCCTCGGCTCAAGACCCACCGTCGGTGTTGCCACCGCAGCTTTCCACAGGCATCCCATCCACCAGACGTGGTCTGTATAGTAGCCGCGTGCCAGGCTGTCATAGCCATGTACGTACTGCCTCCGTGCCACCCATGTTCCGCAGTCTCTGCTTTGGTATTGCGGATTTCCCAGATAGTCAACCTTGATAAGATCTTCGGTGATGATGCCTCTGGAATACACGTATGGCTGATGCGGGTTGATGACGCCACGACTGATCAGGTCGCGTGTCAGATAGCAGTCAGGCGGTAAGCCTATCCAGGCTGAAAGGTTGCTGCCGGCCTGCGTGTCTTCGAGGATGGGCTTGTCCACTCCCTGCAGGAACATGAATGCGCCGTTGGTTGCAGACACGTAGAATGAGTACTGCCTTGACGGGTCGCTGACATGTCCGTGTCTGGCCATACGTGCCGCAGAGAATGGCGGGTAGTTAGTGCCGCCGGGGCAGTCTTCGCCGCTGTAGAGAGTGACCGTCATCGTCTGTCCGTTTACACTCTCTACCCGGCCATATCCAGTGTTGAAATCCCCCTTAGTCAGCAGGTCGTTCTTTGACCACTTGACGATATCGCCCACGTGGAAGGTGAATTCGTCAGCTTCAAACATCTTGCGTAGCCTGAGCCGTGCCACGTTCGAGTCCAGCCATTCCACCGTGTCGATGATAGCCCTGTCTGTAAAGTAGGTGTCACCCTCGAGTACGTTCTGATGGTTGAACACCACTTCGTCGAAGATAGCCGAACCGTTTACCTTGATGCGGCCACAAACGATAGAACCGTCCGGATTCAGGCGTATCTGCGAGCCCTCACCGATGACTGCACCAGCAAGCAGTGTCAGCAGATAGGCCGTGGAGTCCGGCTGGTCTTTCCTGATGTAGTCACCAAGATATGGCAGGATGGCCAGGAGGGCGTTTCCCACTCTCTCTGCCGTGTTTGCGTGAGTCCGTTTCTCGTCTCGGATAACCTCAAACAAAGTTTTTAATGCACCAGTATCTGCCATATCTTCTGTTTTTTCTGCAAACTTACTTCATTCTCCAAGGTAATAAAAATACCGTTAGAAGCGGTTGCTCCGGATGGTACCGTCGAAGAGCTCGTCGAGGAACGAGGACATCAGTCCCTGATAGGCCTTGCCGTAGAACTCAGCCTCGGTGAGGTTCAGCCGACGGATGCTATAGTAGTATTTCTTGAAGAACCAGTCGCGCGGCATACGCTTCTCTCCGGAGGTAAGGGCAGCACGCTTGCCGGCATTCTTGCCACGCTGTACGGTCACCTCCTTGAACTTCGGGCCTCTCATGTGCTCTTCTGACAGTCCGGCACCCACTTGACGGGAACCGTAGGCATGTTTGCCTTCACGGTACTTGTCACCCATGAAGAGCAGATTTCCCGGGTTGCCATGGGCAAAGCCCTTGCCGACACCGGCAGCGACAAAGAGGCCATATTGCAGGAACTTGTGTTCGATGGTGGTCACATGACCTGTCGTAACCAGTTCCTGGAGTGATCCCTGCAGGGCGCCAGAGTCGGTGATGTTCAGTTGGATGATTTTCTCTCTCCAGATATTGAGCATCATCCGGCTCCATCCACGCTCGTATCTCTCTAACTCTCTTTTGTCGTAGGCGAAGAGTTTGCCTTGGTACCAATCGCTATGATCGCTACCATATTTGTCAACCCGCCCACCAAGCCGTTCATACGGTGTTCCCATCAGTCACCCTCCTCTTCCGTTATCCATTCACTCTCCAGCTGCTGCTCATCCTCATACTCCATCGACTCCGGCTCATCGTTCTCTACCATGAAGTAGAGACCAGTGACACCATTCATTGTGTAGCGTCCGAACTCCTTGGAGTACACCTTCTCTACATTCAGGAAGGTGAAGTCATCATCATCATTCTCATGCTGTGCCCTGTCCCAGATCATGCGTCGAACGAACTGCTTGAAGATCTCCCTGCATAGATTCAGCTTTGCTTTTCTGTCTTCCATGTCATCCCAGCGGTAAGCAGCAAGGATGAACACAGTATATACACGGCGTTGAAAGAAAGAGACGCCTTCACTGAACGTATTCCCGTCAGTGGTGTCATCGATCATCACGAAATTGGCCGTTTTCTGAAACTCCTGCATCACACCCTCGATGCTGTCGGGGCCCGAGCAGAATACTGGCTTGAAGCCATGCTGTTTGCACAGACGGTTCTTTTTACCCAGTGTCTTAAAGTATTCAAGTGCGTCGAATATCATTTTTTATCGTATTTCTCGTGAAACTCCTTGGCCTCTCGGGCCTTCTCATTCAGTTCAGTCAGTGCACGCCAGCAGGGAAGGGCCTTAATGGTCTCTTCCTTGGTGATGTCACCCTCGGTAAGTGCGCGGATCTGTGCGTCCATGGCGCCCATCAGGTCAATGTCCAGCTCTTCGATATCTGCATCCACCCTCCTGAAGAAGTGCGGCCAACGCTCAGCGAAGACGCTTTTTACGTGGGCAAACCAGCGCAGAGTACCCATCTGTTCTGCAGGCGAAAGCGACAGTTGCTTAGGATGCTTGCCGTTACGCTTCACATACAGGAACGTAGCCAGGCGTTCTATCATTTCCGGTTTTCCGCTGCTGACGGCCAGCTGGTAGTATTGCTCGGCCATCAGGTAGTCGCCGAAAGGGTAGTGGTCCAGGATATCATCGACCGCCCGACAGCCGTGAATGCGCTCCAGCCGCACATCCATGCCGTCGAACGGGTCAATGAAGTCGAACTGCCGGATGAAGCTCTGCACCTGCCACACCTGCAGCGTGAACCAGCGGCGAGGCTTCCACCATGCCGGGCGGAACCAGCAGCGGTAGCTCTGCGGCTCATCGTGTGACGTGCGCACGGTATAGCCTTCGATATGTATGCCGCTCAGCCGGATAAGCATATACGTTTTGACTGTCGCCAGATTGTCAAACATAGACAGCAGCATTAGCACATAGCGAAGCTGTGTCTGAGTCATCTTGCTCCACGAAGTCGGGGCGTAGAGGTCTATCGAGCCATCAGCCAAAAATGTAGGCCGGTGCGTCCGGAGTGTTCTTAAAATTCTCATGATGGTTTACAGGATATCCGTGTTTAGCATAGATGGAATATTTCTCCAGATCAGAGTCGAGCATGTTCAACAGTCGGCGCATCTTCAGTTTGACGGCCTCCTGGTCACCGGCAATCCAAAGGTTGATGATATGCCGGCACTGGAAGATGACGGGATTGTCATCGGCAGTCACCGTGCCGCAGCGCACATGCTCCAGGAGTGCGTCCATATACTGGTTGCTCAGCTTCAGGCGCAGTGCTTCGTCGGCCTCGCTGATGAGCCGCTGAGCAGCCTGCCATTCCAGATGCGACGCCGCAGGGCCTTGCATCTTCTGCAGCATCCGGAAGTCAAAGAAGAGGTTGTCGATATTCTCGAGAGCCTGTGTGGTGGTTCCCCATCTACTCACGTGGCATAGTTCCGCCAGCAGCTGGCCACGTGCAATAAGGATGCTGTCGCGCAGGTGTCCTATCAGGGCGTCCACACGCTGCTTAGAGGCAGGAGCCATCTGATTGGAACTGACCACGCCGAAGCCGGTGGGAGTCAGTACCAGGTCGAGCTGTCGGAACACGGCGAGGAATGCATGGATAGCCACCCATCGTTTCACGGCCACAGTCAGCTTTTCATTATTTTCGCCCTCAGCGGCTGACGTTCCCACATCTCCGAGAACGTCAGCCTTGCATTCGTCATATGAAGCCGCAAAGTGCGGCTCCACCTTCTCATATACCTCCACATGGGAGGACGTCGCAACACTCAGTATCGCCTCAAATTCACTCTTGGTTATTTCCATTGCCTTCATTATTATTTGTTACTTTCTCTGCATCCTTATTTTCATCTAGGGTGGTGAGCATCAGCATGGGCACGTCGACAGTCACGTTTTTGCTCCAGCCGTTATAGTGGAGGATGACGTGGTAGGGTTTCATCATCACGTCGTGGAACGGCTTTTCAAGTGCCTGCTTCATGGTGAACAGCTCGCGCTTGTCAGAGCCCGAATTGTTCATCTGACTCTTTCCTGGTGTGGCTCCAATTAAATTAGGATGTACACCGAAAGCAAAGCACAGCGTGTTGGCAGCCTCCTGCATGTCGTCGGCCCAGTCGCCGCCCTCCTTCTTTCCCTGGTTCAGGTTGATGACGCGTACCATGGGGTGTTCCTTGCCTGAAGGGTCTACATAGTAGCCGCTGATCAGCGCCTTGCCGGCATTTTTAGGACCGCATACAAAGTCGATGATACGCTGCTTCTCCTTCTTGATGCATTCCTTGCGCTCATCTTCATCCGTGATGCCCTTGTTATCACAGACAATATCCCAGTAGTCATCATGCACCTCTATCTGCAGTCGCGGGGCAGACGTGTTCTGTATCATGAACCGCTTGCTGATGCCTATAAGTTCGTATATATCGAACCATGCATCACGGAAGGCAGAGAAGAAGTAAGGCCGTGAATACACCTGACGGCCAGGTGTAGCCATGCGGCATACAATGGCAAACTCGCAGTCCTTACCGTCCTTCGGTGCCTTGCGCTTCTCACCTGTCATGGGATCGTTCTCTTTGCCCATGCGGACCATCAGGTCACCCAAGGGGTCGCAGAAGTCGAGCAATGGCAGCACCTCGATGTTGTTTGGGTCTGGAGTACTCTCTCGCCAGTCACCATACAATACATATTCGAAGCGTTTCTTACCTGCCAGACGGGCAAAGCGGCAGTAGCACATCTCCTTGTGGCGCACCTGCACTATCCGGCTATGGTCACGGCATAGGATGATCTTCGTAATAGTAGTAAAGAAGAACTTCATGTCCGTAGCTTGCTCCAGGAACATTTCGTGCAGCGAATTTCTGAGGCAGAAGTCGCGTATGGCGGCATCCTGAGTATCCTCGCGCGTATCACGGTCTATGAAGCGCACGCCTTGACCGTAGCAGGCCTGCACATTGAACAGCTGACACTGTGATGTCACCATGTTCTCACCGATACGTTTCATCACCTCGAATGGCAACTGATCATCATCCCCATACGGGACATATTCATAGTCGACACCACCTATAGTGATGGGGTTGGTTGTCAGTTTCTCATCGAAATCCTGTACAATGACGCGGCTCTCCTGGTACTTGGTGGCAGGACTGCCCTCTTCAGCGATATCTACCACGCCTGCAGGGGCAACGCCGTAGCGCGTCCAACCCGGTCGGTGCCCTATAGGCACCAGATCTTGTTTGTTCTTTTCATTCATAGATATACTGTATGTCCGTTAAACTCATAAATCAGCACGTCAATGACGGCTCTTACTTCCCCATTTTCAGGATTCATAAGGCGATGGATGCCACCCCGCCAGTGGCCGGTGAGCGGTAGCCATCCGATATAGTCAACCTCGTTGCCGTCCTTTTTCCACGCCCTGACGTTGACTTTCCTACGCTCCTTGCCTGCCTTATCCAGCAGCTGCAGCACCTCGTTGATATGCAAAGCCTCTTTCATCAGTTGAAGGTATGGTCAAAGGTGTTGTCGAAAATACGTCCGACGCGGTTCATCTGCAGCACGTTCTGGATGCGCTGTGCGTATCGGTAGGAGAACGTGAATCGCGGCAGCTCGTCATCGTCGTTGCTCAGCTCGCTCTTTGAATCGGTGATGACGACTTCCTTGCCGCCGTCAAGGTTGGTGACCTGTCCGTTGACAACGTTGACCACATATACCAGGTCGGAGCGGAACAGGTCGTCGGCCCATGCCGCCATGGCCATGGTCAGTACGCCGGTATCGGCCTTAAAGGTTCGTGTCTCCTCGATGCGGTAGTTCCGCAACTTGCCGCCGAAGCGTGCCGACGACCGCTTGTATTCCGGACTCACCTTGTGGGTGCCGGTGCAATATATCAGCTCCCACACACCGAAGGAGTTGTAGAACTCCAGTATCGGAGCACAGTCCGGACAGTCCAGGTCCATGACGAAGCGTTGCGTCCTGTTGCCGGCTCTTACCGTGTAGGTCACCAGCTGCTTGCCGTTCACCTCGTAGAAGTCAGGACTGACGTCCAGCTGCGTATAGGCAGAGGTTCCGCCGCTCTTCAGGGCGGCAAAGAAACCCGTCGTACCGTCATCATATTCAGCCGTTACGGTGGCATCGTCCTGTCCGTAGTACCACAGGTACTCCAGACGGCCGTGTGACGTCACCTTGTCGCCCTGCAGGATGGAAAGAAAGTGGCTGGTGTAGAACTCTGCGGCTGATGTGCCCACGTCCGCACGGGAGAAGAGGACGGTGGAAGTAGAGGATTCAAGAGCCCCTGTTTCCGTATCTTCCTCTGTCATGCCCTGGGCCTGGATAGTCAGGCTAACCACCAGATGCGACTGTGCCAGCGGCTCCATCAGCTCGCCCAGTTCCCGAAGTGTGATGATGCCGTCCGACGGCCAGAGCATTTCGTCAAAGAACGTTTCACCGTTGCACGACATGACCACATGCGACTTGACCGCTCCTGAAGGAACGCTGACGGCCACATCAGGCATGTCTGACGTGAAGTATATAGAATTGAATGATGACAGGCTGACTGTTTCCATTGCGATTTCTGAATTTCTATCGCAAAGGTACGAAGACACACATTAAAGTAAAAATACAACAAAAACGGCTGCCGCGTCATCACGACGGGACAGCCATCCAAAAAAAATGCTTAAATTACTAATACCTGAATATATCTACGTCAGAGCCGTCACATCGACGAACCGCCAGACGGCCCATCTGACAGAGCCGTCGGCCACGGTGGTAAAGCCGTAGTCGTGGGTTCTCATATACCCTGCCACCACATTCTTGCTCATCGGCATCATCGGCTGCAGGTCATCCATGATCTCCTCTGTGGTCTTCGGTTCCTCCACAGCCTTTCCGAATCCGGGGTCATCGCCCGGCAGGTTCGTACGGAACGTGAAATAGGCGTCCAGCAGCTCAGCCTGGCAGCGTTCCTCTTCATCGAGCGACTCCAGCCATTTCTTTACGCGCTCTTTCATCTTATCACTCATCTCTTTCATACTCTTTCTGCTTTTCTCATGGCCTTCAATATGTCCGTCATATCACGCTTCAGCGAGCGAAGCGACTTGAGAGTGTCGAGCACCTTGGCGGGCTCGTTGGTTTCTTCATCAATCAGGTGATCCTCCACGCTGCTGATCAGGTCCACGTTGTTCTC
>CACYOC010000021.1 GCA_902775975.1 uncultured Bacteroidales bacterium | reverse complement strand
ACACTGTAACTCATATTGCATAATCAGATAAAAAAATGAATATGCAAAGGTAAGCACTTTCAGAAAAGCCTGCAAGGCGTCAGAGCGGATACGCTTACATTTTATGAGGGGGTCATGAGGGGGACATGTGACGGATAAAGCATAACCCCCTCATCGCTGAAACGCCCTGTGCATCGGCAGTGTGGACGATTTGACGTCAAAAATGAGGGGGAGGGCGGTTTTAAAGTGAAAAGTGAAAAATGAAAAGTGAAAAAGAAGGAATAAACAGGCGATGGACGAGGACTATACTTTCGGTGAAAGAATATAGTCCTCTCGGTATGTGAGGACTATGCTCATTGGTCGTGAGGACTATGCGCACTGGTCGTGAGGACTATGCGCACTGGCCGAAAGGACTTTATTCGTTCTCAAGCCCCCTTGGAATCGGCCGACAAAGTGTACTTCTGCGGGCGTCAAAACGGCACTTTGCGGGCGTCAAAGCGTAACTTCGCAGGCGACGAAACGGCACTTTGCCGCCGTCAAACCGTACCTCTGTCCCTAGGTCAAGTTAGACTTCACCTCGGAAAATCAAAAGAAAATTGCTTTTTCTTTTGGTTTTTCGCTCGGTTTGCACTAACTTTGCAGTCGTAATATATTACTTTATGGGTATTTTGGGATTTTTTAATAAGGAAAAGAAAGAGACGCTGGACAAGGGATTGGAGAAGACCAAGACCAGCGTGTTCGACAAGCTGGCACGTGCTGTGGCCGGCAAGTCGAAGGTAGATGATGATGTTCTGGATAACTTGGAGGAAGTGCTGATAACGTCGGATGTCGGTGTCGAGACTACGCTGAAGGTGATTGAGCGTATCGAAGAGCGTGTGGCTCGCGACAAGTACGTGAGTACCAGTGAGTTGAACGCTATTCTGCGCGACGAGATTGCCTCGCTGCTGGCAGAGAACAACTCGGAGGACAACGACAACTGGGACCTGCCAGGCGACCACAAGCCTTACGTGATTTTGGTGGTGGGCGTCAACGGCGTGGGCAAGACGACGACTATCGGCAAGCTGGCGTGGCAGTTCAAGCAGGCCGGCAAGAAGGTCTATCTGGGTGCTGCCGACACGTTCCGTGCCGCTGCCGTGGAGCAGTTGTGCATCTGGGGCGAGCGGGTAGGAGTGCCCGTGGTGAAGCAGCAGATGGGTAGCGACCCTGCCTCGGTGGCTTTCGACACGCTTCAGAGTGCTAAGGCCAACGGTGCCGACGTGGTGCTGATAGACACGGCAGGACGTCTGCACAACAAGGTGGGTCTGATGAACGAGTTGAAGAAAATCAAGGACGTGATGAAGAAGGTGATGCCTGAAGCTCCCGACGAGGTGATGCTCGTGCTGGACGGCTCTACGGGTCAGAACGCCTTCGAGCAGGCCAAGCAGTTCTCAGCGGTCACACAGATTACGTCGCTGGCTATCACGAAACTGGACGGCACCGCCAAGGGTGGTGTGGTCATCGGCATCTCAGACCAGCTGAAGGTGCCTGTGAAATATATCGGACTGGGCGAGGGCATGCAGGACCTGCAGCTCTTTAATAAGCGCCAGTTCGTCGATTCGCTGTTTAAAAGTGAAGAATGAAACCGACTGTTGATATAATCTCCTTAGGGTGTTCAAAGAACCTGGTTGACAGCGAGATGCTGATGGGGCTCTTCGAGGCTAACGGCTACCGTGTGACACACGATGCCGAGCAGCCGGAGGGCGACATTGCCGTGGTGAACACCTGCGGATTTATTGCCGACGCCAAGGAGGAGAGCATCAATACCATCCTGGAACTGGCACAGGCCAAGAGCGAGGGGCGCCTGCAGCGACTGTACGTCATGGGATGCCTCTCGGAACGCTACTTGGCAGAGCTGGAGGCGGAGATTCCCGAGGTCGATGGCTGGTACGGCAAGTTTAACTACAAGCAGCTGGTGCAGGACTTGGAGACCCACCCCCTGACCCCTCCCTGTATGGAGGGGAGTACACAAAAAGAACCGTCCCTTTTGTGTAGTTCCGCACATCGGGTCTTGACGACCCCCAGCCACTATGCCTACGTAAAGATTGCCGAAGGCTGCGACCGCCACTGTGCCTACTGCGCGATACCTCTTATTACGGGGCATCACCAGAGCAGGCCGATGCAGGAGATATTGGACGAGGTGCGCTGGCTGGTCAGTCAGGGTGTCAAGGAACTGCAGGTCATTGCCCAGGAGCTGACGTACTATGGCGTAGATATCGACGGCAAGCAGCATATTGCCGAGCTGATAGAGCAGATGGCCGACATCGAGGGCGTGGAGTGGATACGGCTGCACTACGCCTATCCGACACATTTCCCGTGGGACCTGCTGCGAGTGATGCGCGAGAAGAAGAACGTCTGCAAATACCTCGACATAGCCCTGCAGCACATCAGCGACCACATGCTGGAGCGCATGAAGCGCCACGTGACCAAGGAAGAGACCTACGAGCTGATACGCCGTCTGCGTCGCGAAGTTCCCGGTATCCACATCCGCACCACGCTGATGGTGGGTTTCCCGGGTGAGACAGACGAAGACTTCCAGGAGCTGCTGGAGTTTACCCGCTGGGCACGCTTCGAGCGAATGGGCGCCTTTGCCTACAGCGAGGAGGAGGGGACCTATAGCGCCGAGCACTACGAGGACGACGTCCCCGACGAGGTGAAGCAGCAGCGGTTAGACAAGCTGATGCGCGTGCAGCAGCACATCAGCGCCGAACTCGAAGCCGAGAAGGTGGGTAGCGTGATGCGCGTCATCATCGACCGCCAAGAAGGAGGCTGGTACGTCGGTCGCACGGAGTTCTGCTCGCCGGAAGTCGATCCGGAGGTGCTGATACCGATAGACGAGCAACTCGCCATCGGACAGTTCTACGACGTGCGCATCACCGATGCCGAAGAGTTTGACCTGTATGCAACTACCAGAATATAAATGAGATAGACATAGACGCGATGAATAATAAGGAATTTATAGCCGAACTGGCCGAGCGTTTAGGCTACACAGCCAAAGACACGCAGAAACTGGCGGGAAACCTTATCAACGCCATGGCCGATGCCTTTCAGGAAGACCAAGCTGTGCTGGTGCCCAACTTCGGCGTCTTTGAGACCAAGAAGAAGATGGAGCGCATCATGGTGAATCCCGGAACGGGACAGCGCATGCTGGTACCTCCCAAGCTCGTGTTGAACTTTAAGCCCAACCAGTCGTGGAAGGCTCAGCTGAAAGGAGGACAATAGCCATGGGAAAGCTGACAATACAAGAAGTCGCCAAGATATTGGTCGAGAAGAACGGCCTGACGCAGCGTGATGCCAGTCGCTTTGCCTCAGAGTTCTTTGCCGTCATCCTGCAGCACCTGCAGGAAGACGAGCCGGTGAAAATCAAGGGCTTGGGAACGTTCAAGATTATCAACGTCGAAGCCCGCGAAAGCATCAGCGTTCGTACTGGTGAACGAGTGGTCATCGACAGTCACTCGAAGGTGACGTTCATTCCGGACAACACCATGAAGGAGCTGGTCAACAAGCCCTTCTCGCAGTTTGAGACCGTCGTGCTCAACGATGGCGTGGATTTCCCCGACATCGATACGCCTCAAGAGCCGGAGGAGGAAGTTGTTGAAACTGAGACGGTTGCTCCCGAACCCGCAACTCCCGTTATAGGAGACGAGGTTCCCGTTATTGAGCCCGAACCCACTCCTGTCGTAGAAGAGCCCGTCGCTCCTGTTGTAGAGCCTGAACCTGCTCCTGTTGCAGAAGAGCCCGTTGCTCCTGTTGTAGAGCCTGAACCCGCTCCTGTTGTAGAGCCTGAACCCGCTCCTGTTGTTGAGCCGGAACCTGCTCCTGTTGACGAGGAACCCGTTGCTCCTGTTGCAGAAGAGCCCGTTGCTCCTGTGGTAGAAGAGCCTGCTCTTGCTGTCGAGCCCGAAACTCCCGTAGTAAAGGAAGAACCTATTATAGAGGAGGAGGAAGACGAAGAGCGTTCGCAGAAGTGGTGCCGCTGGTTGGCGGCTGCCATTGGCGTGCTGATTCTGATGGGCTTCTCCTGTTTCGCAGGCTATGAGTTCGGCAAGCACCAGCAGGTCAGCAACGTTGTTGTGGTTCATGATACACTCTATGTGTCAGAACCCGACAGTACCGACATCGACCTGCCTATCGAGACGGAAGACGTGCAACCCGTAGAGGAGGTGAAACCGCAACCGGTAGTGAAAAAGCAGCCTGCTCCCGTAGCCAAGCCCGCACCTGCTTCCGTAGCCAAACCCGAAGCAGCTCCCGTAGCTAAGCCCGAGAGCACTGAAGTAAAGGCTGAGCCTGCACCCGTTGCAAAGCCCAAACCCAGACAGGGCGGCTATCGCATCGTGGGCACCGCCGAGGAGGTTGTCGTACAGGAAGGACAGACCTTCTTCAGCATTTGTCGTGTACACATTGGTTCCGACAAGCAACACTATGTGGAGCAGTATAACGGACTGCCGCGAAATCCGCAAATCAAGGCGGGACAGGTCATCAAGATTCCTAAACTGGAAAGAATAGAGTAAGACGATGGAAATCAAAGAACACAAACATACCCGCGAAGAGAAGATGGCCGCCTTCGGTCGCATGCTCGATGTGCTGGATGCTCTTCGCGAGAAATGTCCCTGGGACCGCAAGCAGACCAACGAGAGCCTGCGCCCCAATACGATAGAGGAAACCTACGAGCTTTGTGACGCCCTGATGAAGAACGACGTGCAGGAAGTTTGCAAAGAGTTGGGCGACGTTTTACTGCACGTAGCCTTCTATGCGAGAATCGGTGAGGAGGAGCAACAATTTGATATAGCAGATGTTTGTAATAAGCTGGTTGACAAACTGATATTCCGTCATCCGCACGTGTATCATCCCTCGCAGATTGGAGCTCCCAATCCGCGTCCGCTGCCGTACGGTGAGCAGGAGGAAGAGCGCCAGTTCTCGAAAGTAAAGAACGTGGAGCAGGTGCTCGACAACTGGGAGCAAATCAAGCAGAAAGAGAAGGACGGCAACAAAACCGTGCTGGCAGGAGTTCCCGCCTCGTTGCCATCGCTGATCAAGGCCTACCGCATTCAGGACAAAGCCCGCCACGTGGGCTTCGACTGGGAAGACCGTGGCGACGTATGGGCGAAAGTCCGCGAGGAAATGGGCGAGCTGGAAGAGGTGTTGCGACAGGAAGACACCGGACGCTCGGAGGAAGAGCTGGGCGACCTGCTGTTCTCGATTATCAATGCCGCCCGGTTGTATAAGCTCAATCCCGACAATGCGCTGGAGAAGACCAATCAGAAGTTTATCCGACGCTTTAACTACATCGAACAAAACAGCATCAAGCAGGGACGTCCCCTGACCGAGATGACATTAGAGGAGATGGATGCCCTCTGGAATGAGGCGAAAGCCCAGGAGCGGCAATCCTCCGTGACAAACGAATAAATGAAGAACGATATGAAGAAACTGGTGATTTTATCGATAGCCGCTGCCGTGGCAATGATGATGGGCAGCTGTGGTGGCAAGACGCAGGAAGTGCCTTTCGACAACGGCGACTCTGCCGCTGCTGCCAATGCAGACCCCACGATTTATGGCATCAGCGGTGAGGAGACGACCATGAACTCGCTGCAGTTGATAACCGATACAGGCGACACGCTGTTCTTCGACCTCTCCAGTGCCAGCGACAAAGGACAGGTGCTGGGTGGTTTGCAGGTAGGCGACCGCATGGCGGTAGTTCCCAATCCGACCAATGGGGAGGCGCTGAAGGTCATCAATCAGGCAACACTGCTGGGCGACTGGGTGATGCCTAATCCGCTGGACGGCAGCGACGAGGTGGGCATCCGCTTCAAGGAGGGCGGTATTGCCGAGAGCATTGACCAGCCCGGGCTGAGCTACCGCACGTGGAGACTGGTAAACGGACAGCTGGAAATCGTGCAGGTGGAGGAAGATGCCGCCGGTACCGAGGAGACTTTCCTGTACGATATCGTCAAGTTGGACGCTGACTCGCTGGTTTATAAGGACAACGAAGATGTGTTCGAATATACCCGTCAGCGCGCGAAGAAAGGCTACGGATCCGATATCAAGCTGGAAGATGCCTCGATAGAGGACTTTGAGATATAACTCTTTTATATATTGTGGAACCCTTTAGAGTGCATATCCTGGGCTGTGGCAGTGCCCTTCCTACGCTGAAGCATTATCCTTCAGCGCAAGTTGTCGAGGTGCGCGGCAAGCTGTTCCTCGTTGACTGTGGCGAGGGAACGCAGATTCAGTTGCGTCGCAGCAGGTTGCGCTTTACGAAAATCAGCGCTATCTTCATCTCTCATCTGCATGGCGACCATTGCTTCGGACTGATAGGAATGATTAGCACCTTCGGACTCTTGGGGCGTACCGCCAAGTTGACCATCTATGGTCCTAAAGCCTTAGGACCCGTCTTGCGCCAGCAACTGGATGTCTTCTGTCAGGGACTGGATTACGAGGTCGATTTTCAAGCCATCGATACGACGGCAGAACAGGTGATTTACGAAGACCGCTCGCTGACCGTCGAGACCATTCCCTTGTCGCATCGTACTCCCTGTTGCGGCTTCTTGTTCAGGGAGAAACCCACACTGCCGCATATCCGGCGCGACGTGGCCGACTTCTACCAGATACCCGTCAGTCAGTTCCAACTCATCAAGGGTGGGGCAGACTGGACGACAGCCGATGGTGAAGTGGTGCCGAACAGTCGCCTGACGCTGCCTGCAGATGCACCGCGCAGCTACGCCTATTGCAGCGACACGTGCTATCTGCCAGAGTTGAAACGGCAGTTGCAAGGGGTTAGCACGCTCTATCATGAAAGCACCTACGGCGAAGATAATGTGCAGCGTGCCGAGAAGTACTGCCATTCCACTGCCCGACAGGCGGCTATGCTGGCCCGTGAGGCAAGGGTAGGACAACTCTTGTTAGGACATTATTCGTCGCGTTACGAGGACGAACAGGTGTTGTTGGATGAAGCCCAAAAGGTGTTCCCTAACAGCCGTCTGACCGACGAAATGGCGGTTTTTGACGTGTAAAGTGCATTTTTTCGTCTAAATATTTGGTTGTAACAATTATTTTTCGTACATTTGCAACGACTATAAAATGTTGCGTATGAAGAAACACTTACTTATATACTCGCTGACACTCATCCTGTTGATGGCATTTCCGTTTGTCATGAATGCTGTTCCTGTGGCTCCTGGTATTGAACAGGTGATGGATGATGATGTCAATATGACGGTTAACGGCCAAATTGTTACTGTCACTGGTGCTCAGGGTGAGACACTCGAAGTGGTCTCGCTGACGGGGCGTCGGGTGATTACGGTGAAGATAGAGAGTCCTGCTCAGAAAGTTGAACTTAATATCCCGAAAGGTTGTTACATCTTGAAAGTTGGAAAAGTAGTCAGAAAGGTGTCTATTCACTGATATCGCTTGCTCTCCTGACAGTGCTGGTAGTTACTTGTCAACGGAGAAATGGCGGTAATGACCGAAAGATAACAATGGAGGCGTTTTCAGATATGAAAGCGCCTGTATTTGTTTTTGACTCCCAGGCTCTTAGAAACGAATTACTGAATGTTGATGCTGAAGATAAACCGCAGACAACTGCCGACCGCAAGACGCATCAATACTATGTCAATGGTGGACAACTGCTGTGGATAGACCGTGCAGGCGTGGATAGCAGGGCGGATTCTTTGCTGTCGTGGCTGCACGGCGTCAGCGATATGGGCTTCTCGCCTGATGCCTTCTATGTCAACGGCATTGAGCAAGACCTGAAACGCATGCGAACCCTGGACTTTACAGAGCAGAACCCTATCAACCGTGTGGCGGCACGACTGGAATACCGGCTGACGAAAGCCTGTCTGCGCTATGCCTACGGACAGCGCTATGGTTTCATCAATCCACGACAGGTCTTCAATAACTTGGATATTGAAAAGGTCGATACCGTGCGCCACATCACCCGCTATCAGGGACTTTTCGATATTGACATAGAGACGCCCAGTGCCCAGTACGACTCGCTGGTGCGGAGCAAGATAGCCACGGGCGACATTGTGGAATACTTGCACGAAATACAGCCCTCAGACGCTTTCTATGCTCAGCTGAAGCGGATGCTGCCGAAAGCGCAGACAGAGGAAGAGCGTCAGCGCATTATTTGTAACATGGAGCGTAGCCGCTGGCGCCAGCGGAACCCGATGGTGACGGAGGGAAAGCGCATCGTAGTGAACATTCCGGCTTTCCAACTCTATGGCTACGGACAAGACACGGTGCTCACCATGCGGGTGGCTTGTGGTGCCGTACGTACCAAGACACCGCTGCTGACCAGCGCTATGGAGTGGATGGAGGTGAACCCGCAGTGGGTCATTCCGATGAGTATCATTGAGAAGGATGTGGCACGTCGCGCCGGCGACTCTGCCTATTTCGCCCGCAACCGTTACCAGATTTACGATAAGGCAACGAATCAACCAATGGAAATCAGTCAGGTGTCGCAGGCGATGCTGCTGAGTGGCAACTATCGGGTGGCGCAGCAGAGTGGGGCAGACAACTCGTTGGGACGCATCGTGTTCCGCTTCAAGAATCGTTTCTCGGTCTATCTGCACTACACCTCAAGTCCAGGCGTCTTCAAGCGCGACGTTCGTGCCGTTTCTCACGGTTGCGTTCGTGTTGCACGGCCTTTCGAACTGGCTCATTTCGTCTTGGACAATCCCGACGAATGGCTATTGGACCGTATTCGCATCTCTATGGACATGCAACCGATGACGGAGCGTGGACACAATTATCTGATGACTCATCGTGACCAAGAGGAGCATAAGTTAATCGGCTATGTACCCGTCAAGCCTCGCGTACCTCTTTTTATTATATATTATACGTTGTGGCCCGACGAGCATGGAGAGTTGAGGACGTGGCCAGACGTCTATGGTTACGACAAGGTCATCATCAATCGACTGCAGACTTACATGCAGCCTTGATGCCACACTTTTCACAATGCGGCTTGCGGGCTGTGCAGACGTAGCGGCCGTGCAGCAGCAACCAGTGGTGTGCCCGTGGAATGTCGTCTGCGGGAATGTGCTTCACCAATTCCTGTTCTACCTTATAGGGCGTGTCGGCTTTATCGCTGACCAAGCCGATGCGGTGGCTGACGCGGAAGACGTGCGTATCGACCGCCATCGTTGACTTGCCGAAAGCTACCGACTGGATGACGTTGGCAGTCTTGCGACCAACGCCGGGCAAGTCGAGCAGCTGGTTCATGTCTGACGGCACCTCGCCACCATGCTTCTCTACCAGCATGCGAGCCATCTTTACCAGATGCTCCGCCTTGGCATTGGGGTAGGAGACGCTCTTGATGTATTCCAGCACGTCCTCCGGTTCTACTGCTGCCATGCTTTTGGCATCGGGCAAGTGACGAAACAACTCCGGCGTCACCTGATTGATGCGCTTATCCGTACACTGGGCACTGAGCACCACAGCAACCAGCAACTGGAAGATGCTGCCAAACTCAAGCTCTGTCTGCACCTCCGGCATCTCCTTGCGGAAGTATGCCAGCACTTGTTCATATCTCTCTTTACGAGTCATGGTCAATAGTCTCTCTTGTCTTGAATAAAAAGCCATATACTTTTCATCAGAAAGTATATGGCTTATGAGTGAAAAGTATATGGTTTACGCATGGTAAACCACATACTTGTTATTTACAGAATAGTCTTCACGGCCTCGAGCATGCCCTTGTCCTGAATGAGGTCGAGGAACTGCTTCACCATGGTGTTCAGACCAGCAATCTTGTTGAGGTCCTCAGCCCAGATGAACTCTGCACCCAGTACGCCGTCGGTAACCTTCTGCGTGTCACCGGTAGCCCACAGCTCCTTCAGCAAGTCCATGATCTTCTGGTCGTCGTTGGGAACAATCTCCACACCGTCGGCACGCTTGCCACCTTTGTAGTAGGTGATGATGGCTGCGAGACCGAATACCAGACCCTTAGGCAGCTCGCCCTTGCGCTCCAAGTAAGTCTTCACGCCGGGCAGGTCGCGAGCCTGGAACTTGGGGAATGAGTTCAGCATGATGCTCGTCACCTGGTGGTCAACGAACGGATTGTCGAAGCGCTCCAGCACGTCGCTGGCAAACTTCTCCAGTTCCTCGATGGGCAGGTCGAGCGTCTGCATCAGCTCGTCGAACTGTACCTTGTGGATATACTTGGAGATAACCTCGTGGTTGCAGGCATCGCGGACGATGTTGACACCGCTCAGGAAGGCAACAGGCGACAGTACGGTGTGCGGGCCGTTGAGCAGCGTCACCTTACGCTTGTGGTAGGGCTCCTCAGAGGGAACGAACAGCACGTGCAGTCCAGCCTTGTCTGCGGGGAACTCTGCCTCAATCTCCTTGGGAGCCTCAATGACCCAGAGGTGGAAGTTCTCGGCCTGAACAACGAGGTTGTCGCGGTAGCCAACCTTCTCCTGAATCTCGGCAATCTCCTTGCGGGGGAAGCCCGGTACGATACGGTCAACCAGCGTAGCATAGACGCCGCAAGACTCGTCGAACCACTTCTTGAAAGCTGAGGGCAACTGCCACAATTCGATGTACTTGTTGATGCAATCCTTCAGCACGTGGCCGTTCAGGAAGATGAGCTCGCAGGGGAAGATAATCAGACCCTTCGTGGGATCACCATTGAAGGTCTTCCAGCGGCGATACAGCAACTGCACCAGCTTACCAGGGTAAGAGCTGGCAGGTTTGTCATCCAGCTTGCAGGCGGGATCGAAAGCGATACCAGCCTCGGTGGTGTTGGAAATGACGAAACGAATCTCGGGCTGGTCAGCCAGTGCCATGAAGGCATCGTTCTGAGAGTAGGGGTTCAGTGCACGGCTGATGACGTCAATACGCTCCAGCGTGTTCACGGGCTTGCCGTTCTCACGACCTTGCAGGTTCACGTGGTACAGGCAGTCCTGACCATTCAGCCATTCTACCATACCCTTGTCGATAGGCTGTACGACGACGACACTACCGTTGAAGTTGGTCTTCTGGTCCATGTTCCAGATAATCCAATCAACGAATGCACGGAGGAAGTTACCCTCACCGAACTGAATCACCTTTTCAGGCATCACGCTCTTAGGAGCGAAGTGTTTGTTTAACGGTTTCAACATAGTTTATACGTGTTTTATATGTTTGTTTTACGTGCTGCAAAGATACATATTTTTTTTCTAATACGTATCTTTTTTACGTTATTTAAGACGTAATCGTTTACTGATATTTTACTGTTTCATGAGATAGCTCTTGAAACTGCTGAAGTCCTTGCTCATGGGAACGCTCTGCTTCTCGCCCTTCATGAAGGCTTGCAGACGTTCGGGAATGGCAATGTCTGTACCCAAAATCTGATCGACCTTCTCCTTGAACTTGGCGGGATGGGCGGTCTCGCAGAATACACCGACCTCACCGGGTTGGAGGTTCTCCTTCAGGGCACGATAGCCGCAGGCACCGTGCGGGTCGAGGACGTAGCCCGTATCAGCATAGCACTGGCGCATGGTCTCGGCAATCTGCTCGTCGCTATAGGTAGCACCGCTGATGAGCGACGTGATACGCTGGTGTGTTTCCTCTGCCGACAGTTTGCCGTTCTCGGAATAAAGGTTGAGGATACGCGCAAAGTTCGACGGGTCGCCGACATCCATTGCGTTGGCGAGTGTCTGGATAGAAGCCTTGGGATTGTATTTTCCTGTCTGCAGATACTGATAGAACACGTCGTTGGCGTTGTTGGCAGCAATGAATCGCTTGATGGGCAGTCCCATCTGGTGACCGAACAGGGCGGAGCAGATGTTGCCGAAGTTGCCTGAAGGCACACACATGACGATGTCGGATGTCTGATGTCCGAGGGCAGAGAGGCGGGCGACGGCATTGAAATAGTAGAACGCCTGCGGCAGGAAACGGGCTACGTTGATGCTGTTGGCAGAGGTCAGACGCATGTGGCGGTTCAGCTCTTCATCCATGAAGGCGGCTTTCACCAATGCCTGACAGTCGTCGAAGACGCCATCGACCTCAATGGCGGTGATGTTCTTGCCCAACGTCGTAAACTGACACTCCTGGATAGGACTCACCTTTCCCTTGGGATAAAGTACATAGACGTGGATGCCCTCAACGCCTAAGAAACCGTTGGCTACGGCACTGCCAGTGTCACCGCTGGTGGCTACCAGCACGTTGATGAGGCTGTTCTCCTTGCCCCTCGTGCTCTTGGTGAAATATTGCAGCAGGCGTGCCATGAAGCGGGCACCGACATCCTTGAAGGCAAGGGTAGGACCGTGAAACAGTTCTAAGGAGTAGATATTCTCCTCCACCTTGACGACAGGACAGTCGAAACGTAACGTGTCATATACCAATTCTTGAAGCCCGTCCATATCGACATCTTCCCCAAAGAAGTTGGCGGCAACATTGTAAGCAATGTCCAGGAAGGTCATCTTCGGCATGTCGTCAAAGAAAGCCTTTGGCAGTTTCACAATTCTTTCGGGCATGTAGAGACCTTTGTCCTCAGCCAGTCCTTTGACGACGGCTTTCTCGAGGTCGGCCATGGGCGCTTTGCCATTTGTGCTGTAGTATTTCATCTTTTTCAGTTGGTTGTGTTCTTAATTCTTATTTTTCTTATTCCCTTTTAATCGGCAAAGTTACGAAAAGTCGAGGGAAATACAAAAGAAAAGGTTCTTTTTTTTGTTCGTTCTTTGTTTTTTCCCTACCTTTGCACGCGAAATTAAAAGAATACAGGATAAAATGAACACAATATTTATCGTTCTCCCCATTCTGACACTCTTGATGTTTGACTTGGGACTGGCTCTGAAGCCAGATGATTTCCGTTTGTTTGTACATCGTCCCCATGCTTTGCTGGCAGGTTTGCTGGGACAGATTGTTTTGCTGCCCTTGATAGCATGGGCAGTAGGAACGGTGTTTCACATCGAACCCATATTCTTCTTGGGTATCATGTTGATAGCCTGTAGCCCTGGCGGCAGCTCGAGCAATGTGTTTTCCATGCTGGCAGGTGGCGATGTCGCCTTATCCGTGTCGCTGACGGCTTTTAGCAGTGTCATCACGCTGGTGACGGGACCTGCCGTTATGGATTGGGCAACCCGTATGGTGGGGTCGTCGGCAGATGTCAGCTTGCCCGTTGGCAACCTGCTGGTGCAGAATCTGGTGCTGATGGCGGTTCCCATCTTGATAGGTCTCTTTATCTCGGTACGTTACGCAACGTTCGCTACCAAGTTGCATGGTGTCTTGAAACGACTGGCGTTTCCGTGTCTCATCTTGCTGGCATCGGTATTCTTCGTACAGCATCGCGAAACGATTATCCGCGAATTTCCCCAACTGGGCATGTGCATCACGGTATTGATACTTTTGTCGATGGGTGGAGGAGCGTTGCTGTCCTATCTGATGCGACTGTCGGGTAGGGAGCAGCGTACCATTGTCATTGAGATTGGCATGCAGAATGCCGCTCAGGCCATTACGGTGGCGAGCAGTCCTTTCGTCTTCAATAATGAGGTCATGGCGATTCCTGCCATTATCTATGCGTTGATGATGAACGTGGTGCTGTTGACCTACGTTGCAGTAGTTAAGAAGAGTAGTTTAGGATAAAAATTTGAGGGCGATCAATCGATCGCCCTCAACCAACACAAAAACTAAACTAGACTTAACTAAAGCTTATTAGGATTTTCACAAACCCTGAATAGCATTTGCAAAGTTAGTACAATTATTTTAAACTGCAAAACTTTTTTGAGCTTTTTTTGCAATTTAATTCAAAAAATATCGAATTTTACCGATTTATTTACTAAATAAGCGTCAAAAATCGTCATTGCAGCCATTGCTTCGACAACAGGAACGGCTCGTGGAAGTACACAAGGATCATGACGACCACGGGCGGTTAACGTAGTTTCTTTTCCATCGATATCTATCGTTTGTTGTGGACGGAGTAGGGTGGCAACCGGTTTGAAGGCCACGCGAAAATAGATGTCCTGACCATTGGAGATACCTCCTTGGATTCCGCCACTGTGGTTGGTGGCTGTCTTGACATCTTTTAGATGAGAGACGTTGTCGTTGCCGCCCACAAAACTGTCGTTTTGCTCCGAGCCACGCATCGTAAGACCGTTGAAGCCTTCTCCGTATTCAAAGCCCTTGACGGCATTGATGCTCAGCATGGCAGAGCCCAGGGTGGCATGCAGCTTGCTGAATTCGGGGTCTCCCAATCCTGGAGGACAACCTTTGATAACACAGGTGATGGTGCCGCCAATGGTGTCTCCCTCGGCTTTTACTTGCTCGATGAGACGTATCATGTCTGCAGCTTTCTGAGGGTCAGGGCAACGTACGATGTTACTCTCCGTCAGCGACAGGTCGTATTGCCGATAGTCGCGGTCGAGGGCGATGCTGCCCACTTGCGAGGTGTAGGCGGTGACGCTGATGCCCAACTGTCGCAGTGCCAGTTTGGCTAATGCACCGGCAACACAACGGCTGATGGTGATGCGGGCAGACGAGCGTCCGCCGCCACGATGGTCGCGGATACCATATTTATAATAATAGGTATAGTCGGCATGCGAGGGTCGGAACGTGTTGCGCATCTGTTCATAGTCGCTGGAGTGCTGGTTGGTGTTGCGCACCATGAATCCGATGGGGGCTCCCGTCGTCTTTCCTTCGAAGACGCCGCTGAGAATCTCCACCTCGTCGGCTTCGTTGCGGCTGGTGGTGATGTTGCTCTGTCCTGGACGTCGGCGGTTCAGCTCCTGTTGTATGAAGTCAATGTCTATGGCAATACCTGCCGGCATGCCATCTACCACACCGCCTATGGCTTCGCCGTGGCTTTCGCCAAAGGTCGTCAGCCTAAATATCTGTCCGAACGTATTCATATCACCTCTTGCCTCTTACCTCTTACTTCTTACTTCTTACCTCTTACTTCTTACTTCTTACCTCTTACCTCTATTAATTACATCCGCAGCCGCCTTCGCCACAGTTGCCTCCGCAGTTGCCTCCGCAGTCACCTCCGCAGCTGCCACAACCGCAACCGCCAGTCAGGTGCTTTACCAGCTGATTGACCTCAGCCTCTGTGGCATCACGGTTCTCCAGCACTTGTCCTTTGAAGTGCAGCGATTCTCCTGCCAAGGGGTGGTTCAGGTCAATCTTGACCTTCTCTTCCCCCACTTCGAGGACGCGACCGTTGAAGCGTTGTCCTTCTTCGTTCTGCAAGGGGACGATGGCATCCTTGTAGATGTGCTCATGGTCGAACTTTCCGTTGATGGAGAAGACGTCGCGTGCCAAATCCAGCACGTAGTCGTCGTGGTATTCACCATAAGCCTCTTCCTGGCTGAGTGTGAAGTCGAACTCCTGTCCTTGTGGTGTCTGGACGATGATTTCCTCGAACTTGTCGAGTGCAAAACCAAAGCCGCTGATGAAACTAAAGGGTTGTCCCTCCTTGGTTTCCTCCACCAGGTGAGAGCCGTTTTCGTCGGTGGTGTAGAGCTTGTATGCCACCGCCACGTATTTGTTCTTTTTTTCTTCCATAAATAATATGTTTCCTTCTTTTAAAGTAAATCGGCTGCGAAGTTACGAAAAATCAGCAAAATAACCAAATTTATTTCGTTTTATCTCATATTTGCTTCCTCTTTATTATATATAATAAGGTATAAAGGCCCTTTCTGTAGCCATTCAATCCCTTTTCGTTTGATGAAAATCAAGTAACAATTAGGTTTGTTGACTGAGGTCAATAAAAAGGCTGTTTCCGCACACAATTCGCGAAAAAGCTTGTTTCTTTCCTCAAATCGCCGTACCTTTGCATCGTCAATCAGAAAGAACTGATGACAAAAACAAATAAAAATGGCAATAGTGCCAAAGAGAAAAAAAGAAAAGTTTAATTTAAAAAAAAAGAAAGGGTAACGAAAATGAAAAAGTTGATTTTAACTGTTGTTGCTCTGATGAGCATGACAATGTCATTTGCTGAGAACGAGAATGCAGCAAACACCAATACAGTTGAGGCCTACAACATGAACGTCAACATGAACAAGCTGAGCCAGGCTCTGGGTCTTTCTGATGACCAGATCGAGGCTGTCTATGAGATTCACAAGACGTTTAGCGCCGAGATGATGTTTGCAGCACAGTATGGCAATGAGGAGCGTAGCAAGAAGGTAGATACAGCCATCAGCCGTGACTTGTCTTACATGAACTACATTCTGAACGCGGATCAGTACCGTAAGTACCTGACACTGCTGAATGTAACGCTCCGTAATCGCGGTATCAAGTAAGAATTGTTTTAGTTAGTAAATTAGTAGTAGTTTTTAAACAAAGAAGGACGTTGTCTGTGAAGACGATGTCCTTTTTTTGTGGCAAAAATTTGGTGGACAGGGGATTTTGTGTTACTTTTGTAGGCCAAAAGTGAAAACAGTAACAGTTATGAGAGCAATAAAAGTCTTACTTTTAACGATTGCGACGGTCGTGCTGGCAAGTTGCGGCACGTCTTCGACAGTGCCCATTACGGGCAGGAAGCAGAATCTGCTGGTGTCTGACGAGAAGGTTCTCAGCCTTTCCAATCAGCAGTATAGTGAGTACATGAAAACCGCCAAACCTTCTACCAATGCAGCCAATACGGCAATGGTGAAGCGGGTAGGGCAGCGGCTGGCAACAGCCGTGGAGACCTATCTGCGGCAGAATGGTATGGGCAATGAGGTGAAGAACTATTCTTGGGAATTCAATTTGGTGCAGGATTCGCAGGTCAATGCCTTCTGCATGCCTGGTGGAAAGATTGTCGTCTATGAGGGTCTGTTGCCCGTGACGCAGGACGAGACCTCGCTGGCTATTGTATTAGGACATGAGGTGGCACATGCCGTAGCAAAACATTCTGCCGAGCAGATGTCAACGGCCATTCGTCAGCAGTATGGAGCCCAGGCATTGGGCGTTCTGATGGCGGGAGCCGGAGCTAGCGATGGCTTGCAAACCGTTGCAGCCACAGCGTTCGGCTTGGGTGCCAAGGGTGCCAGTGCCAAGTATTCGCGTAATCACGAGAGCGAAGCCGACCATCTGGGCATTATCTTTGCCGCTATGGCAGGTTACAATCCGCAGGCGGCAGTCAGCTTCTGGCAGCGCATGTCGAAGGCTACCGGTGGCGGTTCCACGTCGTGGCTCAGCACACACCCTTCCGATGCCACACGCATCCAGCAGATTCAAGGATGGATGCCGGAGGCGATGCGTTACTACCAGGGTGCAACGGGTTCCGTAAGCAGCGGTAAGACGAGCGGCAACACATCGAGAAAAGCATTAAGAGAAATACGAATAAAGTAAGAAATATCAGTATGAGAAAACTATTATTGGCATCAGTTCTTGCCTTGACAACAGGTGTCATGGCCCAACAGCAAGCGGGTGGTATTACCCCACAGATGTTGCAGGAAATACAAAAACAGAACACTCCTTCTGTATCCGATAGGGCGCTTCGTAATGCGTTGGCAGCCAACTCTATAGACGAATTGGCTAAGAATCAGGATAATGCCGTAGCCCTGGATACCTACTTCAGCGTGGAAACCAAGAAACAATCCATTACCGACCAGAAATCGAGTGGCCGTTGTTGGATGTTCAGCGGCTTGAATGTCTTGCGTGCCAACTTCGCCAAGCGCACCGATTCGCTGACGGTGAGTTTCTCGCACGACTATCTTTTCTTCTGGGATCAGTTGGAGAAAGCCAACCTCATGTTGCAGGGCGTCATCGATACCGGCAAGAAGCCCATCGACGACCAGCGCGTGCAGTTCTTCTTCCATCATCCGCTGAACGATGGCGGTACGTTCTGTGGCGTTGCCGACTTGGCAGAGAAATATGGTCTGGTGCCTTACGAGGTTCGTCCTGAGACCTATTCTGCCAATAATACGTCGCGCATGTCGAGCATCATCAAGTCGAAACTGCGTGAGCACGGTTTAGAACTGCGCCGCATGGTGGCTGCCGGCAAGAAAGCCAAGGATATAGAGAAGCGCAAGACCCAGATGCTTGGCGAGATTTACCACATGCTGGTCATCACCCTTGGCGAACCTGTCAGGGAGTTTACATACGCCTTTAAGAATAAGGACGGCAAGGCCATCACCGAGGTGAAGAAATATACACCGAAGTCCTTCTACGAAGAAACGGTAGGCGAGGCGCTCAACGGCACGTTTATCATGGTGATGAACGACCCGCGCCGCGACTACTACAAGACCTACGAGGTGGAGTACGACCGCCACACCTACGACGGACATAACTGGAAGTACCTGAATCTGCCGATGGAGGATATTGAGCAGATGGCCATCGCCTCGTTGAAAGATGGCAGAAAGCTGTATTCTTCCTACGATGTCGCCAAGCAGTTGGACCGCAAGCGTGGCTATGCCGATACCGAGAACTTCGACTATGAGTCGCTCTTCGGCACGACGTTCAACATGACGAAGGCCGATCGTATCTCTACTTTCGACAGCGGTTCTACCCATGCTATGACGTTGACTGCCGTTGACCTCGCTGCCGATGGCAAGCCCCTGAAGTGGAAGGTCGAGAACTCCTGGGGCGGCGACTGGGGTCAGAAGGGTTGTCTCATCATGTCGGCACGCTGGTTCCGCGAATACATGTTCCGCCTGGTTGTCAACAAGAAGTATGTCTCTGAAAAGTTGCTGAAGGCCTACGAGCAGCAACCCGTCATGGTGATGCCAGAGGACCCCTTGTTCCAGGTTGATGAGTAGCAGAATCCGCTATTCGTTGCAATATCATACTTTTTTCGTTAAAAAAATGACAATTTATTTGTTTGTTTCGTGAAAAAGCATTACTTTTGCAAGCGGAATACGAAAAATAGACAAGAAATGACAAAGTTCAACAATTACTTTTACGGCTATTATTTTTACTTTGCAGCAACCTGTGAAGCGTAAGGCCGTCTATAAATAAGTATAAGAACGAATAAAATACAAAATCAACAAGGTCCCGCTTCACAACCACAGTGAAAGCGGGATTTTTTTAGAGACAGAGAAATAAACGATAAAGTTCGATGAAGAGAATAGCGATACAGGGATTGATAGGGTCGTTCCACGACATAGCGGCACACCTCTATTTCGAGGGTGAGCAGATACAGCTCATCTGTTGCTCCACCTTCGAGCAGGTGTTCGACAGCATGCGCAAGGACCCTACGGTGATAGGTCTGACAGCCATTGAGAATACTATTGCCGGCTCGTTGCTTCACAACTATGAGCTACTGCGCGACAGTGGTGCGACCATAGTCGGCGAGCATAAGTTGCACATCTCCCATTGCATCTGTTGTCTGCCTGACGACGACTGGGACACCATCACCGAAGTGCATTCTCATCCTGTTGCCCTCATGCAGTGCCGCAAGTTCCTGGAGCAGCATCCGCACATGAAGAATGTTGAGGCGGAGGATACGGCAGGTTCTGCCAAGCAGATTGCCGACGGTCAGAAGCACGGGTGGGCAGCTATCTGTCATGCTGAGGCGGCACGTCTCTACGGCTTGAAGGTCTTGGAAGACCATATCGAGGACAATAAGCACAACTTCACCCGCTTCCTCGTGGTGAGCAATCCCAACAAGGCCGATATGCTTCGTCCGTTGACTGAGGCCAATAAGTCGAGTATCGTTTTCTCGCTGCCCCACGAGGAAGGTTCGCTGAGCCACGTCCTCGCCATCCTTTCTTTCTACCACATCAATCTGACGAAGATACAGTCGTTGCCTATCATCGGTCGCGAATGGGAATACCTGTTCTATGTTGATGTGATGTTCGACGACCTGACTCGCTATCGCCAGTCGATTGATGCAATTATCCCTTTGACCAAAGACTTTAAGATATTAGGAGAATACAAAGATGGCAAACAAACCAATTAAACCAGCAGAAAGATTAAGCTTAGTGCAAGAATACTACTTCAGCCGTAAGCTGAAAGAGGTGGCACAACTGAATGCCGAAGGCAAGGACATCATCAGCCTTGCTATAGGCAGTCCTGATATGCCCCCTTCTGAAAAGACCATCGAGAAATTATGTGAGGTAGCTCGCCAACCCAATGCCCACGGCTATCAGCCCACGCAGGGAACTCCCGAATTGCGTCAGGCGATGGCCGGGTTCTATAAGCGTTGGTATGATGTCGATTTGGATGCCAAGAGCGAGCTGTTGCCGCTGATAGGTTCCAAGGAGGGTATCCTGCATGTCACGCTGGCGTTCGTCAATCCCGGCGACACGGTGCTGGTGCCCAATCCGGGTTATCCCACCTACACTTCGCTCTCGAAACTGTTGGGAGCCAATGTCGTGTATTACAATCTGAAGGAGGACAACGGCTGGCAACCCGATTTCGACCAGTTGGAGGAACTTCTGAGCCGTGAGTCGCTGAAGTGTAGGTTGCTGTGGACGAACTATCCCAACATGCCGACGGGCGGTCGTGCGCAGCGTGCCACCTACGAGCGTCTGGTGCAGATGGCCCGTAGTCACAATGTCGTGGTGGTGAACGACAATCCTTACTCCTTCATCCTGAGCGAGGAGCATCTCAGCATCCTGCAGGTGCCTGGTGCCAAGGACTGCTGCATCGAGTTCAACTCCATGTCGAAGAGTCACAACATGCCCGGCTGGCGTGTCGGCATGTGTGCCACCAATGCTGAGTTCATCTCGTGGATACTGAAGGTGCAGAGCAACATCGAGAGCGGTACCTTCCGTGGCATCCAGTTGGCTGCTGCTGAGGCTTACAACAACAGCGACGAGTGGCATCGTGAGGCAAACATTGAGACCTATCGCCGTCGCCGTCAGTATGCCGAACAGATTATGGATGTGTTGGGATGCACCTACGACAAGCAGCAGGTCGGTATGTTCCTGTGGGGACGCATTCCCGATAAATATAATCAGGTGGAAGACCTCACGGAGCACATTCTTCATGATGCCCGCGTCTTCATCACCCCAGGCTTCATCTTCGGCAGCAATGGTGAGCGCTACATCCGCATCTCGCTGTGTGCCAAGGAAGAGAAACTCGAAGCTGCGCTTCGAAGAATTAAAGAATTGAAAGATTGAAAAATAATTCAATAAATAGTAAATTGTAAATCGTCAAATAGTAAATTGAACTATGGAACTGGAACTTCAACCATTGAATTTACCAAGTGACAACGAACGCCCCTTCGTCATTGCAGGACCCTGTAGTGCTGAAACCGAGGAGCAAGTGATGACCACCGCCCGCCAGCTGGCTATGAAGGGCTGCCACAATTTCCGTGCCGGTGTGTGGAAGCCGCGAACGAAGCCCGGCGGTTTCGAGGGTAACGGCGAGAAGGCCCTGCCGTGGATGAAGCAGGTGAAGGACGAGACCCACATGCTCATCTCTACCGAGGTGGCTACCCCCGAGCATGTCGAGTTGGCGCTGAAGTACGGCATCGACATCCTGTGGATAGGTGCCCGCACCACTGCCAATCCCTTTGCCATGCAGGCTTTGGCCGATGCGCTGAAAGGTGTCGATGTGCCCGTCTTTGTGAAGAATCCCGTCAATCCCGACTTGGAGTTGTGGATAGGCGCTATGGAGCGTCTCAACCAGGCAGGCATCAAGCGCCTGGGAGCCATCCATCGCGGTTTCTCGTCGTTCGACAACAAGATTTACCGCAATGCCCCGATGTGGCAGATACCCATTGAGCTGCACCGCCGCATTCCCGAGTTGCCCATCATCTGCGACCCCAGCCACATCGGTGGTCGCCGCGAGTTGATAGCTCCCCTGTGCCAGCAGGCGATGGACTTAGGTTTCGACGGTCTAATTGTCGAGAGCCATTGCGATCCCGACAAGGCGTGGAGCGATGCTCGCCAGCAGGTGACTCCCGAAGTGCTCGACTACATCCTGTCACTGCTCATCGTCCGTGACGAGCATGCCACCACCGAGGGCATCAACCAGATGCGCAAGCAGATTGACCAGTTGGACAACCAGCTGATGGAGATACTGACCAAGCGCATGGAGGTGTGCCGTGAGATTGGCCGCTACAAGAAGGAGCACAACATGACCGTGCTGCAGGCAGGCCGCTACAACGAGATTCTGGAGAAGCGCGGTGTGCAGGGAGCCCTGAGCGGCATGTCGCCTGAGTTTGTCGCCAAGGTCTTTGAGAGCATCCACGAGGAGTCTGTGCGTCAGCAGATAGAAATCGTTAATAAATAAGAATTGAAAGATTGAAGAATTGAAGGATTGAAGTCCACGCGGCTCTCAAAAACTTCAATTCTTCAATTCTACAAAACTCTTCAATTCTTCAATATTTAAACTCTTCAATTCTTCAATTTTTAAACTCTTCAATTCTTCAATTTTTAAACTCTTCAATTCTATGAAAATTTTAGTATTGGGTGCAGGCAAGATGGGTTCGTTCTTCATCGACCTGCTGAGTTTCGACCACGAGGTGGCCGTCTTCGAGAAGGATGCCAGGCGCATGCGCTTTACGTATAACTGTCAGCGCTTCACCGACATGGAGGAGATTCGTGCCTTCAAGCCCGAGTTGGTGATCAATGCCGTGACGCTGAAATATACCATTCCCGTCTTCGAGCAGGTGTTGCCCTTCCTGCCGCAGGACTGTATCGTCAGCGACATTGCATCGGTGAAGACCGACCTGAAGGAATATTACGAGAAGACAGGTCGCCGCTACGTTTCCACGCACCCCATGTTCGGTCCTACGTTTGCCAATCTGAACCAGTTGTCCGAGGAGAACGCCATCATCATCAGCGAGGGCGACTACATGGGACGCATCTTCTTCAAGGACCTCTACCAGAAGTTAGGGCTGAACATCTACGAATACACCTTCGAGGAGCACGACAAGACGGTGGCTTACTCGCTGTCCATTCCCTTTGTCTCGACGTTTGTCTTTGCTGCCGTCATGAAGCATCAGGATGCGCCGGGCACCACCTTCAAGCGCCACATGCGCATTGCCAAGGGTGTGCTGAGCGAGGATGACTATCTGTTGCAGGAAATACTCTTCAATCCCTACACCCACGACCAAGTGTCGCAGATTCGTACAGAGCTGAAGGAGCTGTTAGAGATTATCGACCATAAGGATGGTGACGGCATGAAGCGTTACCTGACGAAGATTCGCGGCAACATTTACAGGAACCTGGCACCGCCGCTGTAGCTATGTCCTCCAAAGAGCAGGTAGGTGCCCATCACCAGATTGATGATGCCTGTTATGATGAGCGACATTTGGTAAATGTGTTTTTCTGACATCTGATATTAAATATTTTCATCCTTGCGTCTCCTATATATATAATAAGGTATAGGAGTGAGCAAACCTTTGCACAATTTTTTGCATTAAAAATGTGAGAAAATTTCCGAAATCTTTTGGAGGTTCAGATATTTTATGTATCTTTGCAGCGACTTTCCGAGTATCTAAGCGTTGCTTGGCACCTGCCAGCAGCCACTTCGTGAGGGTCACGACATATTGAAAAAGGCGTTTACTAACGCTCCGTTCTTGACGGACTGGAATCTAGCAAATTCACAATCATGTAGTCATGGACTTAGCAAATGTAGATGCTCACTTGATATGATTATAGCGCATGCTCACAGCCTTGAGGCGTGAGTTGCATCATATCGTTAGTGGGTTCTATGCTTGCTCGTTCAACTGCATGGGTATGCTAGAACCTCAGTTCGTGGGACGAGAAAGTTATAGCTCCCACACTTTTTTTTATGTCGCAACGTAAAGTACAGATTAAAATTTAGATACGCCGAATCAGGGAGTTATAGGCACAGGGACTTTGAAATAAAGTACTAACTAATAATATTAACTCTTTAAATAATTAAGCGTATGAAAAAATTAATTACTTTACTCATCCTATTTGTGGGGATGGTAAGTTCGGCGAGTGCCAAGACCATTTATTTTGCAAATAATTGGGGAAAATCTGGACTAAGAATTCATCAATGGGGTGGTACAGGAAAAACAGATTGGCCTGGTAATGCATTTCCTTCGCCTGAGGCAACAAAAGTTGACGGATATGACGTATATGCTCTTGATTTGGGTGACTGTACGGATTTTATGATTCTTTATACTAATGACTCTGAAAGCGATAAAGACGGTAACACGGAAGATGTTTCATCACTTGGAGTTATTAGAAAATGTGCAGAAACATCCACATCAGGTTTAAAAGATGGCGATTATATTGATTTCTCTGATTGGAATTCTGGAAGACCAACAATGACATCTGCTTTGACAGTTTATACCTATAACCTTACGGCTACCACTGCTGATTCTTGGACTAACTTCTATGTATATTTATTCAATGGGACTACAAATATATCTGGAAGTGATTGGCCTGGTGTTAAGTTAGATGGAACTGAAAATGTGTATAGCTATACTCACAAGTCATTTCTTTCTTCTATAGGTTTGCTATTCAACCAAGGCAACGGTCAACCTCAAACTTGTGATTTAACGGCAACTTCTGGAGACAACAAATATTACATCGCAGGTGTTCCTAGTAGTAAAATTGACGATTCTTGGGGATTGACAGTTAAGACGAATGCTTCTGGATATGCTACTTGGGGTGATAACTGGCACGCTATTACAATTCCTTCTGGCATAGCATATTACGCAGTGGACAACGGAAATGGCTCTGCTACAGCACATACGGTAAACAATCCTGCTGCCAATACTCCCATGCTTATTAAAGGTGAGGCTAATACCACTTATCATTTTGCACCTGCTTCGACAGGTGTAAGTTTAAGTTCTACCAATGCCTTTAAGGCAGGTACTGGATCCACTCTTGCAAGTGAGACAGACGGAAAATACAACTACATTCTTAATGGTGATACTTTCAAAGCAGCAAATAAACAGACTGTAGGTACCAATAAAGCATATCTTCAGCTGTCAGCGGAGGCTACGGCTCGTGCCCTTGTCTTCGATGATGAGGAAACTACTGGCATTGCTGTTGTAAATGTTTCGCAGAAGATGAATGGTGAGTTCTTTAACCTCGCTGGTCAGCGTGTTGCTCAGCCTGCCAAGGGTCTGTATATCGTAAATGGTAAGAAAGTAATCATGAAATAATCTATAGGAGGACACAAATATGAAAAAGACATATATTGAACCCGCACTGAAGTGCGTGAAGATTAACGCTGTTAACCTTTTGACATTAAGTGGTGATGGTCTTCATATGAACATCAGCTCAGAGGGAGCTACCAGTGAGGCTGAAGGTCGTGAATTCGAATTCGACGACGATGAATATTAAGTAGCTTGTCCTGGAATGGACATGCAACTCACTTGAAATAGAGCGGGGTTGTTCTGACCCCGTTTTTTTGTTAATTAGTATTTTTGGCGGCTGACCGTGAGGTTCGCTGCCATTTTTCTTCGATGAAACTTGGTTGTTTGCCAAATAATGCTTATCTTTGCAGCGTGAATTAAGAAACAAAGAACAAATAATTATAAAGTTATGGCAGCAACAGTATTAAACGAAGCTCAATTGGAACTTCTCAGAATGATGTCTGTTTTTAATACACCAGACGCTGTGGCAGATTTGAAACAAGCTGTCTCTAACTATTTCGCTCAGAAAGCTGAGGACGAGATTAACAGAATGTGGGATGAAGGCACTCTGACAGAGGAAAAAGTCGAGAGCTTTCGTACTCTTCATGAACGCACGCCTTATTCTAAGTAGCCATAATTAATGGATAGTATTGTTATTGATACAAATGCTCTCATCATGGCAATCTCGTCAAGAAACGTCTATCACAAGATTTGGCAGTCGTTTCTGGCAGGTGACTTTTGGCTATGTATTTCAAATGAGATTTTGGAGGAATATGCTGAGGTTATAGCTCGCAATATAGGTGTTAATGTGGCAAGGTATGTCATTTACACTATTATGGAAAGAAAGAATGTCCGGCAGATATCCCCTTCGTATAAGTGGAATCTCATTCAAGCTGATTTGGACGACAATAAATTTGTGGATTGTGCTATTGCAGCCAATGCAAAATTTATCGTTACAGAAGATCATCATTTCGATGTATTGAAAGATATTCCTTTTCCTCATGTTGATGTTGTAAGTGTTGATGACTTCTTAAAAGAAGTGAAACTGGGATGCTCGTAAACAAATCAATTGAGATATGTGCAAGATTAAAGGAGTAACATTAGGAATAATGGATCTTAATGACGCGCCAGATGTCGTCGATGGTGGAGAGCTAAACGCACGCATTGACGAAGCTGAATTGGAAATGGATCGCGGAGAAGGCAAGACCTTTTCTGAAATGATGAACGGCTTCAGAAAGGAATTGCTATGGCTCAAGTAGTGTTGATAATTATGACCTACAAAAGTTAAAACGCGGCAATCTTTCTTAGTGACTTGCTAAGCGATGAAGCATGCCATCCCATGCGGCTGATGAGCGTAGAGAAAGTGATACGGTCGTGTGCGGGTATTTCCAACTGATAAGTATCGGTTTGAGCATCTGCTTCATTCGTCAATTCTGTGTTGTCATAGAAATAGCCGGCTTCAGGTAACATGTCCTCATTCAGTTCGGAAGGTTGCAGAATGCATGTCGCCGTCAAAGAGCCGTTTTCTGATTTTACGATATAAAGGGCATTGTCCACTTCAGGATGAACGTACGCATCACGGAGGTCAAGTTGACCACCGATGAAAGCCATTAACCGTGGTTCTGAAATCTGAACACCGAGGTAACTGTATCCGCTTGATTCGTGTTTGAAAAGCGTACAAAGATAGCGCATTCCGGTGGCATCAGTAGCCGTAATGATCTGTGGGACATCGTAGAACTCAAGTGTCGCGATATGTGTAAGTCGTCTCATAGGGCAAGCATGTTTAAGTTAGACATTTGGAATGCTTTGGTGCGCCACCATGTGTAATGTGAGTGGTGAACACCTGTTTGACGCACAACACCGTCCGTAGGGTCGAAAAATCTTATTGTTTTGCGAAAATACTACCCCAGGCGGCGGAGCAGTTCGAGGAGGACGCGCCAGATGTCGTCGATGGTGGAGAGCTGTATGCGCTCGCTGGTGGAGTGGGGCTCCACGATGCGGGGGCCTATGCTGGCTATCTGTATGCCGGGGTAGTGCTGGACGAAGAAGCCGGCCTCGAGGACGAAGTGCATGGCGACCATGCGTGGCCGCCAGCCGAGGACGTCGTTGAAGGTGTCGCTGGTGAGCTGGAGGAAGGGTGAGTGCTGGTCTTCCTGCCATGCCGGTGCGGACATGATGACCTCGCTGGTGCCGCCGTGCTGGCGGAAGGTGTCGGCAATGTCGCTGCTCAGCGCTGCCATGTCGGCGTCGATGAAGCTTCGCGTGTGCGTGGATATAAAGAGGTGGTCGGCCTCGGTGGTGATGCGTCCCACGTTGTTGGACGTCTCTACGGTGCCGGGCATGGTGTCGCTCATCTTGACAACGCCCTGGGGCGTGAGTTCCAGACAGGCGAGCAGTGCCTCGACGGCGGTGGCGGGCAGGATGGTGTCCATGCGGTCGCACTTCTCGATGGTGCAGGTGAGACGGGGGTCGTCGGGGTATTCCTCGCGCAGCCATTCGTTGATCATGGGTTCCTGAGCCTTGACGTATTCGGCGGCTTCGCCGGAGGGTACGCAGACGATGATTTCTGCTGACGAGGCGATGGAGGCGTTGGCTTCGCCGATGTTGATGGAGGCTACGTCGAAGTCGTACTCGTTGTTGACGGCGGTCAGGACGGCCCATGCGGGAATGACGGCGCTGCAGCGTCCCTTGTTGATATCGACGCCGGAGTGTCCGCCCAGTCCTCCTTCGAAGCGTATGCGATACCAGCGTCGCTTGCCGCCGGGTGCTTCCTGTCGGGTGGCGGGCAGTCGGTGGAACTGCAGGCAGGCTCCGGCAGCTCCGGTGGTGATGGTGTCGTAGTCCTCGGAGTCGAGGTTGATGACTTTGCGTCCGTGCAGGAAGTCGGCCGATAGCTGTGCTGCTCCCGACATGCCGTCCTCCTCGTTGGTGGTGGTGATGACCTCTAAGGGGCCGTGTACGATGTCGTCGTTCTCCAGCACGGCGAGTGCCATGGAGAGTCCTATGCCGTTGTCGGCGCCCAGCGATGTGCCGCGAGCCTTGAGCCATCCGTTGTCCTCGTAGGCGTCGATGGGGTCGGTGAGGGGATTGGCCATTCCGACGCACACCATGTCCATGTGGTTGAGCAGCACGATGGGTTCTGCCTGCTCGTGGCCTGGTGTGGCGGGTTTGCGTATGACGACGCAGTTCTGCTGGTCGCGTTCGTACTCCAGGTGGAGCCGCTCGGCGAATTGGCACAGGTAGTTGGCTGCTTTCTCCTCGTGGTGGGAGGGTCGTGGTATCTGGTTCAGCTCGTGGAAGATGCTGAGCACGCGTTCGGTGGTGGGTGTTGTCATGAGTAATAATGTTATGAATTGTTTGCAAAGTTACAAAGAAATGTTGTAATAAGCAAACATTTCTTGCTGAAAGCGAAAAAAAACGAATTATATTTGGTCGTTTGCTTACAATTTCGTAATTTTGCGGTCGATTTTTGTAGTTAAGCCCTTGGTCGGTGGTTCGTGTAGCCTGCTGATTGCGCTGACAAGACGACGGTTCTCGTGCAGGACTGGCATGGTGCAAGGGGGTAAGTTTAATATTTAAAAACAAACACAACATGGCAGAAATGAATTTTGGTGGCGTTATTGAAACTGTTGTCACCAGCAAGGAGTTCTCACTTGAGAAAGCACGTGAAGTATTGAAGGATGAGGTCATCGCCGTCATCGGCTATGGTATTCAGGGTCCGGGTCAGGCTTGCAACCTGCGCGACAATGGCTTTAACGTCATCGTCGGTCAGCGTCAGGGAAAGACCTACGACAAGGCTGTTGCCGACGGCTGGGTTCCTGGCAAGACGCTGTTCTCCATCGAGGAGGCTGCCGAGAAGGGTACCATCCTCTGCATGCTGCTCTCCGATGCAGGTCAGATTCAGGTTTGGCCCACCATCAAGCAATATCTGAAGCCCGGCAAGACGCTGTACTACAGCCACGGCTTCGCCATCAACTGGAGTGACCGCACCGGCGTTGTTCCTCCGAAGGACGTCGATGTCATCATGGTAGCCCCGAAGGGAAGCGGTACTTCCCTGCGCACCATGTTCTGCGAGGGTCGCGGACTGAACTGCTCGTATGCCGTATATCAGGACGCTTCGGGTCGGGCCAAGGACAAGACACTGGCCTTCGGTATCGGCATCGGTGCAGGTTATCTGTTCGAAACTACCTTCCAGCGCGAGGCTACCAGCGACCTGACTGGTGAGCGCGGTTCGCTGATGGGTGCCATCCAGGGCTTGCTGCTGGCTCAGTACGAGGTGCTGCGCGAGCACGGTCACACTCCCTCTGAGGCTTTCAACGAGACCGTTGAGGAGCTGACGCAGAGCCTCGGCCCGTTGTTCGGTGCCAAGGGTATGGACTGGATGTACGCCAACTGCTCTACCACTGCCCAGCGTGGTGCTCTGGACTGGGCTCCCCGTTTCCACGACGCCATCAAGCCCGTCATGGAGTGGCTGTACTACTCGGTGCTGACCGGTAACGAGGCTCAGATTTCCATCGACGCCAACTCTAAGGCCGACTATCGTGCCGGACTGGAGAAGGAGCTGGAGGCTATGCGCAATCAGGAGATGTGGCGTGCCGGTGAGACGGTTCGCAAGTTGCGTCCTGAGTATCAGGAGGATTAAGGAAGCCCACCCCCGACCCCTCCCGGGGGGAGGGGAGGTGGAATGAGATAAAGGCCCACCCTTCGGGGAGGGCTTTTTTTTATTTTGTTCGAAAAAAACAAAGAAAATTGGGATTTCCTTTGGTTTTTTGCTCACTTATTCGTAACTTTGCAGCCGATTTCGTAAAAAACAGTTGATGAAGAACGACAAAATGAAGCAACAGTACCGTGTGAACGAGCAGATTCGTGTCCGCGAGGTACGTATTGTAGGAGAGGACGGAAGCACCGTCGTTCCCACCCGTGAGGCATTGGATATGGCTCGTGACCAGGGCGTTGACCTGGTCGAGATTTCTCCTAACGCCAATCCGCCCGTATGCCGTCTCATCGACTACTCGAAGTTCCTCTACCAGCAGAAGAAGCGCCAGAAGGAGATGAAGGCCAAGCAGGTGAAGGTGGAGGTGAAGGAGATTCGCTTCGGACCTCAGACCGACGAGCACGACTATCAGTTCAAGCTGAAGCACGCCCGTGAGTTCCTCGAGGACGGCAACAAGGTTCGTGCGTACGTGTTCTTCCGTGGCCGTTCCATCCTGTTCAAGGAGCAGGGCGAGGTGCTGCTGTTGCGTTTTGCCAACGACCTGGAGGAGGTTGCCAAGGTGGAGGGTATGCCCTCGCTGGAAGGCAAGAAGATGTTCCTCTATCTGGCTCCGAAGAAGGCCGGTGCTGCTAAGAAGAGCCAGCAGGCCCGCGACCGTGAGGCTGCCGAGGCTGAGGCCAAGGGTGCTGCCCGTCAGCAAGTGGCCGACATCGACGTGGAGACGCCTGCCAACGGTGGAATGCTTGCCAACGCCAAGATCAGTGCCGACGCGCTGAAGAAGCTGACGGAGGAGGAGTTTCCCGAGTAAAAGGTGAAAACCTTAATGACACGTGACCTTCGTGACCTTCGTGACACGGCGTGACAAATAAAATGGTCAAATTGTCAATCGTCAAATTGTAAATAGAAAAGGGTGGCGCGCCTGGTATATGCGTAGTTGCCCGCTTATTAATAATAACAAATAAAATTTTAAAAACAATGCCAAAAGTAAAGACAAACTCCGGTGCTAAGAAGAGATTCTCGTTCACCGGTACAGGTAAGGTCAAGAGACACCATGCTTACCACAGTCACATTCTGACGAAGAAGACCAAGAAGCAAAAGCGCAACCTGGTAGGTTCTACCATCGTTGATGTATCGAACATGAAGCAGGTTCGCGACCTGTTGTGTCTCCGTTAATTCACCTATTGTCAAACATTTTAAAGTATTAGAAAACTATGCCAAGATCAGTAAATCACGTAGCATCACGTGCAAAACGTAAGAGAATTCTGAAACTCACTCGCGGTTACTTTGGTGCCCGCAAGAATGTTTGGACAGTAGCTAAGAACACTTGGGAGAAGGGTCTTACCTACGCTTATCGCGATCGTAAAAACAAGAAGCGCACCTTCCGTGCCCTGTGGATTCAGCGTATCAACGCTGCCGCCCGCATGGAGGGCATGAGCTACTCAGCCCTGATGGGTGCCCTGACAAAGGCCGGCATCGAGATCAACCGTAAGGTGCTCGCTGACCTCGCCCTCAACAACCCCGAGGCTTTCAAGGCCATCGTTGCTCAGGTGAAAAAGTAAGCGAAATCGTCATTAAGCGACATAAAAAGAGCTGCAATCGAAAGGTTTGCGGCTCTTTTTCTTGTTTATGTCAGGAATAATTCGTATTTTTGCAATCAGAATAACTACAAACAACAAAAACTGAAAAGCGTATGAAGAAACTGTTATTAGGAGACGAGGCCATCGCTCAGGGCGCACTGGACGCCGGACTGAGCGGTGTCTATGCCTATCCGGGCACGCCTTCGACGGAGATTACAGAGTACATCCAGCTGTCGCCGCTGGCCAAGGAGCGCGGTGTCCACAGCCGGTGGTCAACGAACGAGAAGACGGCCATGGAGGCCGCCCTCGGCATGTCGTACATGGGCAAACGAGCCCTGGTGTGCATGAAGCACGTGGGACTGAACGTCTGTGCCGACCCCTTCGTCAACAGCGGCATGACGGGCGTCAACGGCGGCGTGGTGGTGCTGGTGGCCGACGACCCCTCGATGCACTCGTCGCAGGACGAGCAGGATTCGCGCTTCTACGGCAAGTTCGCCATGATACCCACCTTTGAGCCCTCCACGCAGCAGGAGGCTTACGACATGATGGCTGCCGCCTTCGACTACAGCGAGCGCCAGTGCATGCCCGTGCTGATGCGCGTCACCACCCGCATGGCCCACTCACGTGCCGTCGTGGAGTGTGTGGACCAGCCGCGCCAGGAGAACGCCCTGAACTATGACGCCAAGGCCGCCAACTGGGTGCTGCTGCCTGCCAACGCCAAGAAGCGCAACGACATCGTCACCGCCCAGCAGGGACAGCTGGAGGACGATGCCGCCAATAGCGCGTACAATATTTATATAGAGGGTAGCGACCGCTCGTTGGGCATCCTTGCCAGCGGCATCGGCTACAACTACGTCATGGAGAACTTCCCCGACGGCAGCCCCTATCCCGTGCTGAAGATTTCGCAGTATCCGCTGCCCAGGAAGCTGGTGCGCCGACTGATGAACGAGTGCCAGCAGGTGCTGATAGTCGAGGAGGGACAGCCCTTCATTGAGGACATGGTGCGTGGCGTTGCCGACATGCCACAGGTTCACGGCAAGCTCGACGGAACCCTGCCCCGTACCGGCGAACTGAACCCCGACGTGGTGAAGCAGGCACTGGCCCAACTCTCGACTTCAAACTCTAAACTCTCAACTCAAGACGGTTTCGCTCCCAGCGAAATCGTCGTTCCCCGTCCGCCCGCACTCTGTCAGGGCTGCGGTCACCGCGACGTCTATGCCGCACTGAACGAGGTGCTCCGCGAGTACGACAATCCGCGCGTCTTCGGCGACATCGGCTGCTACACGCTCGGCTTCCTGCCGCCTTTCCGCGCCATCCACAGCTGCGTAGATATGGGTGCCAGCATCACCATGGCCAAGGGTGCTGCCGATGCCGGACAGTGGCCTGCCGTAGCCATCATCGGCGACTCCACGTTCACCCATAGCGGTATGACGGGACTGCTCGACGCCATCAACGAGAACGCCAACATCACGGTCATCATCTCCGACAACCTCACCACCGGCATGACCGGCGGTCAGGACTCGGCAGGCACCAACAAGTTCGAGGCCATCTGCCGTGGACTGGGACTGAGCGACGAACACCTGAAAGTCGTTGTGCCCCTGCCGAAGAACATGCCCGAGATTACGCAGATTATCCGCGACGAAATCAACTACAAGGGCACGTCGGTCATCATTCCGCGACGCGAGTGCATGCAGACCCTGCAGCGACACCTGAAGCAGAAAAAGACCAAGTGATTGTCTGTAAACCGTAAACAGTAAACTGTAAACAAAAATGATTATGAAGACCGATATCATACTCTGCGGCGTGGGAGGACAAGGCATCCTCTCCATCGCAACCATCATAGGCGAGGCAGCCATGAAGGAGAACCTCTACATCAAGCAAGCCGAGGTTCACGGCATGAGCCAGCGTGGCGGCGACGTGCAGTCGAACCTGCGCATCTCGAGCCGTCCCATACAGAGCGACCTGATACCCAAGGGTGGGGCAGACGTCATCATTTCCATGGAACCCATGGAGGCACTGCGCTACCTGCCATACCTCTCCAAGGAGGGTTGGATCATCACTTCAAGTACTCCTTTCGTCAATATTCCGAATTACCCTGAGTTTGAGGCGATTAAGAAAGAGTTAGACGCGCTGCCTAACGTCATCATGCTCGACATTGAGCAGCAGGCTAAGGACGCCGGTGTGCCCCGCTCGGCCAACGTCATCCTGCTGGGTGCTGCGCAGAAGGCTTTGGGCATCGAGTACGACAAGTTGGAGGATGCCATCCGCCGTGTCTTCGCTCGCAAGGGCGACGCCATCGTCGAGGCCAACATCAAGGCACTCGCCATCGGGCGTGCAGCACAGAAATAAAAGATTGGTTATTTTTCAACACAGAGAAACAGAGACACAGAGTTTTTTATAACGCGCAAAAAAACGTAAAAATAAATTCTCTGTATCTCTGTGTCTCTGTGTTGAATAAAAGATGGAGTAATCATAATTTCTAATTCCTAATTTCTAATATTAAAAGGAGCAGGAAAAAATCCTGCTCCTTTTCGTTTAAGGCTGCGGGTTGCCGGCTGCCAGAGGAATCTTCGGTGCCTTGGGGCCCTTCTCCGTCTGGTAGTAGCCGTTGCCCAGCGTCACGCGCTTGCCGAAGGCCTTCGTGGTCAGGTCGTCCAGGTTGGTCGAGTCGGGCTTGAAGCGGAAGCGCACGCCCTCCACGTTCTCTGCCACCGTGAAGTCGCTGACGCTGGCTGCACCGCCCTTGCGGTTGGCGATGGTGGGGTAGAAGATGCCGATGCCGTCGAGCTTCACGCCGTAGCCCTGTGCGACGAGCTCGGGAATACACTCGGAGAGCTTGGAGAGCATGGCGATGACGTCGCCTCGGTTGCCTACCAGCCCGTGCTCTATCATGTGGTCGGCGAGACCTCGCGTGGAGAGCGTTCCCTGGCGGTTCACGTTGGCGAACCAGCGGTTATAGACGGGCGACTGATCGTTGCCGTTCTTGCGGAGCACGTAGCTCATGATTAGTGTGTTTGATGCCATAGTTGTAAATTTGGTTTAGGAGACCCACCCCGGCCCTCCCTGTGAGGGAGTGTTTGAGGGGTTAAGGTCAAGGTTAATGTTAAGGTTAAGGTTGAATGGGTTGAGAATAGTCCTCGTGGCCTTTGAGAGCCGTTCTCGTCCGTTGCGAGCCTAGGTCTCGCTGTCAGTGTCGCCGCTGCGACTTGAATTCGAATGCAAAGGTACAACATCCACATTGCGGTTCTCGAATCTTTCCCCCACTTTTTACGTTCTTCTGCTAATTTTTTTCTGCCGCCCCTGAGAATTTGTGACGCGTTACAGTGTGACAGTTCAAAAGTCGGTTATTTCACTATCAGAAATACTTCTATATCTATATGTAAATATATTTATATATAGATATAGAGTTAATTTCCACCCTTTAACCACCAGTTTTGGACTCCCTCAGAGCCTTGATTTGTTACTGTTTTGTTAATTACTGTTTATTATACTGATTTTGTTGACTTATCTCTCTGATTAGGTTGTCTGCTTTCCTGTTTTTGTTGTCTCTTTTCCCGGGTTAGTGGACTTCGTACTGGAAACGTTGACCTTTTCTCATAACTCTTTTTAACTTTTAAGAGGCTGGGCAGGAGTCAACGTTTTTCAGGCTAAGACAATCCGTTTTCTAATCTTTTTAGTAAGAAAAACAGAGGAAATCGTTTGTTTATTTGAAATATTTTGTATCTTTGCAAGATATTAGGTAAATTATGCATATTTGAAACGAATTTGGTTAAAAGAAATAATAGATAATTATGCCCGTTCTAAATTGGATAGGAAAAGATAGTGTGGTGACGTACCACTCGAAGGTGCCGTTTCGCACGCTGAGCCTGACGTATGGCTATACGGCAGAGCATAGACGTGAGGAAGGATTGTCGAGTGAAAGCGGCAACATGATAGTTTATGGCGACAACTTGCTTAGTTTGAAAGCGCTGTTGCCACGACTGGAAGGACAAGTAAAATGCATATACAATGATCCTCCATACAACACAGGCGAAAAGTGGACGTATGCTGATGATTGCAACGACCCACGTACTCGCGATTGGATAAACAAAGTAGTAGGCAAACAAGGGGAAGATTTGAGCCGTCACGACAAATGGCTCTGTATGATGTATCCACGTCTGGTATTGATGCGCAGGATGCTTCGCCCTGATGGTGTGATATTCATTTCGTGCGATGATAACGAGCAGGCTTCACTTCGCCTGATGATGAATGAGATTTTTGGGGAGGATTGCTTTGTAAGTAACGTTATCTGGCAGAAGACTTATTCACCACGTAATGATAAGGATGGAATACCAACTGCTACAGACCACATCGTTGCATATAGCCGTAGACCTCATTGGAATCCATTTAGGTTGGAAAGGACGGAAGGTATGAATGCACGTTATGGGAATCCTGATAACGATATAGATTATTGGGCAAGTGGCGATGCATGTGCTGCGGATGCTGTTGCGCATCAGGGTATGGTTTATGCCATACAACATCCCTTTACAGGCGAATTATTATATCCCTATGTTCAATCTCATTGGAGATTAGAGCAAAATGATATTCTTAACATCATGAATGGTTGGTGTGAATATGAGTTACGTGATTTAAACGATGCTGAAGAACGTGCTCGTATCTGTGGTATTACTGCCGATGAAGTACGTTCTAACGTCATGGGAATAGTGTTGAAGAATGATATCGAAACTTCAAGAAATAAAGCTCTGGCAATATATGAACGGGGACAATGGCCGATTCTGTACTTTACGGACGGAGGTAAAGGAGGTATGCGTAAGAAAACCTATCTGGGAAATGTAGAAGGCCGTTTAATCACTAATCTATGGCCATTTTCAGAGGTTGATAGTACTGATGGGGCAAAAAAAGAATTACGTGAAATATTTGAGGGCGCAGTTCCCTTTGATACACCTAAGCCGACTCTCTTAATTGACCGCATCCTCGACATTGCCGTTGAGCCAGGCGACATCGTGATGGATTGCTTTGCTGGTAGTGGCACAACGGCTCACTCCGTTCTAAAAGCAAATGCCGCTGATGGCGGCGATAGAAAGTTTGTGCTGTTGGAACAGGACGAAGAAATTGTGAAGACCACTCAGACAAGAGTTCAACGTTCAATTAGTGGTTATAAGTTTACTGGCAACAAGACAGAGCGCCTCTATGAAAAGAAACTGAACGCCAATACCTTGAAGCGAATAAATGAGTACTACGATGACGCAAAGAAGAAATATGAGGAGGCCAAGGCGTCTGGCAATTATAATGACGTACATCAGCCAACGGTGAAGGACAATAATCTGGTAGTAGAAGCAGAGAAATTCTACGATGGCCATCGTGATGGCTTGGGTGGTGCTTTCGACATGATGGAGCTTAGCGTTCCCCTATTTGTTGAGGGAACACACTATCTGAACGAAGAAGTTGGAGAAACGGAGTTGCGACGCTATGTTTACTACACAGAGACACATCTCCCTCTCACACAAATGCGCTCAGAAGATTACCCTTATTGGCTCGATGACAATCAAGGTACTGGATATTACTTCTATTACGAGCCCAACAGCTTGACGACCTTTTCAAGAGAGACACTATACATTCTAAAAGGTCGTATGCCAAATGGAATCGTTGTTTATGCAGACATCTGTGAGTTCGCAGACGAAGAGCTTCAAGCAATGGGTATCACCTTCCGTCAGATACCCAGAGACATTCGTAAATTCTAAATCCCATAATGATGAGACAGATAAAACCAAAGATATATCAAGAAGAGGTGTTAGGCGACCTGAAGAACTATATGTATCAGCTCAGGGAGTCGGATAATCTTCGTAAGGCATTCCAGAACCATTGGCTTAGCAGGAATCTTGATCCTGATACCAAGACTGACAGATGGATGCATAAATACAACAATACGGCGACACCAGGCATCCCCAACGTGACGCTTAAAGTTCCTACGGCAGGCGGCAAGACGTATATTGCTGCATTGTCTCTGCCTATTATCTTTGACTATCTGCCAGAAGAGCAGCCCAAGGTGGTTGCTTGGTTTGTGCCAAGTGACTCGATTAGAGAACAAACGCTTCGTAATCTTCAGACTCCAGGTCATCCCTATCATTCAGCACTCCAAAAGATGGGACGAACAGTGATGGTAACAGACAAAGAACAGGCGCTGATGGGGACAAACTTATCTCCTGCAGAGGTTGAAGAACAACTTACAGTTCTTGTGTTGTCTGCCCAGAGTTTTGCCACTAAAAAGGGTGATGACCTCCGTTCATGGCGACAGAATGCTGCATTTGCACAATGGGACAACCACTATCATTATTCTACTGAAGAAAGAATTGAAGGTGCTGACGAGTTAAGTCTGATACAATGGTTGGCATGGCAACATCCTGTTTGCGTTGTGGATGAAAGTCACAATTTTGGATCTGAAATGCGTACTGAAATGTTACGTATGCTGAATCCGTCCATTATCCTGAATCTTACTGCCACACCCAAGCCTGAGAGTAATATCATCAGCTTTGTTGATGCTGGAAAGTTGAAGAAAGAATCGATGGTGAAACTGCCTGTGGTACTCTATAACATGGAGAGTACCGAGGATGTTATCGTCAATGCCAAGCGTCTTCAAGAAAGTCTGGAACGTCACGCCAAGCAATATAGGAATCAGAGCGGCTATTACATCAGGCCTATCGTACTGCTGCAAGTAGAACCAAGAACTGGCAAAGAAGATGCAAACTTCCAGTTGGTGAAGCAGGCCCTGCTAAATATTGGCATACCAGAAGAGCAGGTGAAACTAAAACTTGCAGACCCACATAACGAGTTGAAGGGTGTGGACTTGATGGCACCAGACTGTCCTGTCAGATATATCATCACGGTGAATGCTTTGAAGGAGGGCTGGGACTGTCCCTTTGCCTACATATTGGCAGCACTATCTAATCGTACATCTCCAATAGATGTCGAGCAGGTGTTGGGGCGTATTCTTCGTCAGCCCAATGCTACAAGGACAAAAGATCCGCTACTAGATGAATGCTATGTATTGACAGCAAAACAGGATTTCTATGCAGCAGCTGAGGCTGTTATTCACTCTTTAGTAAATTCGGGATATAGCCGTCGCGACTATCGTAAGGCGCAACCAGATCTCTATCAAAACGAAACGCCATCTGTTGTTAATGATTCTTCGGCAAAACCTATACAGACAACTATTTGGGAAGAGCCTGGCGGTGAACTTAAATTGGATTTGAATAAGGTGGTTGAAAAAGAGGAGGAACATTCTACAGACATTGATGCTCTAGAACAAAGGGCTATAGAAGTAAGCCAACAATATGAGGATGAAATAAATCAGTTCCCTCAAAACGAAATAACGCCTATGGTTGAGAATTATCCTATGCGGAAAGATGTGAGAGAAGTGGCCCAGTCCATTCGCATCCCTCTGTTCTCTGTCGAGAATCAGACCGTAAACGACTTCTGTCCTGAACCTCACATTCTGTTGACAAAGGAGACGCTGAATAAGGACTTCAAATTGCTGAATGAGAATTATAAGGTCAAACTTATTGATTCGCAATCAGGAGTAACTAGTATTGACTTGATGGATAGCGGAGACGGGCAATACACACCTAAGCGCACACCTGTAAACAAGGCTGTGCTGAACAGTTTACGCCAGACTTTTGCAGTCTTCTCTGATGACATGAAACGTAGAGAATTGACTAAAGTCATTGTTGACAATCTGCATTATAACAGCATACCTCACCAAGATCTGATAACCTACGTAAGCAGAGTGTTGGAAGATTATAATGGCGAGCAATTGTCAGACTTCTACATGACAGTCAAAAATACGGCAAAGGCATTCAAACTTAAGATAGATGATGCACTCGAATTGCACCGTTTGTCGAACTTGAAAAAATGGCTTGCTTCACGCTATGTGCAGATGAATTGCTACTATGAGTTCCCACATACCCAGAGCGTAGCGAAGCCTTGGCAAAGTGTTGACTGCTCTCTGTATATTGCAGAGGAAAAGCCCAGCGACTTCGAGGAAAGAATCATCAACAAGATTGCACAGGAAGAGAACGTACACTTCTGGCATCGTAATCCTGAGGGACGTAAGAATACGCTTACCCTGAATGGATTTCTCTATCATCAGCCCGACTTCGTTGTTGTGCTGAGGAGTGGTGATGTAATGCTATTGGAAACCAAGGGAGAGCCATATCTCAATGAGGAGAGCAGGCGTAAGATGATGCTGGGAGCACTATGGGAGAAATACGCCAACATGAATGGTGGTGGAAAGTTCCATTACTACATGGTGTTTGAAGAAGAGCACGACGAAGAGGAAAAGGCTTTGAGTGTAGCAGAAGTAATAGACCTTATCCGTCAGTTTAAACAGTAATCCCTGCCTATGATTATAGCCAAGGCCCTTCATTACATGACCTCAGAGGAAGCATCAAAGCTGAATTGGAAGCGTATTACACACGATTTCATGGAAGCTTCTATTGATGCCCTTATCGACATGCAGAACAATAGACAGGATAAGCTGTCAGTCTGCGACATGATACTAAGCGCCTTGAAGAACGACACCCAAAAGCACATCCATGAGGCTGAGATTGAGAATAAGTTGCTACTGATTCGCAAAATGATAGAGAATGGTGTCTATTCGCCTTACAGAGAAATAGAACGCCTGACGAAAGAGAATGATGTGAAGGATAAGCAGATAACGGAGTTGATGACTCAGTTGGAGGCGGCTAAGAAAGATGGTGACGAAACAAAAGAAACAGAACTAATCACAAAAATAGTAGGCCAATCTATCAAACTTGGTCCAGATGTAGCCAGAAATGTTGAGCTAGTTTTAGGTAGAATATACAGAGGTTCTGACAAGTTTATCAAGCATTTCAAGATACTTGAAGAATACATAGCGAACCCCAATGTTTTTGTTATTAACTTCCAAAACAAAGTCGGTGTGGTTGCACCTGGTGCCGAATTTGACATGAAATTATTATTGCAGCAGTATGAAGGATAAAAAAGATATGCCCAAATTTGAAATCCACTTCCACGATAAAGTAGGAGCGCAGATAGCATACGTAGAGCATTTTCATGCCCAGTTTGATAAAGACATGAATATGCAGGTGATGGATGTAAATGGAGAAATAAATAAGGCTTTGAAAGAGCTGGATACCGATGATAATGAAAAAAACAAATGCGAGCCTTCTATTGGCAGTGCGAATGACTACAAAGTAATGTTATCTACACCAAGGCAGTCTATCCTTGATCAATTACTGAATTTAGCTGACAAGGGCGATTGGGTGAATGGTATTACATCAGAGGATGTAAAGGCAATGCTAAAGATAGTTCTGGGGCAGGGCGAGACTCCACTATCAGTTAAGGAGACAGAACATTCGGAAATTCTGTGGCGCTTGTTGGAAAGCGGACGGGGTGACCGAGTAAAAATTGTGTGGCAAAATATTGTGGGCTATCTGGATGACAAGAAGCTGTTCAGGCAGAAAGGCTCGCCGGCCCTGAACAAGGATTTCTTTGGTGACGACAAGGGATATACCAATATAGATAAGGGGCGACCCAACAAGGGCTTGATGACTCCAGACTTTGAGAGTATCATACCATTATTGGACGCTTACGTTCCTAAGTTGGATAAAAAAGCGTAAAAAAGAACAACAGATGGTACATCATAAAAGAGAAATTAGTACTTTTGCACCAAAATAAATAAAAGAAATACAGATATGGCAGGAATGTATAGCGAAAGACTTATAGTCCGAAATTTTGGTCCGATAACGAATTTGGACATTGAGTTTCGTAGGCTGACGTTGTTTATTGGTGATCAAGGCAGCGGTAAAAGTACTTTGTCGAAACTATTGACGATATGCAGAGACTACAATTGGTGGCTGCTGATGTTAGAGGATGCAGATGCGGAGGATGTCAAGAAGCCTTTCTATGACTTTGGCATTAACGAGTATTTCATGGATGATACCTTCATAAGCTATACTATGACGGGGTTCTCCATCAAATATGAAAACGGGGTGTTCAGCATAGAGTCTGACTATATAAATGCTGGTGCTATCAAGAAATACTTTCAGTATCTGAACAAACGCTATGGAAGTGGACAGGAAGGTGCTGTTGATGAGACACAGGCGAAAGAGTTAGAACCTTATGCCCGTGCAGTACTCTATATTCTGGCGGAACGTAATCTAGTTGGAAACCTGTCGGAATCGTTGGCTTCGATGCTAACGGCGCAGGTGCCTCTACCCAAACCGCTGATGGAATACATGAGTATGTTTGAAAGGGCCAAGAAGGAATATCCAAGCTATAATATACCGTTCTTTAATGTCAAATTTGTAAAGAAGAACGGCAAGGAACGCATAGAACTGGTAGGCAAGGATAAGGACTTACCCCTGAGTGCCTGTTCCTCAGGCTTACAGTCTGCTATACCGATGCTGATGGTGATAGACTATGCATTGAAGACAGAAAGCTTTAATTCGTTTGTGATTGAGGAGCCAGAGCAGAACCTGTTTCCACAGAACCAGTTTGAAATGCTGGGCTTTGTAACGTCAAGACTTTGGCATCCGAATCAGCGCAGACAGTTTATTATCACCACTCATAGCCCCTACTTGCTTTCGAGTCTGAATGTCTTGATGCTGGCATATAAACTTCACCACATTGATGAGGTTCGTGAAGAGGCTGAGAAAATCATCGTACCCGGCTACACTGTGAATCCCGATGATGTGTCGGTATTTGCACTTGACCCCAATAGTGAGGTGTATTGCAAGAGTCTGATTTCTGAGAAAACGGGACTGGTGTCGGTAAATGAGTTGGATTCTGTATCAGAAATCATTGGCGATGACTTTGACCGCCTCTATGATCTCTATCGTCAGGTTAATAATAAGAAGAAGTAGCAGGTTATGGCAGTAAATCAACAGGCTATCGACAGGATTAAACTGGACGAGGCTTTTGCTACGGAGACTTACAAGCCGTTCAATGAGTGTTGGACAGTGAGGATGGATAGTGAACTGATGGTGATTGACGATGATGAAGAGAAGTTTTCACGATTCACTAACAATCCTGACGATGAGCAGAAAGCCTTGATGGTGATTAATGAAAACAACAGGCAGATAGTCTTACTCTCGATAGACAACAAGCTGATTAAGGAACATAAGGGGGGAATATGTGATTGTGCCTTGTTTGATGACAAACAGTTCCGTTTCGTTGAGTTTAAGACGAATGCTTACGGGAACAGTAGTGAACAGGTGCGTGAGACATTTGATAAGGCTACCAGTCAGTTAAAGGAAACCATCCATGTGTTTAAAGATAGATTACAGAAGGTTGACATCCAGTTTGAAGATGCCGTGACATTGAGTTGTCATGTGGTGGTGTCACAGCGTTTCCCGAAAAGTAGGGCTATCAAGCAGGAGTATCAGATTAGTTTTGCTGACGAAAACAACAATATCGGTTTGTTTTTCTCGGAAAAGACCCATTGGGAAAAGCCAGAAAAGTAATCTGACATAATCTGAGCGATATTTACAAGTGCTCGATTCTCGATTTTGAGAGTCGGGCACTTTTTGTTTTGTACTGTTTTTCAGCGTGTTATGTCTTGTGTCTAAAAATAATCTGAGATTTTTCGCTCAGATTTGCTCAGATTATCAGCTTATGTACCTTTGCATCCGGAACCCCATAATAGCGGGGAATAAAAACATTATGGTAACAAAAATTTTAAAAGTAGTCAAGAGTGGAGACATGTTCTCCGTGAAGAGTGAGAAGTCAGAGAACGGTCAGCTGAACAAGCGCAACCTGGTGTTGAAGGAACTGGGCGGGAAGTTCGAGAACGAGTACGCTGTCAGCGTGCTGGGCAACGCTGCCTCGCTGGTGTTCTATGAGAATGACATCGTAGCAGTGACGCTGCGCTTCCAGACGCGTGAGTACAACGGACAGGTGTTTCAAGACATCACTGTAACGGACATTTATCCACTTAAAAAGTAATTCAAACAATTTCTGAGTTTACGGCTTCGAGTGAGGGAAGGAAGTACCTTGGGTTTAAATTGTCGACAGCTAACTAAACTTCACTCCCCCAAGACTCAGGCTAACAAAATCAGAAATTATGGAAAAGATTATTATTTCTACTGTGAGACAGGTAATGCTTGACGGTCTGATGACGTTGGGCTTGTTGGAGAACGGACTTCGCACGGCAGACTTTACGTGCTGCGAGGATGTGGAGCTGGATGCGTTCTCTGGAACTTTCAAGGTGCAGGGCATGCGCGACGGCAACGTGTATATGACGCAGCTGCCCAAGCGTGTGCGCAACAAGGCACTCTTCCGTGACGACAACGCTACGCTCTCGAAGGGTCGCGACGGCAAGTTCTACTTCTACTTCTCGTTTGACGGCGATCGGCTGGAGGAACTGCCGGAGCAGTTGATGCGCCAAGCACGTGCGATAGCGCAAAAGGTTGTTCGTGAACTCATTTTTCAGACGATTTGACGGCCATGAGTGTACACATTATTTATTATAAGGATGGGGCGAAGACGATGCGCCCCGTCCTTACGCGAGAGGAGTATCTGGCGTTGCGCGGTTCGGAGAAGCAGCAGGCCGTGTTGAAGGCTGTCCGTGAGGGCAGGACGGACGAGAAGCGCCACTTGTTGCAGATGAACTATTCGTGTCTGCCTAACGACGACGGCACACTGAAGGGTGCGACGCGCATGAGCACGACGGTGGGCATGGATGTGGACTGGACCCCTGCACCTCTTCCCCATGAAGGGGAAGAGCAGATAGCTGCCAGAAAGGAGGAATGGCTGAAGAAGGTTCCTGAAATGGTGCTGTCGAAGAAGGATGCGCTGGGACTGCTGATGCTGGAACGCTCGGCGTCGAAGGGCTTCCACCTCGTGTTCCGTCGCCGCGAGGAGCTGTCGCAGGAGGACAATCTGCGGTGGGCGAGCGACCTGCTGGGCGTGGAGTTCGACAAGGGTGCGAAGGACATCACGCGGGTGTTCTTTACCACGACGAACGATGAGCTGCTGTTTCTGGACGACGCGCTCTTTGGGGTTGATGAGGTGGAAGGTCTGAAGTCTGAGACTGCTGCTGCTACAGCGTTACAGTGTGACAGTTCGAAATACGACCCTGAAGCGAGGTATAACGGCATGCTCTTTAGCGACATTATCGCGAAGTACTGGGAGCTGTTCAACGACGGCAAGGAGCCAGCTGAGGGTGACCGCAACGTGCTGACGTTCGAACTGGCAGTGACCATCCGCAGCATCTGCGGCTACTCGCTGGAGCAGATGATGGCGGTGATACCGAACTACTGGCAGACCGACACCGAAGAGTACTGCAAGACGTTGGAGAATGCGCTGAAGGAGCCTCGCAAGGGCATGCCCTTCAGGTTGAAGCAGGTGCTCGGGGCGCTGAAGTCGCAGCAGGGCGTGAAGGCCTGTGGAGGTACGCTGACCACGCCTCCGCCAATGCCGAAGAAGCTGCCGCCGCTTATCAAGTTGCTGACAAAGAACGTCCCCTGGTTCTACAAGCCCGCCGTGGCCAATGCGGTGTTCCCGGCTCTGGGAGCCCACCTGCACGGCGTGAAGTTCCGCTACTGGGACAACGTGGAGCACGAGGCGACGTTTATGAACATCCTCATCGGCCGTCAGAGTATCGGTAAGGGTACCATCAAGAAACCTATTGAGTACATCATGGAGGACATCAGGCAGCGCGACCAGCCCAACCGCCAGCGAGAGGCCGAATGGAAGCAGAAGAACCCGGGGGCGAAGCAGAAGAAAGACCCGCGCCCGACGGACATCTGCATACAGATGCTCATCGATAACCTGACCGATGCTGTCTTCAACCAGCGCGTCGTGGATGCCCACAACAACGGACAGCGTTTCCTCTACACCATCGTGGACGAGATAGAGGGTTTGAAGAAGGTGACGTCGAAGGGTACCGTCGATGAGGTGGGACTGCTGATTCGCAAGGCCTTCGACAACGCCGATGCTGGTCAGGAGCGCGTAGGTGCCGACAGCGTATCAGGTATCGCCCCCTTGCGCTGGAACTTCAATGCCTCGACCACGCCGCCCAACGCCCGCAAGTTCTTCGTCAAGATGGTGAACGACGGTACCGTGAGCCGACTGGATATCTCAACCATTATCCGCAGCGATGACGACGACGATACGGCACCCGTTTTGGGCATCTACGACCACACGTTTGCAGCAGAACTGAAGCCCTACATCGACCGTCTGGAAGCCGCCAACGGACTGATAGAGTGCTTGCAGGCGAAGAAACTCTCGCTTGACATCAAGCAGGAGAACAGGGATGCCGCAAGGCTCTTCGAGAGCGAGGCCTACCGCGTCTTCAGCTATCGTGCCAACGTGATAGCCTGGCTGAAGGGAATGGTGCTCTACGTGGCTCACGGCTACAAGTGGTCTCGTGAGATTGCCGACTTCGTGCGCTGGACGGAACAGTATAACCTGTGGTGCAAGATGCTGTACTTCGGTCAGCAACTGGAGAAAGAACTGCGCGAGGAGATTGATATTCAGCGCCAGTCAGGACCTCAGAACCTGCTGGAATTGCTGCCCGACGAGTTCACCAAAGAGCAGTACCGGCTGATGCGCCAGCAACAGGGCAAGACGGGTAGTGGTGATAGTACGCTGCGGCAGTGGCAGAGTCGCGGTCACATTGCTTACGATGAAGTGGCGGGTCGTTATTGCAAGACTGCGGCGTACAAGCAAAAGTATGGAGGCAAGTGATGATGGACATTCAGAACAATCAGGAATGCTTCGTGCGCCTCTGGCGACAGCTGGAGCGCACGCGGCAGCACCTCCACGGACAGTACCGCCGCTACTGCATCCGTAACGTGCTGAAGACGTGGTTCGGCTATGAAGCCACCGACGACTTCATCTGGCACGTGTGCCACCTGGCAGCCGTTGACGACGAACCCCAGGAGGGGTGGAACGAACTGCCGCCGCCGTCGCTCGCACCGCGCCGACACCGCGAGCTGATACGCGCCGTGGTGGCCGTCAGGACGGGCATCAGCTATTATAAGGTCAACCTCCACGAGCTGGACGCCGCCTACAGCATAGCCTTCCCGCACAGCACGCCGCTGAACATCAGCAAGAAACGACGACAGAACATGTGAAAAAATCGGGCGAATCCTTTGGCGGTTCGCTCGGTTTTTACTATCTTTGCAACCGCAAAAAACCGAAGTTATGAAAGAAACACCGATAAAAAGAGAAATCGTTGACAAGCTCATAGCCGAGCTGGGTATCAACGACTTCGCCAAGGCGACCATTCGCGAGGTGAAGCAGGTGGCTGCCAAGGCCGAGAAGGAGAGTGGGGTAGAGTTCATCAAGATGGAGATGGGCATCCCCGGACTGCCCGCCGCACAGGTGGGTGTCGATGCACAGGTGAAAGCCCTCCAGGGCGGCATCGCCCATTCGTACCCCGACATTCAGGGTGCTCCCGTGCTGAAGCAGGAGGCGTCGCGCTTCGTCAAGGCCTTCATCGGACTGGACGTCGCTGCCGAGTGCTGCGTGCCCGTGACGGGCTCCATGCAGGGCACCTTCGCCTCGTTCCTCACCTGCTCGCAGGCCGACAAGCGCCGCGACACGGTGCTCTTCATCGACCCCGGATTCCCCGTGCAGAAGATGCAGCTGCAGGTCATGGGCGTGAAGTACGAGACCTTCGACGTCTATGACTTCCGTGGCGACAAGCTCGGTCCCAAGGTGGAGAGCTACCTCAGGCAGGGCAACATCTGCGCCATCGTCTATAGCAACCCCAACAACCCCGCATGGATCTGTCTGAACGAGCAGGAACTGCAGGCCATCGGCGAGCTGGCAACAAAGTACGACGCCATCGTCATGGAGGACCTGGCATACTTCGCCATGGACTTCCGCCAGAACCTCAGCGTGCCCTTCCAGCCGCCCTACCAGCCGTCGGTGGGTCGCTATACCGACAACTACATGCTGCTCATCAGCGGCTCGAAGGCCTTCAGCTATGCCGGCGAGCGCATCGGCGTGGTGTGCATCAGCAACAAGCTCTTCCACCGCCACTACGACGACCTGGCACAGCGCTACGAGGGACTGCCCTTCGGACTGGTGTTCTCCACGCGCATGCTCTACGCCCTGTCCAGCGGTACGAGCCACTCGGCACAGTACGCCCTGGCAGCCATGCTGAAGGCAGCCACCGACGGCGACTACGACTTCCGCAAGGAGGTGAGCGTCTATGGCGACCGTGCCCACAAGCTGAAGGAAATCTTCCTGCGTCACGGCTTCCACATCGTCTATGACAAGGACTTGGACCAGCCCGTGGCCGACGGTTTCTACTTCACCATAGGCTATAAAAAAATGACCAGCGGTGAGCTGGCCAAGGAGCTGATGTACTACGGAGTCTCCGCTATCTGTCTCATCACGACAGGTTCTCATCAGGAGGGATTGCGCGTCTGCACGTCGTTCATCGAAGACCACCAGTACGCACAGTTGGACGACCGCATGCAGCGGTTCGAGGAGAACAACCCCTAACCATCAAACATGCGGTAGCAAATTTTTCACTTCCAAAGCGGTAGGAAATTTTTCACTTTTCACTTATCCCTTTTCCCTTTTCACTCCATGTCAAACGGCGTGAACTGGAAGTCCTGTCCGGCAATGTAGCGGATGTCGTAAGAGAAAGGTACGGTGCCTTTGCCCTCAGCCGACTTCTTCCGCTTGCTCTTCTTTTTCTTCTTCGGCGTGGCCATGTACTTCTTGCGCAGCTTCAGGTAGCGCTTCTCCAGCTTGCTCTTGTTCGTGGAGAAGAACACCATGCACACGCGGTTGGGCGCTCCCTGCTCGGTCAGAAACGTCTTCAGCTGCTCGGAGTACGTGTCGCGGCCTGCCAGAAACTTCGTCTTCTTGTCGTACCACGCATTCGGAATGTCCTGAATGTCGGTGAAGAACACCAGCGAGTCCTGGAACGATGCCGAGAACCCGAACAGATAGACGTGGGGAACCTTGACGGTCTTTGCCTCTGTGCCCGTGACGACAAGCGTCAGCAGGGCGAGGGCGATATACTTTAGAAACTTCATATTTTCTTAACTACTTAAACTCTCAACTTTCAACTCCCAACTCCCATCCCTTCGGGAGGGGCTGGGGGTGGGCTTTCTCTCAACTCTCATCCCAAATAGCCCTTCAGGATGCCGTTCTTCGTGCTGTTGCGCAGCCGGCGGATGGCCTTCTCCTTAATCTGGCGCACACGCTCGCGCGTAAGACCGTACTTGTTGCCTATCTCCTCGAGCGTCATCTCAGGCTGACCGATGCCGTAGAAAGCGCTGATGATCAGACGTTCACGCTCGGTGAGTGTCTGCAGCACACTGTCAATCTCGGTGCGCAGCGACTCTTTGACCAGTTGGCGGTCGGCCATCGGGGCATTGTCGTTGATGAGCACGTCGAGCAGCGAGTTGTCCTCGCCATCCACGAAGGGAGCATCCATCGATACTTGGCGACCGCTGACCATCATGGCCTCGCCGACCTTATCTTCCGGCAGGTCTATCTGCTCGGAAATCTCATCGACCGACGGGCGCCGCTCGTTCTCCTGCTCGAACTTGTTGAGCAGACGGTTAATCTTACTCATCGAACCCACCTGGTTCTGCGGCAGGCGCACAATGCGGCTCTGCTCGGCAATGGCCTGCATGATGCTCTGGCGAATCCACCACACGGCATACGAGATGAACTTGAAACCGCGCGTCTCGTCAAACTTCTCGGCAGCCTTGATCAGGCCTAAGTTGCCCTCGTTGATGAGGTCGGGAAGCGACAAACCCTGGTTCTGATACTGCTTGGCAACAGACACCACAAAGCGCAGGTTAGCCTTCGTCAGACGCTCCAAGGCCTTGCGGTCGCCCTTGCGGATGCGTTGTGCCAACTCTACCTCTTCGTCGGTGCTCAGCAGTTCTTCGTGACCGATTTCAGACAGGTATTTCTCCAGTGCCTCGCTCTCGCGGTTGGTGATGGATTTCGTAATTTTCAGTTGTCTCATGCATCCGTAGTTTTTAGTCGAGATGCAAAAGTAAGCTATTTTTTTGGAATGACCAAATAAATAGCTTACTTTTTTTACTTTTAGGCTTTAGGTGTGCGCGTTTTACCAACACCCATCACCCATCACCTACTCATTCTGCAGGTACACCACAAAGCCTCCAAGCTTGCCCGTGGGGAACAGACCGCGGATGACGAGCATCTGCTCCTTCGTCGTGCTGGCCTTCTTCACGGCATCGCGCAGGTCGTCAAAGGTCTTCATGTTGTCGTCGTTGACGCGCAGGATGATGAAGCCCTTAGGAACACCGGCATCCTTCATCTTGCCGCCGCTCACCTTGATGACCTCCAAGCCGTACGAGATGTCCAACTGGCTCTTCTGGCTGTCCGTCACGGGGCGAACATCAATGCCTAAGACATCGACATCGGCATTCTTCACCACACCCGTGTTGCCCTGCTCGTTCTTCAGCGTCAGCGTAGCAGTCTTCTCCTGCTTGTTGCGCAGGTACTTCACCGTCACCTTGTCGCCGGGACGCTTCTGGGCGATGATGCCCTGCAGGTCGCCAAACTGCTTCAGCTTGTGACCATCGACTTGTGTCAGCACGTCGCCCACCTTCAGACCGGCGGCAGCGGCAGCACCGTCCTCAACCACCTCGGCAACGTAGATGCCCTCCATGGTGCCCAGGTCAACCTCGTTGCCCTTCTCCTTCTCCGTATCGACATATGCGCTCACGTCGCTACCCTTGATGCCTATCATGGCACGCTGGTAGGTGCCGTACTTCTTGAAGTCGTCAACGGCCTTCCTCACAATGGTGGTAGGAATGGCAAAGCCGTAGCCGATGTTCGAACCCGTCTGCGAGTACAGCATGGCGTTGATGCCGATGAGCTCGCCACGGGTGTTCACCAGCGCACCGCCGGAGTTGCCCTGGTTGATGGCAGCATCCGTCTGAATCATCGAGCTGACACCACTGCCCATCGAACGGGCTTTTGCACTGACGATACCTGCCGTTACCGTGTTGTTCAGTCCTAACGGATTACCGACAGCCAGCACCCATTCGCCGACCTTCACATCGTCAGAATTGGCAATGGTGATGGCGGGCAGGTCCTTGGCGTCAATCTTGATGAGTGCCAGGTCGGTCGTGTTGTCCGAACCGATGATGCGGGCAGAATACTCCTTCGAGTTCTCGCTCAGCGTCACCGTCAGCTCGTCGGCACCATCCACCACATGGTTGTTGGTGATAATGTAGCCGTCAGCCGAGATGATGACACCGCTACCGGCAGCAGCACGACGGGGCGTCTGCACCTGGCGCTGGCGCTTGCCGCCATTGCCCTGACCCTGGCCACGGCCGAAGAAACCGCCGAACGGGTCGGAGAAAAAGTCCTCGAACGGGTCGCTGTACTCCACCGTCTGCACCCTGGAGTTGGTCACCGACTTGATATAAACCACAGAGGGCAGCGCTTTTTCGGCTGCATACGTCAAATCGACAGGTTGTCCTGCAGGAGCGGCAGGAGCTGCCTGTGTCTGATTGCAGCTGGCTGCCGAGAAGGCGATGAACATCAGATACATCGCCGGCATTAAATTCTTCACAATCTTTTTCATATTTGCTTTTTTGTTTAATGTTTAAATGAATGTTTGCTTTTTTGTTTAATGTTTAAATGAATGTTTGCGATTCCGAGTGCAAAGATAGGGGCATTTTTCCGTTTTCTGCCAAATTGTCGTATCTTTTTGTCGCAATTTAACACTTAACACGGAATGCTTAACGCGCGTTAGAATTTAACGCTCTAAATCTTAAAATACTGACAAATTTAACGATTGTCAGTATTTTAAGCTGCAAATATAAAACTTACGTGCTTAACGCTTGATGATGAAATAGCCCAAGCGGTGTGTCACGCCCTTCTTGTTGACGGATTTGAGCATATACATGCCGTCCGTCAGGCGCCGGATGTTGATTTGCGGTCTGTTGACCGTCGTGCTGACCACTCGTCCCTGCATGTCGCAAAGCTGCAGAATCTTAGCGTCGAACGGCAGTCTCGGTACGTCGAGGGTCTTGCCGTCGGTCGGCAGCAGGACGGAGGAGGGGTGCTGCACGAGGGCGGAAGTGCTCTCATAGATGGGCGCACTCTCGTTGCCATAGCGGTCGAGGGCGGTCACGGCATAGTGCAGCAGCGCGCGGCGGGCAGCGCAGGGAACGGTGAGCGACGGCGAAGTCCTGCGGGTGGCAATGAGGTTGGCAGGGTCGTTGACATCGACTGTCTCCTCCGTAGAGGCATATACATTATATAATAGGTAAGGACCGTTGCTGCGGTCACGCGCTCCGCTCCACGACAGCCGGTCGCCCTGACGGGTGCGCTCTACCGACAGCGTGGCAGGTGGAGTGGGGGCTGTCGCCTGTTCCCACGTCATCGGAGGAACGAGTGCCGGGTGCTGGTCGAAGTGGCGCATGTAGTCATAGACGCCCTTGACGTTGTTCAGCAGGAATCTGGAGCGGAAGTGGCAGTGCCCCAAGCCGATGGTGCGTGTGACGTTCAGCTGGCGCTCTATCTCCTCCAACGGCCAGTTGCGCTCATGGGGATGCAGCATGTAGGTGCCCAAGCCGCTGACCACCATCCTGCCGTAGGAGTGCTCCTGCCAGTCGATGGCGAAGGGGAAGAAGTTGTTGCCCTGAAAATACATCATGGGATAGAGCTGGTCCATCAGTCCCATGCGCAGCCACTCCTGCGCCTCCTGAGCCACCCGCTTGCGGGCGTTCCAACCCTTTGCGCTATAGCGAGACAAGTCGTCATATTTACCTATGGGCGAGCAACTTAACTTCACCCACGGCTTGTAAAACTTTACCCTGTCGTGGATGCTCCTCACAATGTCGGTGATGTAGCTGGCGTGCTTGCTGCCCTTCCATGTTTCGGGGTAGCGGATGTAGTCGAGGTGGATGCCGTCGATGTCGTAGCGGCGGGTGATTTCCTCACAGATGCGTGTCAGATAGTCAGCAGTCTGCGAGGACTCCGGATTCAGGTAGCCTTCCTCGCCAATGTGCTTCACCATGGACGGATAGCGCTGGCGCAACTGCTGACAACTGTAGCTCTTCCATTTGCCGATGGGGATGGTGACTATCCAGGCGTGCAGCTCCATGCCGCGCTTGTGGCACTCGTCAATGGCAAACTGTAGGGCGTCATAGCCCGGCGAGACACCAGCCTTACCGGAAAGATAGGGTGCCCACGGCTCTATGTCGCTGGGGTAGAGGGTGTTCGAACGGATGCGCGTGTGCAGCAGCACGGTATTGACGTTGATGGCCTTCAACTCGTCCAGGATGCCGATGAGCTCCTGCTTCTGGTCGGCGACGCTCTTGCCGTCGAGCAGACTGCCCGAGGGCCAGTCGAGGTTTCCCAGCACGGTGAGCCACACGGCACGCACTTCGTGCTTCGGTTGTGCCGAGAGGAGGGTCAAAGTGCCAAAGAAGAGTATAAATAATGTTAATCGTTTCATTTCGTTTGCAAAGGTACAAAATAAATCGTAAAAAGTCATTCATATTTCATATTTATTTCTTACCTTTGCACGAAGAAAAAAAACAAACAACAAAAATGATAACATTTACATTGAGCCTCTTGGCCCTCGTGGCGGGCTATTTTCTTTACGGACGACTCGTGGAACACGTCTTTGCGCCTGACGACCGTCCTACACCCGCAGTAGCAAAGGCTGACGGCGTGGATTTCGTCGTACTGCCGAACTGGAAGATTTTCATGATTCAGTTTCTGAACATAGCCGGTACGGGTCCTATCTTCGGTGCCATCATGGGTGCCAAGTTCGGGCCTGCCGCCTACCTGTGGATTGTGTTGGGGTGTATCTTCGCCGGCGCTACCCACGACTATCTGAGCGGCATGCTGTCCATTCGTCACGGCGGTGCCAACCAACCGGAAATCATCGGTGCCTATCTGGGGAAGACCACCAAGGACGTGATGCTCGTGTTCTCCATCTTCCTGCTGGTGATGGTCGGCGTGGTATTTGTCTATAGTCCTGCCAAGATATTGGGCGACATGACGGGTGCTGACGTCGATACGGCTCATCAGGGTGTCATCCAGATGGAGTATGTGTGGTGGTCGGTGGCCATTTTCTGCTACTACATCCTTGCCACCATGCTGCCTGTCGATAAGATTATCGGCAAGATTTATCCGCTCTTCGCCTTCTCGCTGCTGTTCATGGCGGCAGCACTGATGGTGATGCTGTATGTGAAGATGCCCGATATCCCCGAACTCTGGGAAGGACTGAGCGTTCCTTCGCTCGAAAAGCGTAGCATCTTCCCCGCACTGTTCATCACCATTGCCTGTGGCGCCATCAGCGGTTTCCATTCTACCCAGTCGCCCCTGATGGCACGTTGCCTGAAGAGCGAGCGCACGGGACGCCCCATCTTCTACGGTGCCATGATTACCGAAGGTGTCGTAGCGCTGATATGGGCTACCGTAGCCATGTATTTCTTCTACGACCAGCCCGTCCCTGGCTATGAAACCATCCAAGGCGGTGCGGCAGCCATCAGCGATGCGCCGACCATCGTCAACAAGATTTGCAACGAGTGGCTGGGAGTGGCAGGAGCAATACTCGCCTTGCTGGGCGTTGTGGCAGCTCCCATTACGAGTGGCGATACGGCATTCCGTTCGGCACGACTGATCATTGCCGACTTCATCCATCTGGAACAGCATAGCATCCGCAACCGTTTGATGGTGTGCATCCCCATGTTTGCCGCCGCTGTGGCATTGCTGATGTGGCAGATGACCGACAAGGAAGGCTTTAACACCATCTGGGGATGGTTCGGATGGTCAAACCAGACACTCAGCGTCTTCATGCTGTGGGCACTGACCGTCTATCTGGTGCGGCAGAAGAAACCTTTCCTCATGACCGGAATACCCGCGCTGTTCATGACGGCGGTGTGTGCGTCATTCCTCTTTTCCAAGGTGTCGGGCGACACCACGGACATTGGGGTGGTGGCTTGCGTCACGCTGATGATATCGGTGGCATGGTTCCTGGTATGGTACCATAGGGAAATGCGCCATGAGAAATCGAGAAACTAACAACAATTTAATAAATTTGATATTATGAAGAAAATCGCATTATTTGCTGTAGCACTGCTCATGTCAGTGGCTGCAAACGCACAGTTCGAACAAGGTAAGGCTTTCATCGGTGCTTCCATGTCGGGATTCGACATCGGCAGCCAGGCCAAGAACTTTCATTTAGGCTTCGATGCCAAGGTGGGTTATCTGTTTGCTGACAACCTGATGCCCACGCTGCAAATCGGTTACAACCATCTGGGAGACACGGGCGACACGTTCAACCTCGGTGTCGGCGGTCGCTACTATATCGAGCAGAACGGCCTCTTCCTCGGTGCCAGCGTGAAGTACAAGCACGCTAACAGCTACAACGACGTACTGCCGGGCGTACAGGTGGGCTATGCCTTCTTTATCAGCCGCACGGTGACGTTCGAACCCGAGCTCTACATGGACTTCTCTACCAAGAAGTTCGACTACTCGTGCTATGGCTTGCGCCTGGGCATCGGCGTCTATTTGTTTAGTGACCAGAGGAAGAATTAAGAATTAACACTTGAGAATGATGCTGAACATTGATTTTTATAGACAAGGCTTCGACATCAACGTCGAGGAACTGGTAGATAGGCTCATCGACCTCTCGTTCGCAGAGGATATCGGTGACGGTGACCATACCACCCTGTGCTGCATCCCCGAGGAGGCTATGGGTAAGTCGCATCTCCTGATCAAGGAAGACGGCATCCTGGCAGGCGTCGAGGTCGCCAAGGAAGTGTTCCACCGCTTCGACCCCGACATGCAGGTGGAAGTGCTCATGCAGGACGGTACGCGCGTCAAGAAGGGCGATATCGCTATGGTCGTCACCGGACGCGTGCGCTCGCTGCTGCAGACGGAGCGCCTGATGCTCAACATCATGCAGCGCATGAGCGGTATCGCTACGATGACGGATAAGTATGTTCAGCACCTGAAGGGTACCAAGACCCGTGTGCTCGACACCCGCAAGACAACACCCGGCATGCGCATGCTCGAGAAGCAGGCCGTGAAGATTGGAGGAGGCTGTAACCACCGCATCGGACTCTTCGACATGATCCTGCTGAAGGACAACCATGTGGATTTCGCAGGAGGTATTGTGAATGCCATTGACCGCTGTCATAATTATCTGAAAGCGAAAAATTTGCAGCTGAAGATTGAAATAGAGGTTCGTACCTTTGATGAGCTGCAGCAGGTGCTCGACCACGGCGGCGTCGATCGCATCATGCTCGACAATTTCTCCGTGGCAGACACCAAGAAAGCTGTCGATATCATTGCCGGTCGCTACGAGACGGAGTCCTCGGGCGGCATCACCTTCGACACCATCCGCGACTATGCCGAACAGGGTGTTGACTTCATCTCGGTGGGTGCCCTGACCCATAGCGTTAAGGGCTTGGATATGTCGTTTAAGGCATGTTGAGAAATACATTCCTTGCATGTTGTTTCCTCTTGCTGGCAGGCTGTGGCAATGGTTCCGAGCCTGTCAGCAATTCTGATATTGAATATGTCTCGCCCGTCGATTACGACATCATTCTGGCGGGCAACTTCGGAGAACCGCGCCCATGGCACTTTCACGGCGGCATCGACGTGAAGACGGGCAACGTCGAGGGCAAGGACATCTTTTCCGTTGCAGACGGCTACGTCAGCCGTCTCACCGTCAACATGTATGGCTTCGGCAATGCCATCTACGTCAGTCATCCCGACGGAAACACCAGCGTCTATTGCCATCTGAAGCGCTTTGCCGACCAGTACGAAGCCGTGCTGAATCGTACCGGCTCAAAGGATACGCTCTCGCTGTACTTCCCAGAGACGCAGTTTCCCGTCCGTGCCGGCGACCTCATCGCCATCAGCGGCAATACCGGACATTCCACGGGGCCGCATCTCCACTTGGAGATTCACGATACGAAGACTTGGGCTATGCGCGACCCGCTGGCATTCCTGGCACACGTCATTGCTGACACCGTAGCACCGCAAGCCCATTCCTTCATGGCTGTTCCTGTGGAGGGTGAAGGTGTCTTCAACGGCGGCAGCAGCAAGCAGACTTTCGGCTTCGGACAACCAGACACCAAGAAGCAGCGTACGACATGGAGCATCGAACGGGACTTTACCGCATGGGGCAGGGTAGGCTTTGCCCTGTGGGCTGACGACTACTCGGAGTTGACGTACAATCATTACGGCATCCGTCATACGCGGTTGTTGGTCGATGGACGCGAGGTGTTCCGTGCCGACGTGGACAGCATTCCCATATCGTGTCAGCCGGAAGTGAATCGCTGGGGCGACTACGACCACTGGCGACGTACCCGTATCTGGTACATGAAATCCTATCGGGAGGACGGCATGCGGCTGCCCGTGCTGCATACCGATGTGAACGACGGATACGTACACTTTACAGAAGAACGCCCCTATCACCTCACCTATATCCTGCAAGACTACTACGGCAACGAGGCTCGCTATGAGTTTACGGTTCACGGTGTACGTGACAGCAGGGTGAAGCCTCCCCGTACTTCCCGACCTTCCCGTTTGGAATGGATAGGAAGCTGCGATTCCTACCGTCTTGTCAACCGCTATCAGCTGTGGCAACAGTGCCTATGGCCGTGCTACGAGTGGCGGTGGTAGCACAGATTACTGTAGTAGGTTTAAAAAAAGGCGTTTTTGTTTGGTGGTTTGCATATAAATTCGTACTTTTGCAAACAGTATATATACAACCATTATGAAAAAAGCATTATTCACAGCCGTTAGCTTCCTGCTGATGGCCTTAGGTGACAGCTACGCCTGCACCAATTTTATCGTAGGAAAAAACGCCTCTGCAGATGGCTCGGTCATCTGTTCGTACAATGCCGACTCGTACGGCGCGTTCATGAATCTGGCACATTACCCTGCCGCTAAGCATGCGAAGGGCGAGATGCGCAAGATTTACGAGTGGGACACCAACAAGTATCTCGGTGAGATTCCCGAAGCCGAGGAGACGTATAATGTGGTGGGTAACATCAACGAATGGCAGGTAACCATCGGTGAAACAACCTATGGCGGACGCGAGGAGATGGTCGATTCGACAGGTGTCATCGACTACGGTTCATTGATATACATTGGTCTCCAACGTTCGAAGACCGCCCGTGAGGCCATCCAAATCATGACGGCACTGGTGGAAAAGTACGGCTACTACAGCGAGGGCGAGACGTTTACCCTCTGCGACCCCAACGAAGCCTGGATTCTGGAGATGCAAGGCTGCGGCCCTGACCGTGCCAAGTCGAAGGAGCGTGTCGTTTGGGTGGCACGTCGCATCCCCGATAACGCTATCTCTGGACATGCCAACCAGAGCCGTATCGGCAAGTTCCCCCTGAAAGACAAGGAGAACGTGCTGTATTCCAAGAATGTCATCAAGTATGCCCGCAAGATGGGGTGGTTTGACGGCAAGGACGAGGATTTCTCATGGAAGAATGCCTACGCCTTCCCCGACTTCTCGGGACGCCGCATCTGTGATGCCCGTGTCTGGAGCTTTTTTAACCACCACGTGAAAGGCATGGAGCGCTATCTGCCGTGGGCATTGGGCATTGATAAAGATGCTGAGGACATGCCGCTGTGGGTCATTCCCGACAAGAAAGTCAGTGTGGCTGACGTCATGAACGACATGCGCGACCACTTCGAGGGAACCCCCATGGCCATCGACTCTACCGACATCGGCGCTGGTATCTGGCAGATGCCCTATCGTCCCACACCGCTCTTCTTCAAGGTGGATGGCAAGGATTATTTCAACGAGCGTCCCACCAGTACGCAGCAGACGGCATGGAGTTATGTGTCGCAGATGCGTTCATGGCTGCCCCGTGAGGTCGGTGGGTGCTTCTGGTTTGGCAATGACGACGGCAACATGGTGGCTTATACCCCCATCTATTGCTCGATGACCGAGCGCCCGGAATGTTACAATACTCCCGGTGCTGACGCGCTGAACTTCTCCATGAAGAATGCCTACTGGGTAGAGAACTGGGTGTCAAACATGGTTTATCCGCGCTACTCGGCGCTGTTCCCCTCTCTGAAGGAGGTGCGCGACTCGCTGCAGCAGTCTTATTTCCAGCAGCAGCCGCAGATAGAAGCACAGGCAAAGGCCATGGAACCTGCCGCCCGTCAGCGGTTCCTCAACGAATATAGCGTCCGCCAAGCACAGCAGATGCTGGCACGCTGGAAGCAGCTGGCAACGTATTTGATTGTGAAGTATAACGACATGGCGGTGAAACCCGAAGAGAACGGACACTTCAAGCGTTCGGAGTATGGGTTGGGAGCTACCGTCAAGCGTCCGGGATATCCTGAGACATTCAAGCGGAGACTTGTCGAACAGACAGGCGAAAGATATTTGAAGCAATAAGCCTAACCTCCCTTCTCCAATCGAGAGAGGGGAGGAGTTAGGAATCTTTGATTTATGATGGAATATTAACCAAATACCTTAAGACTATGAATAAAGGAAGAATCATGCGCAACCTGCTTGCCGTACTGCTGATGACACTCGTCGCACAGGGTTCATGGGCACAGCAGAAGTATTGGGAAAAGTATTTTACCGACATCCTGTTGGCCGGTGGTGGCAGCAGCAGCGTCCGTAAGCAGGATGGATGGAAAAGTTATGACAAGGACTTGAATGACGGTGCCAAGGGAGACTATATCTATCTGCTCTACAAACAGGCAACAGAGGAACATCCCGCACAGGGATTCATCACCGACTTCCATGTCATCAGAACGAGTAATCCGAAACAGGAATTTACTGAGGACGGCATCAAGTGGGAACTGGCACCCACTACCGGTAGCAGCGACTTCCGCAATTCGAAGGGCGACCTGAACAATAACGCCGGTGGACACGACATCCACCTGTACTATACGCGAACACAGTTCGACGACAAGCGCGTGGTGACTGGCGTGTACTTCAATACCAAGAAGTCCGGCAGTGTCGATGGCTACGACCTGAATGCCAACGCTGGCGGTGATGACATCTATATGCACGTCACTTACAGCAATCAGGGACGAGGCATCTTCGACTCCCCCTACGATGCTTTCACCTTCAACCCCAATGGTCGTAACTGCATGCACTTCAAGTTGCTCTCCAGTGACTATGACCCATTCCGGACGCTACACGGCGGTGAATACTATCTGAAGGATGAAAACGGCGTGGAGACGAAAATCTTTACGGTTGACGAGAAGAACAGCGATTCGAATAACGACTACGTCATCGCCGAGTTCCAGAATAACCTCTCCGAGGAGTCAACGTTGTTCCTTACCAACTCCGTCACCTATTCACCCAAATACCTGCAGATAACAGGCAACGTCACCAGACTGTCCTATTACCGCAACGACGGCAAGGGCAAGGCCACGGGCAACGCCTTTGCAGAACTGGACTGGTACTATCCCGCCTCCCTGTCGGGCAAGACCTATACACTCTGCGTCAAGGGTACCATCTACTATCAGGGAGGTGCCACAGAAACTTACAACCGCGACATCGGCAGCATCTCGCTCGATGACGTCACCCTTGAAGCTTTTGACGCTATTCCCAGCAATACTAAGGGCGAGGAGAATACGGTCAAGATACCTGTAGTCAGTGACCACACCATGAACTGGTTACAAGCTACCTACACGAATGCTCAGGGGCAGACGATAAAAGTCGAAAAAGTGCCCCTGAAGGAGAACAGCTACTCAGGATTCCTCCTGCTTCCCGCTACCGATACCCATAACGAGGTATTGTTGTCGGCAAGCATCACCACTGCCTCGTGGAGCAAAGATAAGCTGGGTGAATCGACCTATCCCGAAACCAACACTAACGTCGTCGTTGACACACTGAAGGACGTACCTATGGTGCATGCTCCCATTAACTTCAAATCGAAAGTAGTGGAGAACGGCGACGTCCAATTCAACTGGGAAATCAGCGATGTGGACTATCCTGATCTTATCGATACCGACCAGTTCCTCATTCAGCGCTCGCTGAGCGGCAAGGACGAGGACTTCAAGGATCTGGCAACGATAGAGCTGGATATCAGTCAGAAAGACTACAGTTTTAAAGACTCAACACTCATATCGACAGTTACCTCGGAGTTTATCGATGCATCGTCTGGAGCACCTTTTGTGCGTTACCGCTTGTCGCGTGCAGCACTCTCCTCGCTATGGGGATATGATATTAACAACACCGTTCAAACCACCAAGCCGACATTCGTTAACGTCTCCTTGTTACAGCCTATATCGGCCACAGCAGATTGGAGCAATCGTGACGAGTCGAAAGCACTCGTCAAATGGGATTACAAGTCCAACGACGAGACTAACTGCTATGTGTGGGACGACAGGGCAAAGATGAGGCTCGAAGTCACCATGACCAACCGTAATGGTGACGAGGTGGGCAAGATGACTATGGAGCTGACTACGGAACAGGTGCGTCAGAAACAGATAGAAGTGGCGTTGACACGCTCGTGCCTCAAATACAGCATGAGGCTGATCGTGGAAGACGGCACATCGCCCTTCAAGCACAGCTCCGGTCCGGTGGAAGTGAAGGTTCCTGCCGACAACTTCTTCTATCAGAACACAGGACACATCATTCCATCGTCACTCAACATCCATACCCGCCAGAGCTCGGCACTCTTAGAGTGGAACACCGATAACGGAGCCATCGACTACTTCATCGTGCGACGACACGACCGAGCCAAGGGACCCGACGCTTGGGAGACGATAGCCACCAACCTGACCAATACAGAGTACGAAGACAAGAAGACCGCACCGCGTCATCAATATGACTACTGCGTGCTGGCTGCCAACGACTTTGAGGGTGTGGACTATCAGTCAACCGACACCATCCAGGGTGGTTGTAAGAACTCTGGAGCTGTGGAAGGCTATGTACGCTTTGCCGATGGTACTGGTATCCCCAATATCGACGTCAACATCTCGTCAACCGACGGCACTACCGTCCACGTTACCGCTAAGACCGACGAGAGCGGATTCTTCCGTAAAGAAGACCTGCCGTACTGGGGCAATGACCTCTCGGGAAACTATAACATCGCACCCAATATCAACGGATATAGCGATGTGCGCATGATTACCTTTGGCACCGAGCCTGGAACGAATACCATCAACGACGTTGTCATGTTCGTCGAGAACAATGTACGTTTCACAGGATACGTGCTCTATAACGGCACCAGCATTCCCGTACAGGGCGCTTCGTTCCTCGTCGATGGCTATGAGGTACATACCGCTGCAGGAAAGGTGACATCCGATTTCGAAGGAAAGTTCTCGTTCCGCATGCTGCCCGGCAAGCACATCATCCAGGCCGTGATGGACAAACATACATTCTATTAGGAAGGATACTACTATGCCGGTGGAGACACCTCGACGAAGGAACACAACATCACCACCGACGTCGCTAACGTCTATTTCTATGATGATACACGCGTGAAACTTATCGGACGCGTAGCGGGCGGTAAAGACCAGGAAGCAATTCCGTTGGGCAACTCGCTGAGCCGCAACAACCTGGGCGACGATCTGAAGATGGTGTTCAGTCTCGAAGGTGATAAAGCCTCGCGACTGGTTTGGGACATCCAAGACAACAAACTCAAGGAGTGCGACGAGGAATTCCTGCACACCAGTCACGACGACATCGAATACAAGACCCGCGTACACACTTCACTATATCGCAAGGAGGTTTATCCCGACGTGCGTACCGGAGAGTATCAAGTAATGCTGCCGCCTGTGAAGTGGAAGATAGAGAAGATTACCGCTCAGGGCTATCCCACGCTGTTCCAGGACGGTCACACCAGCGACGTCATCGACCTCACCGACTCGCTGACAGAACATAAGGACATCATCGAAGGAGAGTGGCGCAGCAAGAGCGGACAAGACCTCAAACAGGTAGAGGTGAATTATAATGCCATCTACAACCGCATCTACCACGCCCCCGTTGACATCGAGTACAAGCAGATAAGTTTCGACCCCTTCGAATACTTGGGTAATCGCTATTATGTTTACCACGGAATGGACGGTAACGATGTCAAGATGGAGTTGGCGCGCCCCGTGCGCAAACCCAACTGGCCTGCAGGTCTGAAAGACTCGCTGATGGCTGAATACACTTTTGGATATCCCGTGTTCAACGTCGAGCGCTCGTACCCCATACAGATTTCTGCAACCGAGAAATATCGCTATAACGGAAGCAACCGTCCGGATTCCATTGACGTCGTACACCTCTCAGGAGGAAAGGTGACCATCCGTAACGGATTCATCAGCAGTACACACCGCGACACACTGAGTCTGGACAGTCTGGGACAGTACGTCTATCAGGTGAAAGCCAAGGCAATGCCTTATACGCTGTCAAAACAGGACGCCCTGCGGACACTCAACCTGACACTTGAAATGGACGGTACCTACTATCAGGCAGAACCCTTGCGTGCGTACATTCTTAATATAGCTCCACAACCAGGAGCCAAAGATGTGATGTCGATAGGAAAGCCTATACTCGTCGATATCCTCCGCGACCCGCCAGGCTCTATGTCAAGTGCTACGCTCTCCAAGGGCTCGACGCTCACACGCACGTTTACACTCGACATGGACATGAAACGAGGCGTCAACGTGCAGTTCGGTATCGGTACGTCTTGGAACACTTGGCAAGGTATGGGTGCCGGTGTATGGCTTCGCGGTGAGAACGCAGTTGACATCGACTTCGACCTCGTCTGGAACAACAAGTCGGAGGTGGGATACAACTACACCATGAACGTCAATACCGATATTTCCACCAGCGACAACAAATATCGTGTAGGTGCCGATGCCGATGTCTATCTGGGTATCAATGCCAATGTAATCATGACGCCAGCCGTGACCATCGGAGCTATCAACGACAGCGTCTATCAAACCCGAAAGGGTGAAATCGCTGCCGGTCGCATGCATGTCATCGCCGAAGGAACGGACGGTGAGACAAACAAACCCGCATATCTGGTAAGTTTCGAGACGATGGCTGTCGGACAGGAGTTCCAGTCCACCTTCATACACTCGCAGAAATACATCACTGATCAGCTCATTCCCGAACTGGCAGATCATTGCAAGGCGCTCATGTTCACTGGCACGAAAGAAGAGGCTCAGCGACAGGCTAACGCTACGGGACAAAATGTCTATCTGTCGCTTCGCGAGCCTGATGACCCATATTTCGGTGTCGTGAATATGAAGACCAATGTCGAACTTGGAGAGACGGGTTGGGAAATCGTCTATAACGACACCTGCTTCACACCAAAGGACGGTATCAACTATGTTATCATCAAGCCGCAGAGCTCACCCAATCCGCTGCAGGACAAGGTAGCACACTACTTCGAAAGCATCCTTGAATGGGCAGCCATGATGACTGTCAATGAGTATGAGAAGTTGAATGCCACGAAGCTCTACAAGAACTTCGATGTTGACGGTGCCACTGGCATGAGCTATAGCGAAGAGTTCGTCAATCAGATATCTACATCAGAAACTACGATCAATATCGCTACAAACTTTGTCTATGGCGGTACCTATGAAAGAGCACTCTCCGGTCTTGATTTGGCATTTTCGCAGTTTGGGACTACCATATGGGCTGCATTGGTTAAGTTTTGGCAAAAATACATCGTGGCAAAGAAAGAACCTGAGGAGAAAGGTGGTAAGGTTGAGATGCCAGGATGGAACTTCCAATTTAAAATTACTCCCATCGTCTCATGCGACTTCACACCGAAATATGGCACGGTACAACGCCATTCCCGCAAAGAGAAATTCAACATCAAGATGGATCCCTACAGCCATCTGAACTTCGATGTCTATTATGCCCAGACCCTCGACAACAATACTGGTCAAACCAAGTGGGATGACGTCTGGGTCAACGACCGCTATCAGCGCTTTAGTGAAAACACGTTAGAGCCCATCTTTGACGATAATAGCCCTCTCTCGGGAGATAAACGCCAGCCACGCAGCTTCATCTACCGCACAAAGGGCGGTGCTACGCTCCGTACTTGGGAAGGCGAACGCGTGACGAAGTTCTACAATCCCGGTACCGTGCTCGACGCTCGTACCAAGAAAATTGAGAATCCCGTCATCAAGTTTGACAAGCAGAGCATCAGCGGAGTGCCCCTCAGCGAGCCTGCGCGATTTGACGTGCTGCTGTATAACGAAAGCGAACAACCTCAGGCAAGTTATCCGTTCTTCAACCTGGTGCTCCAGGATGGTACCAATCCTAATGGCGCACGCATCTTGATGGATGGCATGCCACTGTCCGGCACACCGCGTACCGTTACTATTCCACAGGGTGAGGTGACGAGAAAGACCATCGAGGTATATGCCGGCAAGGGCTTCGACTATGAGGGAATTACCCTCCGCCTGTTATCGCAGGATGACTTCAATACCTATCAGGATGCGTCCTTCGATGTGCATTATCTGCAGGCTGCCGGAGGCCTTAACATCTTGACGCCTGGCGATAAATGGATTATGAATACCGATGCCTCCTACGACTCGAAGCGAGGTTGGTACCTGCCCATCATCATCAATGAGTTTGACAAGAACCAGCCTAACTTCGACCATATCGAGTTCCAATACAAGGAAACTACACGAGGCGATGACTACTGGACCAACCTCTGCTCCTTCTATGCTGACTCCGTCATCTACAAGGCGGCCAGTGGAACGAAGGAGATGATACCCGCCAACGGCAACATCACCACACAGTTCTATGGCGACGGTATCGTGATGGAGAAAGGCTACGACCTGAGAGCTGTACTCTTCTGCCGCAACGGTAGCGGATACTTGACATCTGCATCGAAGGTAGTGAGTGGCGTGAAAGATACTCGCCGTCCTACGTTCTTTGGAACCCCTGAACCGAAAGATGGCGTTTTGGATGCTGGAGAAAACATCATCTTCAACTTCTCCGAACCCATAGAGTACAATTATCTGCAAGAGACTACTAATTTCGAGGTCAAGGGTGAAACCAACGAGAATGCACTCGAAGAGTCTGTGGCTTTGACATTTGACGGAAAAGGCTTCGCTCAAAGTGCTGCACGCCGCAACTTCAGCGACAAGAACGTGACGATAGAGGTGATGGTGAAGCCTGATGATACCGGTCAGGAGATGCCTATCTTCTCGCATGGTACCGATGGTCATTCCTTGCGGATGTTGCTTACCGCTGATCGGCGCTTGCGTGTCACTATTGACAACAATGAAGTCCTTGTGGGAAAGACACAGCTGAGCACAGACGCTTTCCAGCGTGTCGCACTGGTGCTTGACAGAGACACTCCGAAGGCAACGCTCTATACTGACCAGTTAGAAGATGAGGCTATTGATGTCAAATATGCTGGTTCAGGTCCGCTCATTTTCGGTTCTACTAACCAGGCAAGCATTTCCAAGCGAACCCATTTCAGTGGTAAGATGATACAAGGACGCGTCTGGTATCGTACGATGGATTTGACGTTGCTCAACGCCTACGGCAACCAACAGCTGACGGGCTATGAGATGGGACTTGCTGACTACTATCCTATGAACGAAGGTTCGGGTAACATTGCCTTTGATGGTGCTCAGGGAGCTGACCTGACATTATTTAATGCCGGATGGAGCTTGCCGAGGAGCATGTCGTTGAAGCTGGACTTCAATACGAAACCAGACGGTGAAGTAAAAGGACTGAAGATAAAGAATGAGTTCATGAGTCGTAATCAGGAGCAAGACTATACGTTGATGTTCTGGTTCAAGACGAATGCCGACGGTCGTGGAGCTTTGCTCAGCAACGGCTCTGGACGTAAGTCTGACGTTGACTCACTGAATTGCTTCTTCATTGGCTTCGAGGGCGAGACGCTGAAGTATCGTGCCAACGGTAACGAACAGAACTTAGGCGATAGCTTCAGCGACGACCAGTGGCATCACTACGCTATGACGATGAACCATACGCGCAATGTTGTCAATATCTATGTCGATTTCAAGCAAAGAGCTTCTTTCTCTACTGACGGCATCGGAGGCATGGGTGGCGATCACTTCTATCTGGGTAATATGGTATGGACTGAGAAAGGTGTTGATGATGACAAGCTGCAACAGCAGAATGCACTTTCCGGATATATCGACGGACTGACCCTCTTCGAGCAGGCACTCCCAGTAACGCTCGTTGAGCACTATGGAAAGAAGGGCTTGAACGGTCGTGAGAAAGGATTGGTGACTTACCTTGACTTCTGTCGTCAGGAACGGCAGAAAGATGGTACACTTCTGCTCGTTCCGTATCCGTTGAACAAAGTGGTAAAGTTGGATGCTGACGGTCATGTGAGCCAACGCAACGATACTGTTTTCGTGGTTCCCGCCGATCAGATTGTCAACTACATAGACCGTGCTGACGGTGCTCCTATTCGACCTTATGAGGAATTGCGCGATTTGAATTTCGAATATGTGGGTTCGAACCACCAGCTGATGGTGAATGTCAACGAACCGGACAGCCGCATCAATAAACGAAATGTCTATGTTACCATCAGTGATATTCCTGACAAGAATGGTAACTTGATGGCTTCGCCTGCCACTGTCTCGTGCTTTATTGATCTTAATCCGCTTCGCTGGTCTCGTCGCTCTTTGAGTGTCAAGGATGTCAGCTATGGAGTAGCTAAGGATATCGAGTTGAGCATTGTCAACAATAGCGGTGCAAACCACACTTACACCATAGAGAACCTGCCGCGATGGCTCAAGACGAACGTTATAAGCGACGTAATAGGACCTAAGGAAGAACGGCTGATAACGTTCACGGTCAGTAAGGACGCTAACGTAGGAACGTATGACGATATCATCTATTTGACTGATGAAAACGGGCTTTCAGAACCATTGGCACTGAGCGTTGAGGTTGTAGATGATGAGCCGCTGTGGCAGCCCGACGTAGATAAGTCGCAATATTCGATGACTATTGTTGCCAAGGTGCGAATTGGTAACGAAATCATTACTGACGATCGCGACTTGGTAGGAGTATTCGACAACAATGGTAACTGCCTTGGATCAATACATGTTGATTACGATGCAACGACGTCAGAGAGTATGGCATACCTTACAGTCTATGCCGACGCAGAAAACCTAAAAGACAATATGCCGCTGGTGTTCAAATTGTGGCATTTCCAGACCGGCAAGGTCATGGTACTTACACCTTCGGAAACTGTCATCTTCAAGGCCAACGGCTCGGTAGGAACAACGAATAATCCTATCGTCCTGACGGCCGGTAATAAATTCATTCAGCAGGTGGACCTCGCCAGAGGCTGGAACTGGATATCGTTCAATGTCTATTCGGATGAGTTCCGTGACGGACTTCAGATGCTGAACAAATATCAATGGAAAGAAGGCGATATGTTCGTTGACGATACCAACAATCTTGCATTGCACTACTATCAAGGACAGTGGATTAGTAACAAGGGTGAAGAAGGTCTGAAGAAGTTCAGCCTGACGTACGCTGATAGCTACCGCGTGAAATCCGTAGAGGCGAAGCAGATGGAGGTACAGGGTGACATTCTGCGGCAACGCATCTATCGTGTCATCCCGGTTCGAAAGGGTTGGAACTACATTGGCTACTCACCCGCCATCAACCTGCCAGTATCGACGGCGCTGAGCGACTACTATGACGAAGCTGAGGACGGCGACGTGATTAAGAGCCGTACGGAATTTGCCATGTTCTCCGTCACTGGCGATAAGAAGGAGTGGAAGGGTAACTTGCGATACATGAAGCCCGGCGAAGGCTATATGTTGAAACGCAAGAAGGAGACTGCGACAACGTTCACTTATGCGTACTACGAGCCAAACTCTACTTACTTCGACGATGGACATTCACTGAGCCGCGAACTGACGATGGATGAGGCTGAATACAGCAATACCATGTCGCTGACGGCTACCGTCAACGGTGTTGAGATGGAAAGCGGCGACCGCCTGCTGGCTATGAATGGCGCCGAGATAGTAGGAGAGGGTAGCATGGCTGATGACGGCCTTGTATATCTGAGCATCAGCGGCGATAAGCGCCTGCCGCTCAGCTTTGCCATCGAGCGCGGAGAGGACATCGTTGCTACTACTGGAGAGGTATTGGTTTACGAACCTAACGGCATCAGTGGTTCCCCGAAAGAGCCAACCGCCATCAACTTCGTCAAGAACGAGAATACCTTGATGCAGGAAGGCTGGTACACCCTGCAAGGTGTCAAGCTGCCTACGGCTCCCGAGCGTAGTGGAGTCTATATCCTGAACGGTAAGAAGCAAGTGATTAGGTAATTGATAATTGACAATTGATAATTGATAATTTGATATGAAAACGATAAAGATGATAATGATGACTGCAGCCCTCGCATTGATGTGGGGCTGCGGTTCAGACGACGACAATGCAGCAACGTCTCCTGTTCAGCCCCCAACGCCCCCAGAAGCTAAGAGCGTTTTCACGCCCACGGAGTCGAAACCAACGTGGGCTATTGACTGGACATGGACTGACGAGAGACCAGACTGGAAAGACCCTGAGTCGAATGAATATGAGATATCAATGAACATGAAAGTGCAGTTGGCTAGCGATATGGCAAAGTACTCCAGCGACGATGACATGATGACGGTGTTCATCGGTGGCACGTGCCGTGGCATCAACAGACGCAGCGTCATCAGTTCGAATGATGAGGTGGATTTTCAGCTGTACATTCAAGGCAACGGTGAAGAGATGGGACAGCCCATGCAACTCAAATACTACTGTGCCAAGTTGAAACATATTTTTAACCAATCAACTACGCTGAAGTTTGAACCCAATGAAGGATTTGCTGACCATTTATCGATTGCCCTCGATTTCAACAATGGCAATAGCAAGTATCCTTATATGACCTATCTTACTCTGCTGCTTCCCGATAATCCACCCTATAGTGAAACCCAGAACGATGCGGTCTTTGTTTTTGTGAACGGCACGTGTCGCGGCATTTGTAGAAGCAGTGACCTGTTCCCTGGTTTTAAGGGTATTGGCTATGGAACTTTCCTCGGCGAGGAAGCTGAATTGCGTTACTATCGTGCAAAAGACAAGGGATATTACACGCTGAAGAAGACCATTACGCTCGACGGCGAAGGTACTACTGCAAAACCGAGTACTGTAGCGAAAGTGGTTAATTTGGAGTATTAGAATTAAGAATTAAGAAATAAGAAAAGATGAAGAGTAAAAATCAAATGATGCTGTTGCTTGCTACTGCCACGCTGTTTGCAGCGTGCGGTGGCAGCGATGACGAAGCTGTGACACCAGCGCCACAACCACAACCCCAGCGCATGCTGACAGTAGAGGTTAGCGAGCGCCCCTTGCAGACCGAAGGTACCCCAAAGGCTCCTCGCCGTGCCGACGCCGCTACTACGACGGAAACACTGAATACGTTTACGATGTGTGTAGATAACAAGGATTGGTATGCTACATTAACCAAAACAAACGGCAAATGGACAACGTCTTGGCCTGGTGGCAATGTTAGTAAGAAATGGAATTTCTATGCTTATAACGTAGGAAATGAGTTTGTGTGGAATGGAGGCGACCCGTATGTGTCATTTACGATGGAAGGAGAGGTTATTTTTCAGAAAGATTTCTTAGTGGCAAAGACAGCTGAGGCTAAGTCGTGGAGTGAGACAGGCGGCAAGATTTCGTTGACCTTCGACCATGCTTGTGCCGCCGTGCAGTTCTATGTCTATAAGGAAGAAAGTGCCACTTATGTGGTGAAGGATATTCAGCTCCAGAATGTCTATAAGCAAGGTAATTATTATTTTAACGACAACTCTTGGAAAAACCTAAGTACACCCCCTGAATTCCCTGGCTTCACCTTGACAACGGGTGACATCACCTTGACATCGGACGACATCACGCTTGATAAGAAGAAGTTGCTGCCAAAAGGATGGTTGTACGTCATTCCGCAATCCAAGGAAGGTATGCAGTTGCAGATTACATACACTAAAGATGGTGTCGCGAAAGATCCCAAGGTTATTGATTTGTCAGGCTCTTGGGAAGCAGGTAATCAATATACGATCAACATTAAAATAGGTAAGTAAAATGATGAAAAGAAAATACATGAACCCCGTAGCGAAGGTCTATGGCGTGAAGAGCCGTTCCGTCCTCTTGGCAGGCAGCGGCCAGGATATCTCAGTCAAAGACTATAAAACTGCAGAAGAAGAAACCGTTACCAGCAGTAGCGATTGGTAACATAAAAACGTGAAAAGTCTTTGTTTTCTTCTCACTTATCAGTACCTTTGACTTTGTCGAAGGTACTTTCGTTCTATAATGAAATAAATCTTAATTTATTTTGTATTCTTCTCACTTATTCGTACCTTTGCAGACTGAATTGTAAATCAAGGCGATAACATGAACGAAGAATTTAATAAAACACTGAAGTCTGCCGAGACAGAAGACTGGTTGGATTTGCATGTCGTGCGTCCCTTCTGCTATTGGTGGGCTGTCTTTTTTGCAAAGTTTGACATTCATCCCAATACCGTGACCATTTGGTCGATGATTATCGGAGCTGCTGCTGCCATTTTCTTTGGTTGCGGTAGCTGGTACTACAGCGGCACATGGGGACTTTGGATGAACATCATTGCTATCCTGTTGCTTTGTCTGGCAGATATTTTCGACTGCACCGACGGTCAGCTGGCACGCATGACGGGCAAGAAAAGTCGTCTGGGACGTATCCTCGACGGTGTCGCTGGTTTTGTGTGGTTCTTGCCCATATACCATGCTTTGGTCTATCGCTTCTTCCTGCATCACGACATCGAGTTCGCTTGGCTGGGCATAGAGAATAACGAGACGAATACGTGGATAGCCACCCTCGTGGCATGGGCTTTGGGTTGGATTTCCGGTCTTGCTGGTCTTGCCGCTCAGCAGCGTCTGGCAGACTACTACATCCAGGTTCATCTTTTCTTCCTGAAGGGTGAGAAGGGTTCGGAGTTGGACAATTCGCGCCAGCAGCAGGAGACCTACGATAAGATGACGAAGGACACTCCGTTAGTGGAGCGCGTGTTCCAGAAGTCATACATCGACTACACGAAGAAACAGGAGAATAAGACGCCTGAGTTCCAGCGTCTGATGGCAAAACTGCGTGAGAAATACGGTTCGACAGACAATATTCCCCAGGAGTTCCGTGATGAGTTCCGGAAGTTGTCCTTGCCTGTCATCAAGTGGAACGGACTGCTGACCTTCAACTTCCGTTCAGCATGGCTGTTCCTGTTCTGTCTGCTGGATTTGCCCGTCCTGTATTTCCTTTGGGAAATTGTCGGTATGGGTCTGCTGACGTGGTATGTCAACCATCGTCACGAGACGTTCTGCCGCCAGTTGGCAGATAAACTGTAATTTTAGTGTAAAGCACTCAATAGTATCGGAGAGTCAAAAATGGTTTGGACAAAGCAACGGCTCAACAACCTCTTCTTTATGCTTGGCGTTGCCGCCTGTGTGGTGATGCTGCTGACGTTCGATGTCAGTTTTGTTGAGCTGTGGCAGCATCTGTGCCATGCCGGCTATTGGCTCATTCCCATTATAGGAGTATGGCTGTTGGTCTATGGGTTGAATGCCTTGTCGTGGCAATCCATCATCAAAGGCAATTGCAAAGACCTGTCTGACACCCGTCTCCCCGGCTTCTGGCGTATCTATCGACTAACGATAACAGGTTATGCCCTGAACTATGCGACGCCAGTTGGTGGTTTGGGAGGAGAACCCTATCGTATCATGGAACTGTCGAAAGACATCGACAACCAGCATGCGACGTCCAGTGTCATCCTTTATGCCATGATGCACTTCTTCGCTCACTTCTGGTTCTGGTTCATCAGCATTTTCATCTATCTTGCCCTGACCGTCGTTGGCGATCTGCCTATCACTCCGGCTATTGGCATTGTCCTGGGCATCATCGTGCTATTCTGCCTCTTGGCGTTCTACCTGTTCTCCAAAGGTTATCAGAATGGCTTGGTGAAGTATGTCTTAGGACTTGTCAGCCGTCTCCCCGGATTAAAGAAATGGACCTTGCGCTTTTGGGCACGTCACTCGGAAGCCATCGAGAATATCGACAAGCAGATAGCAGCCCTGCACGGTCAGGATCGCGAGGCGTTCTATAAGAGTCTGCTGCTGGAATACCTCTCCCGAGTGGTACAAAGCTCGGAAGTGATGTTCATGCTGCTGCTCTTCGGCATTGATTGCGGAGGAGGCTTGGGAGGTTTGACGCTGACCTTCCTTCACAGCATTCTTATCGTGTCGTTCACCACGTTGTTTGCCAATCTGATAGGTTTCCTTCCCATGCAAATCGGTGTACAGGAAGGTGGTTTTGTGCTCTCTATTGCTGCCCTCGGCTTGTCGGCGGCGTTGGGCATTTTTGTCAGCATCATCTGCCGTGTCAGGGAAATCATCTGGATAGCCATCGGTATGGCGCTGATGAAAGTGAAAAGTGAAAAGTGAAAAATGAAAAGTGAAAAATGAAAAGTGAAAAATGAAAAGTGACATATCGAGAAAACGAAAAATAATTAAAACAAAGGAATATCATGAATTATTTAGACAGAAACGAGTTTAACTTTGACCCCAGCCAGAAAGTGGTGGAGGCTATTAAGAATTTTGACCCCAAGACGTTGTGCTTCTATACGCGTATCTACGACGAGGGTAAGAAGAGTGTCATCAGTGTCAAGGTCAGTGAGATATACGGTGTTCCCGAGGAACAGGTACTGTTGACCTATGGTGGCGAGGATATGCTGAAGAATGCCATTCATTACTTCCTCTCTATCAACAGTCAGGAGGGTGCCAAGGAACCCAATACCAAGATTCTCATTCCTGAGTTCTCCTGGTGGTATTACAACCGTGTAGCTTCCGAGTGTGGCGGAACTTTTGAGATGTATCCCCTGCACGAGCTGGAGGATACCTTCGCCTATGACATTGACGAGGTGATAGCTTATACTAACCGCATTCATCCCCGTATGCTGCTGTTGGCATCGCCCAACAACCCTACGGGTAACGGACTGACTCCCGAAGAGACCGGTCGCATCATGGAGAATATCCCCAGCGACACCATTGTCCTCATCGACGAGGCATACGCCAGCTTCATCTCGAAGGATACTGCCTACATTGCTCCGTTGGTCAACAAGTATTCCAACCTGATTATCTCGCGCACCTTGTCCAAGTTCTACGGACTGCCTGGTCTGCGCTGTGGCTTTGGCTTCATTGGCAAGGGTCACGACCAGTTCCTGAGCTACGTCAACAAGTACTTAGGCTATAACCGCTTCTCTGAAGCTGTAGCTTTGGCAGCCCTTGACAGCGACGAGCACTATCGCCAGGTTGCTGATGATATGGATTGGGGCCGTAAGCTGTATAAGAAGGAGTTAGGCTCTCTGCCCGGCTTCAAGGTTTATAAGTCCGTGGCCAACTTCATCCTCATCAAGTATCCCGTGGAAATCAAGGATAAGCTGATGGCTGCGTTGAAGGTGCAGGACTACAAGATTAAGTTCATGACCGATAAGGGTCTGGAGTCTTGCCTGCGAATTACACTGGGTCGTAAGGAGCAGACGCAGACCGTTGTCGATACCATCCTGAGAATCTATAACGAGAAGTGATATGATAGGAGTCATCTTAGCTGCCGGTATGGCCAAGCGCCTGCGGCCACTGACCGACACGAAGCCGAAGTGCTTGCTCGAGGTTGGTGGCAAGACGTTGCTGGAGCGCACCGTTCGTGCCATGCAACAGGCAGGCATCAGCGAGTTTGTTGTGGTAACTGGCTATCGTGCTGACCAGATTCGCGAAGCTCTCACCTCTATAGTCTCACCTCAGAACATCACCTTCCTGCATAATGCCGACTACGAGCATAACAACAACATCTACTCGCTGTGGATGGCAGGAGAAGTGGTGCGTGGCAAGGACTTTCTGCTGATGGACAGCGATATCTTGTGCGATCCTGCCGCAGTAGTGCGCATCGCCGAGCAGACCGAGCCCGCCTTAGCACTGAATCGTCATGAGTGTGGCGAGGAGGAAATCAAGGTTATCGTCGATGCTGACAATCACATCGTTGAGATCAACAAGACGTGCAACCCCGCCGATGCTATTGGCGAGTCAGTAGGCATTGAGAAGATGACTGCTGACTACAGCACAGCCCTTTACCGCGAGTTAGACCAGATGATTCTGAAAGAGGGCCTTGTCGATGTCTTCTACGAGCGTTGCTTTGAGCGCCTGATACCTCAGGGCTATACCTTCCGTGTGGTTGATACGACCTCCTATTTCTCCTACGAGCTCGATACGCCGGAGGATTTCCAGCGGGCTCAGGAACTGATGCCCAAGGAATTGTGGTGAGAGACGAATAGTAAATTGTAATTAGTCAAATAGTAAATTGCCTCATGACACTGATTATCGTAACCATGCTCATCCTGGCCTATCTGCTGATAGCGACAGGCCATCTGACAGGAGTTAACAAGGCTGCCATTGCCATGTTTTTGGGAACCATCGGCTGGGTGGTTTATATCTGCTGGGGACATGACTTTGTGATGTCTCAGCATCCTGCCGAGTATCTCGAATGGCTGAGCGGCGAGACTGCCGACAGTGACAACATCAAGCTGTTCATTTACGATAACGTGTTCTTGAAGTACGTCGGCAAGGCGGCAGCCATCGTGCTTTTCCTCCTGGCGACGATGTCTATCATCGAGTTGCTGAATAACAACGGTTGTTTCGACTTCATCACAGAGTGGATTCGTACCCGCAACTCCAAGCGGTTACTATGGACTATTTCGCTGGCAACGTTCCTCCTCTCTGCCAATCTCGACAACTTGACGACGACGGCGATGATGCTGGTCATCATGCACCGCATCCTGCAGAACTCCCGACAGCGCATGTATGTCGGTTCGGCCATCCTGATAGCAGCCAGTTGTGGCGGTTGCTTTACCGTCATTGGCGATCCTACAGGACTGATATTGTGGGGTGAAGGAGCCGTGACGGCAAGTCGTTTCTCTGCTTATCTGGCACTGCCGGCGCTGTTGGCATGGGTTGTTCCTACCATCATGATTAACCGTGAGTTGCCCGACCGCCTTGACACAGCCTGGAGTCCGTCTCCCTATCGGGGCGACGACACCCGTCTGAATCGCTGGCAGCGTTTCGTCATGCTCATTGTCGGCATCGGCGGTCTTTGGTTTATTCCTACCTTCCACAATATTACGAAGTTGGCTCCCTTCCTTGGTGCCCTCTGCGTACTTTCCGTTCTGTGGGTGGTCAACGAAGCCTTTAACCGCAAGCTTATCGCTTCTGGTCAGATGTCTCAGATGCGCATTCCCATGTCTTTGCAGTATGGCTCTTTGCAGCAGGTCCTGTTTGTTACGGGCATTATGCTGGGCATGGGCGTTGTGACGGAGACGGGCGTGTGGAGCGATGTTTCTGCGTGGTACGATCATTATATCCACGACACGTGGCTGATAGGTATCGGAGCCGGTCTGTTGAGCAGCATTGTCGATACCTTTACCATTGCCATCAGCCATATCTCGTTGTATGATGTGGGTTCAGGTGACATGGCTGTCAACGGCACTTACTGGAAAGTCATCGCCTATTCCACGGCGGTGGGCGGTTGTCTGCTTTCCGTCGGTTCGGTGAGCGGTCTGGCGCTGATGCGTACCGAGCACGTTACCTTAGGCTGGTATGTCAAGCATCTCACGCCGAAGGTGTTGTTAGGGTGGATAGTGGGCTATGTCGTGTTGTGGCTCGAAATCAATCTCGTGAATTTCTAAAGAGAAACGCTGGCATTCGGAAGTTGTGAATGTCAGCGTTTATCTTTTCTTTTTCTTCGTTTTGTGGAAGAAGTTCCCGTAAATCTTCATCAGTTTTCGCATCAGTAGGAAGGCGTCAATTGCCGTGATGCTGTTGGTGATGATGCTTGTCACCAGTTCCCCTTTGCTGCTCGCTGGCTGTGGCGACGTCAGCCCAAGCCACAACTCGCCAATCTTCTGGCGTTCATCCTGGATGCTTTTCCTCAGTTCTTCCTTGCGAAGCTGCAGTTCTTCCATGTTCCGGTAGGATGGGGTAGTAGTGGTCGTTGTGAGCATGTTGTAATATATAATAAGGTGTATCAGTTTAGTAGCGTCCTTGTCAGGAAACGCACCAGGGGTCGTTCAATCCATGCCTTGCGGTTGGCAAAGACAAAGATGATGAGTATGAGGAATGCCATTGCGACGATGAAGTACGCCATGGCGAGTCCGGTGTAGGGTGCTATCCAGTGTATGACGGCAAACGACAAGTAGAATAGCACAGCACCGCCGAGCAATATGAAAACGATGGCGATGGCCACGGCAGTGACCAAGTGTACCACCTTCTCAATTACATCGAGCTTCACGAATTCTTTCTGAAGACCGATGTAATTTTTCAATGTCTCGACGAGCTGTGCTATCGTCTCTACGTTTTTGTCGCTACTGAGCATCTTTCAACTGTAAACAGTAAACCGTAAACTGTAAACCGTAAACTATCAAGCGTCCACCTCAGGAGCAGCCTCAGCGATGTCGTCAATGAGGTCGTTAACCTCTTTGCGGCTCAGCTTGATGTTGTGCTTCTTCATGAAGTCGTCAACAGCGTCTGTAATTTTCACACGAGTGTCGGCACCCTTTTCAGGAGCTAACAAAAGACCAATCACTGCTCCGGCCAATGCTCCGCCGAAGAATGCACCAAGATAACCTAAACTTCTCATAATCGTATTGTTTTTAAGGGTTAAATACAATATTCTGCATGCAAATATACTGAATTTTTTCTGAATTAACAAACTTTATGCGGTATTTTTTTCCTCATTGCACATTTTTTTGTAATTTCGCACACAATTTTAAAGAAAGTTCAATTTTATATGGTTATAATCATAAAAGTAAAGAAATGAAAAAGTACACCGTTTTATGTGCTGCCGTTGGTGCAGCTTTGCTCCTCACAGGATGTAAGTCAAAGGAAAGTGCCTACAAGCAGGCTTATTTGAAGGCTAAGCAGCAGGACGAGATGATGCAGCAGTCTCAGCAGCAGGTTGAGCAGGCTCAGACTGCCGAGAACAATGTCGTTGTTCCCATGCAGCAGCGCGTTGCCAGCGATACACGTGTTGTTGACAATGCCGACAATGTTGCCGTTCGTCAGGAGACGGTATCCGTTATCAGCGGTACTGGTCTGAAGAACTTCAGCGTCGTTGTTGGTTCTTTCGGTCTGCGTGAGAATGCCGAGGGTCTGCAGCGCAATCTGAAGAGTCAGGGTTACGATGCTCAGGTGGTTGTGAACAATAGTGTCTCTCCCGTGATGTATCGTGTGGTCGCTACCACTTTCGACACCAAGGGTGAGGCTGCTGCCAGCCGTAACTCACTGATGGAAACCTATCCTGGCGCTTGGCTGCTTTACGCAAAATAAGGTAAGCCAACATACAAGATAGATTTTGGCACGCATTCTTTCAATCGATTACGGGAAGAAACGTACAGGGTTAGCAGTTACCGATCCGTTGCAGCTGATTGCTGGCGGGTTGGCAACTGTTCCAACCCATGAACTGTACGACTATCTCTGCAACTATGTTGCACGGGAGTCTGTTGAGCGTATCGTCATTGGCGAACCCCGTCAGCTCAACGGTCAGGCCAGTGAGAATCTGCAGCGGGTGCAGCAGTTTGTCAACCGTTGGCGCAAGGCGAAGCCCGAAATACCCATCGAGTATTACGACGAGCGCTTCACCTCCGTTCTTGCCCATCAGGCCATGTTGGACGGAGGACTGCGTAAGAAGGCTCGTCAGGACAAAGGACTGGTCGATGAAATCAGTGCCACCATTATTCTTCAGGACTACATGCGCTCAAAGAAATGGTGATGTGGTGCATGGTTAAATTGTCAATCAATTGTCAAATTGTAAATTGTCAAATCGTAAATTAGAATGGTATTACCTATTTATATATATGGTCAGCCTGTGCTCCGCAAGGTAGCCGAGGACATTCCTGCCGACTATCCGCAGTTGGACGAATTCCTTCGTGACATGTGGGACACGTTGGCAGAAAGCGAGGGCATCGGACTGGCCGCTCCGCAGGTGGGGCGCTCTGTCCGTGTCGTTGTCATCGACTTGGACCCACTGAGCGACGACATGCCCGAATACAAGGACTTCCGTCGCGCCTATATCAATGCTCATATCGTGGAGTACGACGATAGCGAGACCAGCTCTTCAGAAGAAGGTTGCCTGTCGCTGCCTGCCATTCACGAGAAAGTCGTTCGTCCTACCCGCATCCGTGTACAGTGGCTCGACGAGCAGCTGCAGCCGCACGACGAGTGGATAGAAGGCTATCTGGCTCGTGTCATGCAGCACGAGTTCGACCATCTCGACGGCAAGGTCTTTACCGACCGCATCTCTCCGCTGCGCAAGCAGCTCATCAAGAGCAAGCTCAAGGCGCTGCTACAAGGTCGTTATCGTTGTGGCTACAAGACGAAAGTTGATAGTTCTCTCTTTGAGAGTGTGGCGTTGCAATGAAAGTTGATAGTTTATGAAGCACGGATGGGTTCATAGACTCATAGTTTTGATGGTACTCCAATTGTCAATTGTCAATTGTCAATTGTCCATTTGCCGTGCCCAGTACAATACCGACCGTCTGGTGACCATCGGGCGCTCGGCACTCTACTACGAGGACTACGTCCTCTCCATCCAGTATTTCAATCAGGCCATCAATGCCAAGCCCTATCTCTTTGAGCCTTGGTACTATCGCGGCGTGGCGAAATACTACCTTGACGACTTTGCCGGTGCTGAGAGCGACTGCACCGAGGCCATCAGCCGCAACCCTTACGTCATCGGCATCTACGAGTTGCGCGGACTCTGTCGCATCCAGCAGAAACACTATGCTGAGGCGGTCAGCGACTACAATGCCGCACTGCGCTACGACCCTGAGGGCATGAACCTCTGGCATAACCGTGCCCTGTGCCGCATACAGATGAAAGAGTACGACCAGGCATTAGCAGAGATTGACACCATGCTGCAGCGGTGGAGCCGCAATGCGCGCATCTATGCCATGCAGGCAGAGGTCTATCTCTTGCAGAAAGACACCACCCAGGCCATTGCGTCGATAGAGAAGAGCATCGACATCGATGCCTACAACAGTCAGACTTGGGCGATGCGCTCCGTTATCAGCCTGGCACGCGAAGAGTGGAAGGATGCTGAGGAATACCTCAACAAGGCGCTGCACCTGCAGCCCCGACAGAGCGGACTCTACATCAACCGTGCCTTGGCGCGCTATAACCTCAACAACCTCCGGGGAGCCATGGCCGACTACGACCTGGCACTGGACTACGAGCCCAACAACTTCCTCGCACACTATAACCGAGGACTGCTACGGGCACAGGTGGGCGACGACAACCGCGCCATCACCGACTTCGACTTCGTGCTGAAGTTAGAGCCCGACAACCTCATGGCACTCTACAACCGTGCGCTGCTGTTGGAGAAGACCGGTAACCCCAGGGCTGCCATCCGCGACTACAGCAAGGTCATCGCCGACTATCCCAACTTCTGGACCGGTCTGCACCAACGCGCCCAGTGCTATCGCAGCCTCGGCTTGACGAAGCAGGCAGAGCAAGACGAGTTCCGCATTCTGAAGGCACAGCTCGACAAGCGCTACTACGGTCGTCAGCCGCGACTCTCGAAGAAGCAGATGCGCAAGCGCAGCGATATAGACATCGAGAAGTACAACCAGTTGGCAGTGGCCGACGAGGACGAGCTGGAACACGAATACCAGAGCGACTACCGTGGCCGCGTGCAGAACCGCAAGGTCGGCATGGACTATATGCCGAGCTATCTGCTCTCCACCGAACAGCAGCTCGACGCTGTCAAGCGCTATGTGGCTTACGACCGCCATGTCGATGCCTTCAACAGCCAGTTGCCGAAAGACCGTCGCCTCTTCATCGTCTGTTCGCAGAATACCCTCAGCGAGAAGGCTACCCGTCGCTACTTCGCACGCATCGACAGTCTGTCGCAACAAATCGGGCAGACCCGTCAGGAGAAGAGCCTCTGTCCCCTGCTGCTGCAACGGGCAGTGGCTTACAGCGTCATCCAGAATTACGACGCCGCCATCGAGGATCTCGACACCTACCTGCAAATCGACTCTACGTCAGTCATCGCCTATTGGCAGCGAGGCGTCTGCCAGAACCGCCTCAGCGACTTCTACGCCTCGCAGGGCACTGACGTCATGATGCGCACCGCCCGAGTGTTGGCCGACCTGACACGAGCCATCGAGTTAGGTGCCAACGCCTACCTCTATTACAACCGAGCCAACGTCTATGTCGATCGTCACGACTTGCAGCATGCCGTCGAGGACTATTCCCGCGCCATCGCACTCGACAAGAACCTCGCAGAAGCCTACTACAACCGCGGACTTGCACGACTGGCACTGAAGCAAGACGCTGAAGGCATCAGCGACCTCTCCAAGGCAGGCGAGTTAGGGCTCTACACCGCTTATAGCATCATCAAGCGCCACCGAAAATAACAACACATCATACATACTAAAAAGAAACATCCACTATGGCAGAACAGAAGAAAGATACACCGCGCCGTCAGCGCCAGCAACCCGTTGACACCACCTATGCTCATGTGCAGCCGCAAGCCACCGAGATAGAGCGTGCCGTGCTGGGAGCCCTGATGATTGATAAGGACGCCTACGCCGTTGTCTGCGAGATGCTCACCCCCGAGAGTTTCTACGAGCCCCGCAACCAGAAAGTCTATCGTGCCATCATGGAACTCTCCATGCACGAGTCGCCTGTCGATGTGTGGACCGTCACCGAACAGCTCGCCAAGCAAGGCGACTTGGAGGATGTCGGCGGTCCAGGGTATGTGACGGAAATCAGCAGTCGCGTGGCTTCCTCTGCCAATATCGAGTATCACGCTCGCATCATCGCTCAGAAGTCGCTGGCACGCCAGCTCATAGCCTTCTCCAGCAACATCCAGACCAAGGCGTTCGACGAGACCATCGATGTCGATGACCTGATGCAGGAAGCCGAAGGCTCCCTCTTCGAGTTGGGTCAGCGCAACATGAAGAAAGACTACACGCAGATAGACCCCGTCATCAAGAATGCCGTCGATGTCATCCAGAAGGCCGCCGCCAACAAGGACGGTCTCACCGGTGTTCCCACGGGCTATCATAAGCTCGACGACATCACCTCCGGCTGGCAGCCTTCCGACCTCGTTATCATTGCCGGACGTCCTGCCATGGGTAAGACGTCGTTTGCCCTCTCCATGGCAAAGAACATTGCCGCCGACTACCAGGTGCCCATGGCGTTCTTCTCGCTCGAAATGTCGAACGTGCAGCTCGTCAACCGCCTCATCTCCAACTGCTGCGAGATACAAGGTTCGAAGATTCTGAACGGACAGCTGCAGCCCGACGAGTGGGACCGCCTGGACAAGCGACTCAACGGACTCCTCGGTGCTCCTCTTTATGTCGATGATACCCCGGGACTTTCCGTCTTCGAGTTGCGCACCAAGGCCCGCCGCCTCGTCCGCGAACACGGCGTGAAGATTATCATGATCGACTACTTGCAGCTCATGAATGCCAACGGCATGCGCTTCTCCTCCCGTCAGGAAGAAGTCAGCACCATCTCCCGTTCGCTGAAGGGACTCGCCAAGGAGCTCGACATTCCCATCCTCGCCCTCTCGCAGCTGAACCGTGGTGTCGAGAGTCGTGAAGGTCTCGAGGGCAAGCGCCCTCAGCTCAGCGACCTGCGTGAGTCAGGAGCCATTGAGCAAGATGCCGACATGGTGCTTTTCGTCCACCGTCCCGAGTACTACCACATCTATCAGGACGACAACGGCCGCGACCTGCACGGCATGGCACAGATCATCATTGCCAAGCACCGTAAGGGAGCCACCGGCGATGTGCTGCTCACCTTCCGTGGCGAGTTCACCCGCTTCGAGAATCCCGAGGACAAGCGCCTCGGCAGCAAGCGTCAGGACAATGGCGGTGAGATACTGGGCAGCAAGGTCAATGGCGACCAGCCCATCGACAATAGCACTTCCCCCTTCGGCTACGACGACCAGCCCACCACCGTTCCGTTCTGATGTGTAAACGTAAGGTAGAATAATGCAATGGTAAGTGTCATAGTTGGGATAT